>JBEKQS010000129.1:0-14488 GCA_049519475.1 Bryobacteraceae bacterium | reverse complement strand
CGATTACTATTTGTTGGAAACTCTATTGCGGCTCCAAGCCGCCGAATGATGTTTCAATGGGCGCCATGCAGCGCCAGGAGGTTAGTATGACTAAGAGAGTCATTGTAAGTTTGCTCGTCGGGTTGATCTGTCTGGCGAGCGCGTCGTTCCTCTGTGCGCAGACCACCACCACTCTTTATGGGGCCGTGACCGATAAGACCGGAGCCATCGTGCCGGCCGCTGACGTCACCGCCACCAACGTAGATACGAACTTCACCCGCGCTGCTAAGACGAATCCGGAGGGCCAATATCGCATGGAGTTCATGCCCATTGGAAGCTACCGGGTTGAAGTGACGGCCACCGGCTTCAAGAAATCCGTGCAGAAGGGCATCACGCTGGACATCAACGTGATGGCGCGCGTCGATGCCTCGCTCGACGTCGGCACCATGACCGAGGAGATCGATGTCACCGCCACTGCGCCCGCCGTGAACACCGACAATGCCCAGATCGGCCGCACCGTGGAGAATATGGAAATCACTACGCTGCCCATTGTTGGCCGCAACGTTTACACCTTGTTGAACCTCACGCCCGGCGTCGAATCTTCGGCCAACACCATCGTGCTGGGCTACCCGGAGCAGCGCACCATGATCAATGGCGGCGTCGATGGTGGCGCCGGATCGGTGAACTACTACCTCGATGGCGGCAACAACATGACCGGGCTGCGCAACACCGGCAATATCGCGCCCAACCCCGACGCGGTCGAGGAATTTCGTGTCGTCACCAACAGCTACAGCGCCGAATACGGACGCTTCGCCAGCGGAGTCGTCAACATCATCACGCGGTCGGGCACCAATCAGTTCCACGGCTCGCTCTTTGAGTTCTTCCGCAATAACGACCTCAACGCCTATCCCTGGGGCTCTCTCACCACTTCGCCCCTGCACCGCAACCAATACGGCGGCAGCATCGGCGGGCCCATCCGCAGAAACAAAACCTTCTTCTTCGGGACCTATTCCGGATTGCGCCAGATTACCAGCTCCTTCCTGAACACGGCCATCGTGCCCACCGCTCTGGAACGCACCGGCGATTTCTCGCAATCCAAGGTGGTGCCCATCGATCCTCTGAGCAGCACGCTTTTTCCTGGCAATGTCATTCCCAAGACCAGGCTCGACCCCACCGCGCTCAACATCCTCAACCAGAACATTCCCGCGTCCAACGTCTCTGGCAACTTCTGGCAGGGCACCATCCCCAGTCCCTATAACACCAGCGAGTATCTCGCTAAGATCGATCACTCCTTCAGCGACCGCAATCGCCTGTCGGGCAGCTATTACGAAACCAGCGGCCATAACGCCGTGTCACCCGGCGGAAACATCCCGTGGTCTACCGAAAACTTCGACTGGCGCCAGCAGAACGTCAACATTAGCGATACCTTCAGTATCAGCCCCAACACCGTGAACCAGTATTGGGTCACTTATACGCGTAACTTCGGAGGCCGCCTCAACACGCCGCAGGAATCGCTGGCCGCGTTTGGTTCCAGCTTCGGCATACAGGGCACCCCTTCGCTGCCGCAGATTACCGTGACCGGCGATTTCACACTCTCGCAGGCTATCTCCGGACCCGTGGCCGGCACCAACTTCTATTCCACCCGCGATCAGCTCAGTTACACCAAAGGTCGCCACTCCTTCAAGTTCGGCGGCGAGCTCTCGCTCAACAAGGATATCCAGCAGACTTTGTTGAATAACTACGGCGTATTCTCTTTTACCGGAACCAAGACCGCCAATACCAAGCTGAACGCCGCGTACAAGGGTAATGCCCTGGCCGATTACATGCTCGGCCTTCCCGTCACCATGAATCAGGATGCGCCCATCACCGCCATGGACGACTTCTGGACCGGCGCCCTCTTCCTCCAGGACGACTACCGCATCGCCCCCCGGCTCACGCTTAACCTCGGCCTGCGGTATGAGTTACAGACCCCGCCTACGGATCCCTTCAATCGCGAAGCCACCTTTGAACAGGGCGTGCAGTCGCAGCTCCTCAAGGGCTCGAATGTTCCCGCCGGATTGCTCATCGCCGGCGACCCCGGAATACCTCGCGGCATTGTCGGTATGCAGAAGCTCCACTTCTCGCCGCGTCTCGGATTGGCTTGGGATCCCTTCGGCGACGGCAAGACTTCCGTGCGCGCTGCTGGTGGCCTGTTCTATGGCAGCGTTTCAGGTAATGAATGGAATTCCACTTCCAACTATCAGCCCTTCGCCGTTCGCGAACAGTTCAACACGGTGCAATCGCTGACTAATCCTTATGGCCTCCTGACCGGCGGCGTTGACCCGTTCCCATACAGTTATAACCCTGCGTCACCGCAGTTCATCTTCCCGGCGGCCATTTACGGAGTGGCGCCCAACTTCCGCTGGCCCTATACCTACCAGCTCAACTTCTCGGTGCAGCGTCAGATCACCAGGGACATTTCGGTTACGGCGGCTTACGTGGGTTCGCTGACTCACCGTCTGCCGTTTGCGGAAGATCTGAACTACCCCTCTTACAACAGCACCGCCACCACCAGCAACGTGAACAACCGCAGGCCGATCGAACCCCTCATTCTGTCGAATATCTATTCGGTCCAGTCGGTCATGAATGCAAACTACAACGGGCTGCAGATTACGGTCGAAAAGCGAGTCTCGCACCACTTCAGCGCTAAGGGCTTTTACACCTTCTCGAAAGACATCGAGGACGTAGAGCTCGATAACAACACCGTCAACGGACTCGCCGAGGACTATCACAACCTTTCGCTCGAACGCGGCCGTTCCGACAACGACCGCCGCCAGGTCATGGTGGGTTCGGCGATCTGGGACATGGATTACTTCAACCATGTGAATTCCATCCTGCGTGGCGTGATCAACGGCTGGGAGCTTTCCGCCATTGTCACGTTGGAGAGCGGCCTGCCGATCAATCTCACCACAGGCAGCGACACCAATCTGGATGGAGTCACGAATGATCGCGTCGAGCTGATAGGAAATCCCTACCTGGATCCGCATCGCTCGCGGTCCGACGTAAGCAACGCGTGGTTCAGTACCGCCGCCTTTGCCGCGCCGGCCAGCGGCACCGATGGAAACCTGGGCCGCAACGTGTTGAGTGGGCCTGGCAGCAAAGACATCGACCTGGGGCTGTTCCGCAACTTCAAGTTCAAGGAGCGGTTCACGCTGCAGGCGCGCGGCGAGTTCACCAACGCCTTCAACTTCGTGAACCTGGGCAACCCCACCCTTACACTCAGTTCAGCGGCCTTCGGAACCATCCGCACCGCCGGCACCATGCGGCAGGTGCAGTTGGGGCTGCGACTCACGTTCTAAGGTCAACTGGCACGCGTTCCAGTCCGACCCCAACCCGGCGTTCTTTGCGAGTAGCGTCAAGACCAGCTTTAGCATCAGATGCCAACGCCCCACCCCCTTACCGCACCACTATGGCTTCATCTCTTTCGGGGTGCGCGGCGTCACCGCTGAAATGCGTAATCGCCAGGCGCGACACATTCTCCGCCTCGAGCGCGTGCGTGAAATACTCTGGACGGTTCTGGCCCCAGGCCAGCTTGCAGTTCTTGAGCGTCACGTTGTCCGCGTAGCGGATGCTGTAGCCCGGCGTGCGGTGCGGCTCCAGGTCGGGCACGGCCGTGGTCGGGCGGTTGTCGAAGATCGGGCCGGGGTAAGCCGTCCAGCGGTCGAGTGTCAAGTCTACATTGTCGAGCGTCACATCCGAGATGCGGCTGTCCGCCGTTCCGTTGATGCGCGCGCTGTTTTCGGCGCGGCCTGTCACGTTGCGGATCCGCACGCCGGTAATTCTGCCCACCTTGGTTTCCTTAGTTCGCGGAATCGCCGTCAGGGAAATCGCCTCCCCGCGGCCCCACCAGGGAGCTGCCTGGTATTGCGTAACGAACTTGATATCGCTGAACTGGATATCGCGCACGTTGCCTTCGTCGCGAAGCTGGATGGTGAGAGCGCGGCAACTCGAGCGGATCTCGCATTGCTCGAATCGGATGCCCGCGATATCCTGTGTCGTCTCGGTGCCGATCTTGAGCCCGGAATCCTTGGTCGTCATCACGCAATCGTGCACCCGAACGTTCGTGCACGCGCCGAAGTCCACCGGTTGCCGCGTCGACTTGATGACAATCGCGTCGTCGCCGCACACAATGTCGCAATTGCGGATTTCCACGTCGCGGCAATGATCCGGATCGATGCCGTCGCAGTTCGGCACGTCCAGCAGGTTGCGGACCTTCACATGGTCCACCAGCACGCGCTCGCAGCCGATCATATGCAGGCCCCAGAATGGCGCATCGCTGAAACTGATATCGCGCACTTCCAGGTCCTTACAACCGGTCAATACGAAAATCTTCGGGCGGAACGGGCCGAACCGCCAGATCTCGCCTGCCTGGTTATAGCCCGTCATGAACTCTCTGGCCCGCCCGTTGATGTTGCCCGTGCCCGAAATCTTCAAGCCTGTGGCCTGGTGCGCCGTCAGAATGCCGTCGGCGTCGCCCGGATAATCGGCGCGATTGGTGCTGGCCAGCAATTCGGCGTCGTCGGCCAGGTGGAAATCGATCGCGCCCTTCAAGACCAGCGTGCTCACCAGGTACTTCTTGCCGCCCCGCAGCAGCACCTGGCCGCCCGCGGCCGCGGCGGCGTCGATGGCTTTCTGGATGGCGGCGGTGTCCAGCGTCGCGCCATCGCCCATGGCCCCGTAATCGCGGGCATCAAACACGCGCTGTTGCGCTCTCAGCCGAAGCGTAGCGCCGAGCGCCGCCGCGCCGGCCAGCTTCAGGGCCTGGCGTCGAGTGGTGTGTGGTGTGGTCATGGTCATCGGTACCGGTAGGCCCGGGTGCAGAACATTTTCGATTCCTCCCCATATCATGACACCCGCTTCGATCCATCGCTACACTGTGGGATAGTTTCACATGGAAGGACTGCTTATGAGCCGCCTGATTTCGATCATTCTTCTTGCCTTGGCATGTTGTCCCAGCTTCGCCTTGGACCGCCCCGGCACCATTTTCAAGATCTTCCAGTTTCCCACTAATATGATTCCCCGCATCGACGGCGATCCGGAGGATTGGAAAATCGTACCCGACGATTACGCCATCGGCATGGACCAGTTAGTCGACGACACCAACAAGGACCATAAGCCTGACCCCAAGGATCTCGACGTGCGCGTCAAGGTCGGTTGGGTGAAGGGCCTGAACCGCCTCTATTTCCTCTACGAGGCCTACGACAACTACTGGGATTTCGCAAAACCCGGTCTCCACAACGACACCTTCGAACTGGTGGTCGATGGCGACCTCTCCGGCGGGCCGCTCATCGAGCGCTTCCAGCCCACCAAGGAGTTGAGCGAACGCGATGCGCACTTCTCGATGCATGGCGTTCAGGCTCAGAACTACCACATCATGACTCCGGCGGTCGGCAAGGATTGGGCCCTCGCCTGGGGCTGTAACGCGTACGTCAAGTCACTGCCCTATGCCAACGCTGCCTATTCTTACAACTTCAAGCCCGGCGAAGCCGGCAAGCTGGTGCTCGAGTTCTGGATCACTCCGTTCGACTACGCCGGATGCGAAGGGCCCCAGCGCGCCGTCGAATCCGTGCTCACCGAGAACAAGCTGATCGGCATCTCGTGGGCCGTCCTGGATTACGACAACCCAGATAGCGAAGCCCACGCCTTCTGGAATCTCTCGCGCCAGCACACCATGTACGGCAAGGCCGACGAACTGGTCGGTTTCCGCCTGATGCCGCTCGAGCCCCGCTTCGTCCACTTTGACGCCAACTGGTCCTTCCAGGTCATCGACATGAATCGCCGCCTGGTGGCGTTCCGCGACGAATCCACCGGCAAAGCCACGTCCTGGAAATGGACTTTCGGCGACGGCGCCACTTCCACCGAACGCAATCCCATCCACCAGTACACCGCCGGCGCGGACTACACCGTGGTCCTCGAAATCGAAGGCCCCGAGGGCAAATCTCGCCGCGAAAAGATCTGGGACGTAGCCGTGAGGTAATCGCTTACATGTTATGCAGCGAATAACGCCCTGACAGCTTACGAGATCACACCACTTTTCAGTGCAGTAGTATTAAGTCTAATAAAATTAATATTTTGTGGCCTGTCGCCATCGCTCCTTGTGTTTTGTATCACAAAACTGGATGGGGATATCCGAAACTTCTTGGCCCTCGGTCGCGGAGCCTGTTAATCTCGCCTCAGTCCGTACGAGGTCTACTGGTTTAGGGAGGTTAAATGCAACGTTCGCATTTCGGGCTCATTCGTACCCTGCTTCTGGTCGCCCTTCTGGCGATTGTTTCCGCGGCTGGCTTCGCGCAGGAATCGCGCGGCAGTATCACTGGCAAGGTGATCGACGCGCAGAACGCCGTAATTCCCAACGCCACGGTCGTGATTACTAACAACGCGACCAACATCTCAAGTCGTGTCACCAGCAATCAAACCGGCTATTACGAAGTCGATTTCCTGACGCCCGGGACCTACACGGCTACCGGAGAGATCACCGGCTTCAAGAAGCTCGTGCGGACCGGCATCACCTTGAATACCGGCGACCGCCTGGCCGTCGATCTGCAACTCCAGATCGGGGAAACTACAACTTCAGTCGATGTCACCGCCGATGCGCCGCAACTCCAGACCACCAACGCCGTCGGAGGCCGCGTGCTCGATACGCGCGATATCGCCATGTTGCCCGTCACCACCATGAATCCGTGGGCGCTGCAGGGCATGTCCCCAGGCATGGTGTTCACCGGCGCGCCCGGCATCAGCCGTGTGATGGACCACGCCGGCACCGCCAGTTACGACACCGCGGGTCTGGCCACCGGCAGCAACGAGTTTCTGCTGGATGGCAACCCGGTCACCGGAACCAACGGCGGACGAGCCGGCTTCGTTCCCTCCGAGGAAGCCGTGGACGAAGTCCGCATTGAAACCAACGCCTTCGACGCCTCCATGGGCCACAGCGTGGGCGCTTACATCAGCGCCACCACCAAATCCGGCACCAACGCCATCCACGGTTCGGGCTTCGCCCAGTACATGTGGTATCGCATCAACTCGACCAATGAATTCACGCGCGCCAGTTACCTCAATTCCGTGGCCGCGGGCACCTGGCCGGCCGGACAGAACGAGAATCCCGGCGGCCGTTTCTTCCAGCCCGGCTTCAGCTTCGGTGGACCCGTTTACATCCCCAAGGTCTTCAACGGCAAGAACAAGTTCTTCTTCTACTTCGAGTACGACCACATCACTAGCATCCAGCCCAGCCCCGTGAATGTCGATTATTGGGTGCCGACCGCCAACCAACGGCTGGGCAATTTCTCGGACCTGTCGACCTATAACGCCACCGCGTACACTATTTACGACCCCCGCTCGGCCGTGACGTCCACCGCCGGCCACGTCTCCCGCACGCCGTTCCCGGGCAATACGATTCCGGCCTCGCTATTCGCCAACACCCCATTTTATAAGTTCTTCCAGCAGCTCTATCCCTTGCCGAATATCACTCCCGCCACTCCCGACGGCTTCAACTACGTGGATTCGGCCCAGCCGTACAACGATTACCTCCCGTCCCTGGTCAATCGCTATGACTGGAACATCAGCTCTTCGCAACGGCTCAGCGGAAAGTGGTATTACAACCATCGCTTCTCGGACAACTACGATTGGGCGCACAACACCCCGCTGAAGGGCTATGAATCGAACGGCCTGTGGCGGCCCACTCGCGGCGGCAACCTCGACTACATGAAGGTCATCAACCCCAGCAACGTCCTGGACGTAGTCTTCAGCATCACCCAATACGCCGAAGGCGACAAGCAGCCTATTAAGAATGCTTACACTGCTTCCGATGCCGGCCTGCCCAGTTACATTGATCAACAGGCCAACGTGCTGGGCGCGGACGGCCTCCCTGGTTTCTTGATTGGAGGTTCCGGCAGTTCCAACATCACCCCCCAGCTTTACGCCAACATCGCTTCCACCAGCTATGAAGGATACGCCGGCCCCGGGGTGAACCAGCGCGGGACCACCGCGCAGTTGGCCGCCAAGATGTCCACGGTTTGGCGCAAGCACACGCTGAAGTACGGGTGGGAAGAACGGCGCTACCATTACGCCACTTTCCTCTCCGGATCGTGCACTACCGGTTGCTATAACTTCAACAACAACTTCTTCACCGCCAGCGATACCACCACCACCGCCAGCCAACTCGGCTTGTCCTGGGCCTCGTTTATGACCGGCATGGCGACCTCGGCCTCGCTGGCCATCAACGACACCGGCTACTACAGTACCCCTTACCACGCCGGCTACATCCAGGACGATTTCCGCGCCAGCAACAAACTCCGTCTGGGCTTTGGACTGCGCTTCGAGTATGAAGAAGGCACCACCGAGCGCTTTGACCGGGGCTTGTCCGGCGATTACAACTTCGCCTACGCGCCTCCATACGCGCAAGCCGTCCAGTCGGCCTATACCACCGGCGGCAACGCGCTGCTGCCCTCCAGCATCCAGGTTGCGGGCGGGGTCACCTATCTCGGCCACCCCTATGGCAGCCTCACCGACGGGACGAAACGCGTCCTGCCAAATTTCAGCGCCGTCTACGCATTTAACGAAAAGACCGTGCTGCGCTTCGGAACGGGCCTCTTTGCCGACACCTTCAACGCCTTGTCCGGCACCGGAAACCGCGAGCTCCAGAACGGCTACAGCCAGACCACCAGCACCACCATGACCACGGACAACGGCCTGACCTTCTGCTGCGGCATCGGCGCAGCCGCCAACATCAACAACTCCAACATCATGGCGAACCCCTTCCCGGTGCTGCCGAGCGGCCAGCGTTTCATCCAGCCGGTGGGCGGCACTTACGGCTCCGACATCCTCGACGGGCAGGGCTTTACGTATTATCCGCGCAACTTCTCCCCCACCTGGGATGAGCGTTGGAGGCTGGGCATCCAGCGGGAAATCTTCTCCAACCAGGTGCTCGACGTTTCCTACAACGGAAGCTACGCTTCGTCCCCCCAGACCAAGAACCTCAGTTATCTGCCGGCTCAGTACTGGAACTTCGGAGACCAGTTGAATAGCGCCGTGGACAACGCCATGAAGGCAACGGTTGCCAATCCGTTCCTGTATACCAACTTCGCCAGCCTGGCAAACACCAACCTGCCTCTCTATAATTACCTCAGCTCGCTGAGCTTCTTCACGGGCAAGACCTTGCAGGTGCAGCAACTTCTGCGCGCCTACCCGAACGCCGGCTTTGGCCTCTCCGAGTACGGCGGTTTCCGCAACAAAACCATGTACAACGACGTCGAGATTCTCTATACCAAGCGCTTCTCGAAGGGAATCCAGTCGTCGGTGCAGTATACCCGCACCTGGTCTCGGAACCAGTGGCAGGAGAACCAATTCGACCAGACGCTGGAGTGGCAGCCCAACGCCAATTCCCGCCCCACCCGCTTTGTCTGGACCGCCGTTTGGGAGTTGCCCTTCGGCAAGGGACGCCAGTTTGTCACCACCGGACCGATGCAACACGTTCTGGGCGGATGGCAGTTGAGCTGGATCTACCAGTTCCAATCCGGCCCGCTCATCAGCTTCGGCAACGTCTACTACTACGGCAGCCTCGACGACCTCGTTAGCGCTATGAATCACGACCAGATTCACAGCAAGTACATCCACTACTGGTACGATCCCGCCGCCGACTATAACAACCTCATCAACTCGAGCGCATCCGGCAGCGGCGCGATTCCCTCCGGCTTCGTCGGCTTTGAAGGCCGTACGGCATTCCAGCCGGGCACCTACCAGGCTCGCCTGATGCCCCAATACATCGACGGGCTCCGCGCCGACGTCATCAACAATTGGGACATCAGGATCTTCCGCAGGTTTAACCTCTACGAGCGGTTGAACCTGAACTTCTCGACAGACCTGATGAATGCGTTGAATCGCGTGCAATACTCCGCCCCGACCGTGACGCCGAGCTCTACCCTGTTCGGTCAGGTGACGGCCCAGGCCAACGGCCCGCGCCAGATTCAGTTCAACGTGCGCGTGGACTTCTAATCGCAGTCAGGAACCCTCACCCCGGGGAGCCGCCCAGCAGCGGCTCCCCTTTTTTGCGTGCCGGGCACGTTCGACAGCTCGGGGCTCGTAACCCTCCCAACAGCCCATCGTCCGGCCCTAGCGGAAGTTCTCGACCATCATGATGTTGCTGCCGCTCTGGTCGTCCCTCAAGAGTGGCGAAGTCAAAGATGTCTAAGCTAAGGAGTACTCTTGTGATTTTCAGTGCTCCGCGCCATCATTTCGCTTGCCCTCCTCAAAACAAAAAACCGCCGTGGCGTGGCGCCGTTCGGCCTCTTCCCGCGTCCAAACCAGGTTCCCGGGCGCGTAGCCGGCCGCCAGTTGTACCGCTTCCTCCGCGCTGTAATCGATCCCCGGGAAGCACCGCATCCAAATCGGCCCCGGCGTGCGCCGCGCCAGCGCGATCAACTGCTCGGTGGGCGCCGCGCGCGCCAGGAACTGCGGCCGCTTCCTGAACCACAGATATCCCACATTGTGCGCCACCACCAGCACCATCACCCCCGCCATCCACCGCCGCCGCAGCCGCAGCTTCTCCCACCACCAGGCCATCGCCAGGCCAAACAACATGGCCAGCCCGGCGCTCGCCAGGTACGTCTGCCGGCTCGGGATCGCGGTCGAGTACGTCAAGAAACTGTAAGGCGCCAGCGCCATCCCGATCCAAGCCAGCGCCACCAGCGCGCTGCGCCGCAGGCCGCCGTCCCGCGCCGCCAGAATGGCCGCACCCGCCAGTAGCCCCCAAATCCACAGCACGCGGAAATAGCTGTGCGGCCACGTAATCCAAAACGGCGCATGCAGCGAAAAACTGCCGTCCGAAAACCGGAAGGAATAGCTGCGCGTCGCGAAGATGGACGCCACCGCCACCGCCGCCAACAATCCGTACGGCGCCAGTCGCATGATACTCCGCCGCCACTCCGCCGCCGGCGCTGCCAGCAGAAACAGCGCCAGCACCGCCGCCGCCGATTCCTTCGAGACCAACGCCAGCGCAAACAGCGCCATGCCGGGCAGAGTGCGCCGCCGCAGAAAGCACAGCAGCGCCCCCATCCCGAACAGAAACAGCCACAGCTCATTCACCGCGGAAACCCACATCACCGCTTCCTGGTGGCCCTCCGCGATGGCAAAAAAACCCGCCGCCCAAAACGCCGCCGCGCGCATCCGCGGCCAGGCCACGCACACCCCGTACAGCAACCAGGTGTTCGCAATGTGCAACAGCAGGCTGGCCACGTGGTACTTGAGCGGCGCCACGCCCGCCCACCGCCAGAGCAGCCACATCAACCCATAACTGGTGGCGCGCACGCGAAAAATCGGATCGGCCAGCGTCGTCCCGAGACTGGTGCCCACCGTTTGCGACAGGTTCGGGTAATCGTCTTCCATCAGCGGGATCCCGAGCGACGGCGCATAAGCCAGCACCGCCAGCAAGCCCAGCAGAACAAGCGCGATGCCCGTGCGAAACCTCATTGCTTCCTTCAGTGTACGGCCGGCGCCGGGGCCGTCGCCCTATCGGCAGTGCCGAAATCTGGGCAATGGGCCGCCCGCTCCCGTTCCCCTATCCTCCTATCCCCTTTGCTTGCCTGCATTTTCACACTGGCATCCGCCGTGCTCTCTTGATCCTGTAGCCATGCTCAAGATCACGCTGCACGATCATCCTAACCAATTGCGCTTCCGCCTGGAAGGCAAGCTGGCCGGAGCGTGGGTTTCCGAACTGCGCCAATGCTGGCTGACCGCCGCTTCCACCACCCGGGGCCGCGTCATCTTACTCGACCTCGGCGAAGTCGATTTTGTGGATGCCGAAGGTCAAACTTTGCTCGTTGACATGGTTCGCCACGGTGTGCAACTCAAAGCCGTCACGCCCTTCATCCGCTCACTCGTCGCCGAAATCGAACGCGCCGCCCGATATGCTACGGTTGAAGAATCGTCGTCGCGGCGTTCCGATGTCCTCGTCTCATCCGATCCATCCAAACGAAACCCGGGCGCGCCATGAAGCGCTGCTGGAAGTCGCCGAATCCATCGCCTCCCACCGCCAGCTCTCCACCCTGTTCGCCGATCTGAGCCTCCGCCTCCAGCGCCTGATCACCTTCGACTTCATCGCCCTCACCCTCCTCGATCCCGAATCCAGAGTCTTCCGCCTGCACATCCTCCAGACCGACCGCGCCGTCGTGGGCGATCGTCCCTACGAGGTCCCGTTTGACCAGGCCCCCACCGGCACGGCCCTCCGGACCCGCCAGCCTTACTACGCACCCGATGCCGGCGCCCTGCACCTGTACCCCATCCTCGAAACCATCCTCCGCGCCAACCGCGTTGAGTCGTTCTGCACCCTGCCGCTCTTCACGGCCCGGCGCGACCTCGGCGGCCTCAATTTCGGTTCTCAACACAAGAATGCCTACTCGCCCGAAGACATCGAGTTCATGCAGCAGGTCGCCCGCCAGGTGGCCGTGGCCGTCGATAACACCCTCAACTACGAATCCGCGCGCGCCTATGAGGAACAGCTCGCGCGCGAACGCGACCGCCTCCGCGCGCTCCTCGAAATCAACAACGCCGTAGTGAGCTGCCTCTCCGCCAGGCCTCTCTTTCAAGCCATCTCGGCCTCGCTTCGCCGCACCTTCAACCTGGACTACGCCAGCCTCCTCGTCTACGACCCCGAAGCCCGCGCCCTGCGCCTCGAAATGTGCGACTTCCCCACCGGAACGGGGGCCATCCGCGAGAACGCCGTCATTCCCCTCGAAGATACCGTCCCCGGTTTCGTCCTCCGCACCCGCGAAGGCCGCATTTTGAGCCAGCAAGAAGCCGCCGCGATTTCCCAATCCACCGGCGACATCCTGTCGCGCGAAGGCATCCGCTCGTTCTGCTGCGTTCCCATGTTTTCGCGCGGCGACCCGCTCGGCACCATCAACCTCGGTTCGCGCCGCGAAAACTTTTTCACCGCGCAGGATCTGCAGTTCTTCGCGCAGGCCGCCGCCCAGGTGGCCATCGCGCTCGAAAACGCCCTCTCCTACCAGCGCATCGAAGAACTCAACGCGCGTCTGGCGGAAGAGAAGGTTTACCTCGAAGACGAAATCCGCACCGACCATCGCTTCGAGGAGATCGTCGGCCGCAGCCGCGCCCTGAATGCCGTCTTGAAGCAGGTGGAGACCGTCGCGCCCACCGATTCCACCGTCCTCATCTACGGCGAAACCGGCACCGGCAAGGAACTCCTCGCCCGCGCCATCCACGACCTCAGCTCGCGCCGCCAGGGCACCTTCGTCAAGCTCAACTGCGCCGCCATTCCCACCGGCCTGCTCGAAAGCGAGATGTTCGGCCACGAAAAAGGCGCCTTCACCGGCGCCATCGCCCAACGCATCGGCCGCTTTGAGCTGGCCCACCGCGGCACCATGTTCCTCGACGAAGTCGGAGAGATTCCGTTCGAGCTGCAAACCAAGCTCCTGCGCGTCCTCCAGGAGCGCGAATTCGAGCGCCTCGGCAGTTCCCGCACCATCCGCACCGACGCCCGCCTGGTGGCCGCCACCAACCGCGACCTCTCCCTGATGGTCGAGGAGCGCCAGTTCCGCGCCGACCTCTATTACCGCCTCAACGTCTTTCCCATCACGGTCCCGCCGCTGCGTGAGCGCCGCGATGACATCCCGCTGCTGGTGCGTTACTTCGTGCAGCAATACGCCCGCCGCATGAGCCGCAAAATCACCTCCATCCCCACCGCCACCATGCACGCGCTCGAACGCTACCACTGGCCCGGCAACATTCGCGAACTGCAAAACTTCATCGAGCGCGCCGTCATCATCTCTCCCGGCTCCACGCTCGACGCTCCGATCCGCGAACTGAAAGGCCCCAAGCCGTCAACCACCGCGCCGGGCGCCGCCGGCGGAGCCGTGACTCTGGCCGCCGCCGAACGCGAAGCCATACTCCGCGCCCTCGCCGAATCCGATGGCCGCGTAGGTGGCGCCGAAGGCGCCGCCGTCAAACTCGGCATGAAGCGCACCACCCTGCAAGCCAAAATGCGCAAATTGGGCATCGACGGCAAGAGCGCCTGATTGTCCTCCGGCGCGGTAGTTCTCCGGCACAGAAAGCGGGAGCCTTTCCCCCCTCCTTTCCCACCCCTTTGGGGCCGATTGGATGTTTCCTCACTGAGTCAAGATTGATTTCCTTGACAGCACGTTTCAGAATCATATAATCGCAGCTTAAGGTATTAATCTTCTAGTAAGACTGGAGGTACTATCATTTAACGTCTTTTCTGGGGATTGCTGGTGCTGGCGCGCTGAACCGGCTGACGGGGGCGTCGGCGGGGTCGATGTGGGGCGAGACGTACAGCTACGACGGGTTCGGGAACCTGATCGACAAGACCGTGACACAGGCGCCGGCGCCGGCAATGGGGGCGTCGTATGACGCCAACAATCACCAGCTCGGGATGACCTATGATGCCAATGGGAACCAGTTGTGGGACAGCGGGCAGCACGCCACGGCCTACGGGTGGAACGTG
>JBEKQS010000128.1:0-14495 GCA_049519475.1 Bryobacteraceae bacterium | reverse complement strand
AGCCGCGGGGCGTCTCGGCCCCGCCGTCCATTTCGAGCGCGGCCACCTGGTTCTTGATCTCTCCGCCGACGAACGCGCGGTAGGCCTCGCCGCCTCGTCCTCCGTTCTCTTCGTTCACCCAGAATGCCACGCGCAGCGTACGCCGCGGCTGCAGGCCCAGCTTGTGAATCAGCGCCAGCGCCTGCAGGCAGGCCACGATGGAGGCGCCGTCGTCCTGAGCTCCCTGGCCGACGTCCCAGGAATCGATGTGGCCGCCGATCACGACGACTTCTTCGGGATGTTCCGTGCCCGGAATTTCACCGATGACGTCGCCGCTGTCGGAATCGGGAAGCAGTTGTGCGCCCATTTCGAGGTGGATCCTCACGGGGACGCCTTCGGAATACAGGCGTCCGATCATGAGCGCGTCCTCCGGCGATATGGCGGCGGTGGGGATTTTCGGTTGGGCCTCGTCGTAGTCCATGGCGCCGGTGTGCGGGACCTGCATGGCGAGCGGCGTGGCGGAGCGCACCAGCGCGGCCACCGCGCCCAGCGCCGCGGCGCGCGATGCGCCGTTCTGGCGGTAAATCCGGCCCGATCCGTAACCCTGGAACGCGTAATTGTAGACCACCATCTTGCCCTGCACTTTGTCGCGCCCGAGCTTGGCCAGATCGTCAAAGCTGGAGACAGCCACGGCGTCGGCGGTGATTCCGCCGGGCGGCGTGCCGATGCTCATCCCCAGCCCGAGCATATGGAGCGGCCTGTCGAGCGGCGTGAGCATGCGCCCGGATTCGGCGCCGCGCACCCAGTGCGGCACCTTGGCGGGGATCACGCGCACGTTGGCAAGGCCGGCGGCCTTCATCTGCTCCACCGACCAGGCGATGGCTTTTTCGAGCGACGCCGAACCGCTCAAGCGGTTGCCGATGCGGTAACAGAGATACGCAAGACGGTCGTAGCCCTCGGTATCGGCCAGAGCCGCCTGGATCAGCTTGCCGGCGGTCGCGCGGTAGCGCTCGGTGAGGTTGGAAGAAGCGTCCTGCGCGATGGCGGTGGAAGCAGCCAGAAAAAGCAAAGCGAGTGCGGGAGTGCGGGAAATCATCAATGACATGGTACAGCGAGCGGAGGGTCAGCGCACGAGAGGGATGTAGGCGGGCACGCTGCGCCGGTATTCGCGAAATTGATCGCCGAAGCGCGAAGCCAGCAGACGGTCCTCGGCGCGGACGCGGATTTCCGTGCCCAGCAGGAAGACCACCAGCGCCGGCGGCATCCACTGCCACGGGGTGCGCACCAGCAAAGTGCAGAGGAGCATCAAGAGCAACGAAGCGTAGATGGGGTGGCGCACGATGGCGTAGGGGCCGGTGCGGACGAGCTGGTGGTCCGTGTAGAGCCCGGCGCGGATGCGAAACTGCCTGCCCAGGTGCGTGACCGAGGTCCACGCGATCACGATAGCCAGCGCGGCGAGAAGCCACGAAACCGCGATGCGGGCAACGCCAGGCGGAGAGTCGGGAGGAAGTCGCAGTGTGAAGGCCAGGGTGATGCCGAGGATCTCAAAGAACAGACCGATGAGGGTGGGGCGTGAGACGGTGACGGAGGCGCGCTTCTGATGAAGCGGAGCGCGGAAGACGAACGGATAGAACCACGCCACCCAACACACGATCAGCTCGACAGGAATGCGGGAGGACATGCTGTCTCACTCCATGGCAAAAGGGGAAATTGGCAGCCGTCCCCGTTTGGCGCGTCTTGCGTCGGAAGAAACGCCAGGGCGGCGGCGCGCGTCATCCCAAATGTGTAGTGAGCGAACGGTTGCGTCGACGATGCGGATGGTTTGCACTTCGAAGCCGGCGGCGCGAAGACTTTTGAGCATGGATCGGTTATAGCATGCCGGGGCGGGAAACAATTTGCATTGTTTGGAACCCCAAAGTACTATTTTAGATGACAGGAGGAGTCAATGAGCACCATGAGCATTCGAAGCACGGGTTTTTCGAGATGGACCGGACTGGCGGTGGCCGGTCTGGTATTGGCCTCGTCGGCGTTTGTTTACGCCCAGACCAAGGAGGAAAAGGACAACGCTAGGAAAGCGCCACAAGCGACCCACAAGACTGAAGCTCCGAAAACGGCTCCGCCGGCTCAAAAACCGAGCGCTCCAACCCCTCCGCAGAAGAGCATCGCGCCGCCCCCCACCCAGACTACGACTCATCCTCCGGCCACCTATAAGGGCGGCGCGCCGCCGACCACCAATCCGACTCCGGTCCGTCCAACGACAGGCGGGGGCGGAACAGATCGTCCAGTTGAGTCTGCGCCGATCCATCCACCCGCCAGCTATAAGGGCGGCGCCGGCGCCACGGCTCCGGTGCACCCGCCCGCCATCGAGAAGGGCGGCAATCAGCCACCAGTTCGCCAACCGGGCGGAATAACGGGCGTCAACGCAGGCCGCCCGAGTCACCAGGACTTCCACGGAGCCAATAACACGCAGGTCCACTATGGTTCCAATGGCCAGCCGCAGGTAGTGCAAGCGCGCGGAATGACCATCATGCATACGCCCGCGGGTACGCGCCAGGTGGTGGTGGAGCGGCCCGACCATACGATGATTGTGACCAATGGCGCCAGAAACGGCTTCGTCCAGCGGCCCTACGTGGTTGGCAACGTGAATTATGTGCAGCGTAACTATTATGTCGGAGGGGTCGCTTACACGCGGGTCTACCGGCCCTACATGTTCGGGGGCATTTCGCTGAACGTGTATATGCCGGGGCGTTATTACTCGCCCGGATTTTACGCGTGGGCCTATAACCCCTGGGCAACGCCGGTGGTGTACAACTGGGGCTGGGCGGGAAGTCCGTGGATGGGGTTCTATGGCGGATGGTTCACGCCTTATCCCACTTATACCAACGCCACCTTCTGGCTGACCGACTACGTGATCTCGATGAGCTTGCAGCAGGCGTATCAGGACCGCATGGCCGTTGCCGCCAGTGCTCAGCCTTACCCGGCAGGCGTGACACCGATGACGCCGGATGTGAAGCAGGCGATTGCCGATGAGGTCCGCCTGCAACTGAATGAAGAGCGGGCCGCCGCACAGAATCCGAACGCTGCGTCCGGCGCTCCGGCGTTCCTGACCGACAATTCAGCTCACGTGTTCGTGGTATCGAGCGGCCTGTTTGTGATGGCGAATGGCGGCGAATGCCCGGTGACGGAAGGCGACGTGCTGCAGATGACGGCGCCGCCGCCGCCTGGTTCGGCATCCGTCACCGTGGTGGTTCTGGCGTCCAAGAGGGGTGAGTGCCGCAAGGGCAGCCGGGTTTCCGTGGGGATCACGGATCTGGCGGACATGCAGAGCCAGATGCGGGCCACCATCGACCAGGGACTCGGCGTAATGCAGAAGGGCCAGGGCGGCATTCCGGCGCCGCCCCCCGCCGCCCAGGTGCAACCGGTAGAGGCAGCCTATGCAGCCGCGGCGCCGCCGCCCGACCCCAACGTGCAGACCGAGATCACGCAACAGGTCCAGACGTCCACCCAGGCGGAAAGCGACGCGCTCAGCCAGGCGCAGCAGGCCGCGCCCGCCGGCAGCGGCTCCCCGACGGTCAACATCAGCCTGGGAATGACTATCGACCAGGTGGTGGCCGCCATGGGCCAGCCCCAGCAGATCGCCGACCTGGGATCCAAGAAGACGTATTTCTACAGCAACATGAAGGTGGTCTTCACGGATGGAAAGGTAACCGACGTTCAGTAATTTGATTGGTAGCGCCGGCGGTCTTGCCGCCGGTTCTTGGTGGCGATGGTCAAGCGCGCATAAGACGTCGGCGGCAAGACCGCCGGCGCTACCAGTTGGTCCTTAAGTCAGCACTACTTTGCCGAACTGCGCTTTGCTCTCCAGCCGCTCATGCGCGGCGCGGATTTCCGACAGCGGGTAAACGGAATCTACTACGGGCCGGAGTTGCCCGCGAAAGACGAATTTCAAGACCTGGTGCAGTTCGGCCATTGTGCCCATGAAGGAGCCGAGCAGGCTCCATTGCTTGCTGAAGAGGTATCGCAGATCGACGCGCGCATCGTAGCCGGTGGTCGAGCCGCAGGTGACCAGGCGGCCGCCGGGGGCGAGCGATTGCAGGCTCTTCGGCCAGGTAGCCGCGCCCACGTGTTCCACCACAACGTCGACACCGCGTTTGCCGGTGATCTTGCGCACTTCGACGGAAATATCGTCGCGATAATGATCGATGACGTGGTCGGCGCCGAGTTCGCGCGCCCGCGCCAGCTTGGATTCACCGCTGGCGGTTGAGATGACGCGGCACTGAAACATTTTGGCAATCTGGATAGCGGCTGATCCGACACCACTCGAAGCCGCCAGCACCAGCACGTCTTCCCCCGGTTCGAGGCGCGCGCGCGTGACGAGCATGTGCCACGCGGTGAGGAAGACCAGCGGAGTTGCGGCGGCTGCTTCAAAGCTCAAGGTGTCGGGGATTTGGATGACGCTGTATTCCGGCGCGGCCAGGAGCTCGGTGTTGCCGCCGTCATGCCCGTAGCCGAATACGGAGTAGCGGCGGCACTGGTTGTCGCGGCCGGCCAGGCACTGATGGCATTGGCGGCAGCTCAGCCCCGGCGAAAGCAGCACGCGCCAGCCGGGGCGCACGCGCTCGCACGCATCGCCCACGGCCACAATTTCCCCGGCGATGTCGCTGCCCAGCACGTGCGGCATCGCAAACTTCATCCCGGGAATGCCGGCCCGTACGAACAGATCCAGGTGGTTGAGCGCACAGGCGCGCACGCGCACCAGAACCTGATCGGCGCGGATGGCGGGCTCAGGCACCTCTTCATAGACCAGCACGTCCGGGCCGCCGTGCTGGTGGATGCGGGCGGCTTTCATCCGTTCAGTTTACTTCTGCGCGGCGGTGAAGGTGATGCCCATGCTGCTTGGCGGAATGCTCTCGGCTTCGACCTTCACATCCAGATCGCCGTGACCCTTGTCGCTCAATAGCCGCACCAAAGCCTGGCGCGCACGTTCCACCTCTTCGGCGTCATACGGCCGCTCCACCGCCAGCGGCACTTCGCGCTCCCTGAAGCGGCGTGCAATCTGCTTCTGCGAGACCGGGAAACCGCGATATGCAATGGACCGGATCGGCGGGGCCTTGCTCTGCGGCTCGAGCGCGCGGCTGGTGGCCTCCGCCTGCTGCGCCAACGGACTTTCCGGATAAACCTGCGCCACTGTGCGGTATGCGACGAAGGCGGCCTTGGCGTGCCCGGCCTGCTGCTTCTCGCGCGCATCCAGAAAGAGGTCCAGAGCGAAGACTTCGCTTCTGGCCCTGGCAGCCAATGAGCTGTCCGAGTATGTGCTGGCGAGCGTGACCAGCTCCAGGCGCGCCCGCTCGAACCTGCCATGAGCCTCATCCCGGACGGCGGCATCGAACAGCACCTGGGCCGGTGCGGCCGACTGCGCGAACGCGCCGGCCGCACCGGCCAGGAGCAGGACCATGAAAAGCCGCCTCATGGGGCCTTGCAGTTGCACGTCGACAGCCACGCTGGATCCGCTAAAAAGTAACGGTATACCGCCGGACTGCCGTGAGTTCCCGGTCACGCTGAGCGGTTACGGCCACACGAAGCGACTAGATTCTGACTTCTGACTCCTGTCTCCTGACTTCCAAATCCCGCAGGGATTTCAAGGGCGAAGCCCTTGGTTAGCGTTTCGTGTATTCTGAAGAGTCAGGGGAGGCTGCTATCGTCAAGTTCTGCGTGCTGGCCAGCGGCAGTTCCGGAAACGCCGCCCTGCTGGCCACCGAAAACACGTGCGTTCTGGTGGACGCCGGCCTGAGCATGAGGGAACTCGGCAAGCGGCTGGCGGCCATCGGCGAAGATCCGGAACGCGTCTTTGAACGCCTCGACGCCATCCTCATCACGCATGAGCATTCCGACCACGTTTCGGGGCTGCCGGTGCTGGCGCGCAGCAAGAAAATCCGCGCCACCATTCACATGACGCACCTCACCGCCCCGGCCATCGATTGGGGCGAAACCGCGCCGCGCCTGGAGGCGTTTCAGGCGGGCGCCGCGCTGCGGATCGGCGACATCGAAGTGCAGAGCTTCACCATCCCGCACGACGCCATTGACCCCGTGGGCTTCGCCTTTGAGGCGCAGGGCGTGCGCATTGCGATGGCCACCGACCTCGGCTACATTCCGGAGTCCGTCAAGTTCCATTTGCGCCGCACGGACCTGCTGCTGCTCGAAGCCAACCACGATCTCGACATGTTGAAAGTGGGGCCGTATCCCTGGGCCGTGAAGCAGCGCGTGATGAGCCGGGTGGGGCACTTGTCGAACCTGGTGATGTCGGATTACCTGGAGCAGGATCTGGACGCGGCCACGTGCCAACTGGTGCTGGGTCACCTGAGCGAACAGAACAATCATCCGGCCATCGTGCACATGATGGCCACGCAAGCGCTCGAGGGCCGCGGCTTGCGGGCCGAGCTTTCGATCGCATCGCAACATAGGCCGTCGGCGGTCTTTCAATTCTGAGCTTATGATTCCCCGATACACACGGCCCGAAATGGGCCGGATCTGGACCGACCAGAACAAATTCCAGCAGTGGCTGGAAGTGGAACTGGCGGCGTCCGAAGCGCTGGCCTCGCTGGGGGTGGTTCCCGCCGAAGCGGCGCGGTTGTTGCGCCAGCACGCCGGTTTCGACGTGGCCCGCATTCTGGAAATTGAAAAAGAGGTGAAGCACGACGTGATCGCCTTCACCACCGCCGTGGCGGAACGCATGGCGGGCGCGGGGCATGCGGAGGCTTCGCGGTGGCTGCACTACGGGCTCACTTCGAACGATGTTGTGGACACGGCGCAGGCGCTGCAACTGCGGCAGGCCGCCGCCATTATCCTGCGCGACCTGGAAGGGCTGCGCGCGGTGTTGAAACGCCGCGCGCTGGAATTCCAACATGCCGTCCAGATCGGGCGGACGCACGGGGTGCATGCCGAGCCCATCACTTTCGGCCTCAAACTGGCGATCTGGTACGAGGAAGCCGGGCGCAACCTGGCACGCGTGGGCGCCGCGGCGGAAGATCTGCGGGTGGGAAAAACTTCGGGAGCGGTGGGCACGTTCGCGCACATCGGCCCGGAGGTGGAGGAACTGATTTGCGCGCGGCTCAACCTGCGGGCGGCGGCGGTGACCTCGCAGGTGATCCAGCGCGATCGCCACGCCCACTTCGTTTCGGCACTGGCGCTGGCCACGGCGCTGTGCGAGAAGATCGCGCTCGAAGTGCGGCACTTGCAGCGGACGGAGGTGCGCGAGGCGGAAGAATATTTTGCGCGCGGCCAAAAAGGCAGCTCGGCCATGCCGCACAAACGCAACCCGGTCACCTGCGAGCAGATCTGCGGCCTGGCGAGGGTGGTGCGCGCCAACGTGCAGGCGGCCTTCGAAGACGTGGCCCTGTGGCACGAACGGGACATTTCGCATTCGTCGGTGGAGCGGGTGATTCTGCCCGATTCCACGATTCTGGCCGACTACCTGCTCGACAAGACCACCCGCCTGGTGGACACGCTGATGGTCTATCCGGAACGCATGCGCCGCAACCTGGACCTAACGCGGGGCCTGGTTTTCTCGGGGCAAGTGCTGCTCGACCTGGCGGCCGCCGGGATGCTGCGCGAGCAGGCGTACCGGATTGTCCAGGTTCACGCTATGCGCGCGTGGGAAGCGGAAAGCGATTTTCGCGCGGCCATCGAGGGCGACCCGGAGGTCCGCGCCATCCTCAAACCCGAGCAGATTGCCGAGGCTTTTTCGCTGGACCGGCAACTCCGCAACGTGGACAAAGTCTTCGCGCGAGTGTTTGGGAAGGAATGATAGGGTTGGGTTGGGTTTGACGAAGAATTCACCGATCTTGGCTTGTGAATGGAAAGGTGGCTTGACTTATGGCACAACTGTTTAAGATCACGTTCAAGGTCAGCCAGGACGCGGCCGAAAATGTGTCGGTCTCCCTGGTGATGCCGGACGGCAGCGACGGCTCGAAGGTAATTGTGAAATACGCCGACTACGTGCAATGGGGCTTCCCGACGGATAAAGGGATTGTCCAAGGGGATGTGTACTTGAAGTGCGCATCTCCTTTCGTTACCGGCCAGATTCACTACAAGTGGGTCGCCGCATCCGCCGATTCTCCTTACGTACCAGTGCATCCCGAGTGCATCAAGTGCCCCGATCAGGCGAAGCAACAGAAATTCGGCTACACATTCTGCCTAACGGTTCGAAGGAACCCGGCCAGGCCCAACGATTTCGTGTCGATCGCCGGCGATGGCTGGCTGGAGATCGACGCGACCCGATAGGGCGGGCGGACAGACCACAAAAGGCGATGGTCTGACCGGTCTGACCCACTCATCCCCCACAGGGATTAGAATGTAGCCATGGAGTGCACGCCCTCCACATCCCGCCCGGGGCTGTTCGGCTCCGACTAGGTTCCCATCCGCACCCAAGCGGCGCGCGCCCCTTCCGGCGTGCAGGTCTTCAACCCCTCAACCGATAGAACACACGACAGGAGTCTCTATATGAATAAGACCTTGGAACCGGTCCGCACGGACCTGCCGCATCTCACTGGTCCTCTGCCTGGGCCGCGGGCGAAGGCTGTTATGGCTCGCGATGCGCGGGCGGTATCGCCTTCTTACACGCGCGGGTATCCGCTGGTGGCCGAGAGCGCGTTGGGCGCCATGGTGCAGGACGTGGATGGCAACCGCTTCCTCGATTTCAACGCCGGCATTGCGGTGGTGGCCGCCGGCCACTGCCATCCGCGCGTGGTGGAAGCCATCCAGCAGCAGGCCGCCCGCCTGATCCACATGTCGGGCACCGATTTTTATTACGACGAGATGGTCACGCTGGCCGAAAAGCTGGGGGAGATCGCGCCGGGCGACGTGGAGCGCCGCGTGTCTTTTGGCAACTCGGGCGCGGAGGCGGTGGAAGGGTGCATCAAGCTGGCGCGCTGGTCGACCGGGCGCGCCAAGATCATCGCGTTCTTTGGGGCTTTCCATGGCCGCACCATGGGCGCGCTCTCGCTCACGGCGCGCAAGAGCGTGCAGCGCGCGGGTTTCGGTCCGCTGATTCCCGGGGTGGTGCATGCGCCCTATCCCAACTGCTACCGCTGCCCCTTCGGACAGAAGGAGGAGACCTGCGCGGTGGAATGCGTGAAGCACATCGAGGAGACGCTGCTCAAGACCATCGCGCCGCCGGAGGAAACGGCAGCCATCGTGGTGGAAGTGGTACAGGGCGAAGGCGGATACGTGGTGCCGCCGAAAAAGTTCTTCGATGAGCTGGCCCGCGTGGCGCGCCAGAATGGGATTCTGCTGGTTTGCGACGAGGTGCAGTCGGGCATGGGCCGCACCGGAAAGATGTGGGCGTCCGAGCATTTCGACGTGGTGCCGGATATTCTGGCGGTGGCTAAGGGAATCGCCAGCGGCATGCCGTTGGGCGCCACGGTGGCGCGCGCCGATCTGATGACGTGGCCGCCGGGAGCGCACGCTTCCACCTTCGGAGGCAACCCGGTCTGCTGCGCCGCCGCGCTGGCCACCATCGCCTTGCTGGAAGAAGGCTTAATAGAAAACGCCGCCCGCATGGGCGCGCACATCCGAGGCCGCATCGACGACTGGCCGGCCCGGTTCCCCACGGTCGGACAGGTGCGCGGCCTGGGTTTGATGATTGGAATCGAAATGGTACGCGACCAGCGGACGCGCGAAAAGGCCCCGCAACTTCGCGACCGCGTGGTGGACCTGGCGTTCGAACGCGGCCTGCTGGTACTGGGCGCCGGCGAAAACTCCATCCGCCTGTGCCCGCCGCTGGTGGTCACACGCGATCAGTGCGATTTCGCAGTGGATACGCTCGAGGAGTGCCTGAAACTGGCCGTTTGAGCTGCCTTTGTGGGACCGGCCTCCTGGCCGGTCGAGGCGCCGAAGGCGAGTCCGAACACGCTCTCGAGATCGCCGATTTAGCCCAGGGCTAGCGGCTAGAGCTTCTGCGCCCCGTCAACCTTGGCCAGGTTCCGATCAAAGGTGCCCAGCGGAAGGTGACCGGCCTTCCGGGCCAACTGAAGCATCAGGCAATCGGAAAACCCCAGTGCCGGTTGTGCGCGGAACAGTTCCAGCGCCTCTGCGACGGTTTCCGGATCCTGTAGCACCAAATCGCGGTGATTGAGCAACATTTCAATCGCTCTGGCCAGGGCCGTCGGACTCAGTTCGTAGACGCTGGCAAGCACCCACATGGCCTCCGCCAGCGTGAGCACCGAGACCCACGCCCCTTTTTCGATAAAGCTCTCGGCGGACGCGGCCTGGCGGGAATCGTCTCTTGTGATCAGGCGAACCAGAACATTCGTGTCAACGGCGCGCATGACGCTCTCGGACGTAACGCCCGATGTCCTCTCTCAATTCTTTGAGGCTTCGGGCCGCCGGCGTCCGGGTCCCGAACACCGCCCGATGGATATCCTCGGAACTGAAGCGGCTCGCACGACTGACGATAATGTTGTTGCCATCCTCCTTCCATTCCAGGACTGAGCCCGGCCCGATACCAAGCTTTCGCCGTACCTCTGCCGGGACTGAAATCTGTCCCTGTGCCGTAACCTTCGATTGCGCGATTGGCATATTCTTATATTACCAGGGTAATGGTTGGTATCTCTCACCTGTGTTCTCCGCGCCTCCGCGTCTCGGCGGTACATAATCCTGTTTCGTTTTCACGAAAATCTAATCCTCGAAAATCCCCGCCTTCCCTCAACTCGCCCGGCGAGTGTTATTCTTCTGGTTTGTTAAACGCTGAAACCGACGATCGACGCATGCGTATCCTGGATGTCGGCTGCGGGATTCACAAGCAGCCTGGCGCCATCGGGCTCGACCGGAATCCCACCAGCCGCGCCGACGTCCTGGCCGATCTCGACCGCTTTCCCTATCCCTTCGCTGCCAACTCCTTCGACCGCCTGACCTGCATCCACGTGATCGAGCACGTCGACGACGTCATCCGCACCATGGAGGAGTTTCACCGCCTGGTGCGCCCGGGCGGTTCCGTGCGCATCGAAACCCCGCATTACACCGATTTCAGCTCGTTCTGCGATCCCACGCACAAGAGCCATCTGAACAGCTTCAGCTTCCGCTACTTCGGCGAAGACCACGCCGGCTTCGGATACTACTCGGCGGTTAAATTTCGTGAGATTTCCGTGCGCGTCAAACTACTGGCTTTCTGGAGGTGGCTGGGCTTCGAGTTTCTGGTCAACCACTTTCCGCGGTACCGCCGTTTTTGGGAACACTACCTCTGCTACGTGGTGCGGGGCAAAGCCATGACGTTCGAGTTCGAAGTGCTCAAATGATGGGATGGCTTTACCGCGCCGCCGGCGTGCTGCGCCGCCGGGCGATGGCCGGCGACCACGGCCGCATCGGCGAGGACCTGGCACACCGCTACCTGCGCCGCCAGGGCTGCACCATCGTGGCGCGGAATTACCGGACGCGCTCCGGATCGGGCGAAATCGATCTGGTGGCGTGGCAGGGCGAAACCCTGGTCTTTGTGGAAGTGAAGACGCGGGACTCCGAGGAATTCGGCGCGCCCGACCGCGCCGTGGATGCCGAAAAGCAGGGGCACCTCCGCACGGCCGGGCACGATTATGCGCGCCGCGCCGGCGTGGAGTGGGACCGCACGCGCTTCGATATCGTCAGCGTGGTGCTGCACCCATCGCGCATCGAGTGGATCCGCAGCGCATTCCGGTAGACGCTATAATCGTTTGTTGCCGATTCGAACTATCGATTGCGGAGGCTTTTCCCCAGTTGCCTGAATTGCGTAAAGACCCCATTACCGGCCGGTGGGTGATTATTGCCACCGAGCGAGCCAAGCGGCCTGCCGATTTCATTCGGCAGCCGGTGCCCATCGCCACCCAGGGCCATTGCCCGTTCGATACCGGGAACGAAACCAAGACTCCGCCCGAGATTCTGGCTTACCGTACCAGCGGCGGCCGCGACCAACCCGGTTGGCGCGTGCGCGTGGTGGCTAATAAGTTTCCGGTGCTGGGCATCGAAGGCGACCTGAATCGCCAGGGCGACGGCATGTATGACAAGATGAACGGCATCGGAGCCCACGAGATCATCATCGAGACCCCCGATCATGCCGCCAGCCTTTCGGACATGTCGGAACGCCAGATCGAAGAAGTGCTGTGGGCCTTCCGCGATCGCGTCAACGACCTCAAGAAAGACCGCCGCTTCCGCTACATCCTGATTTTCAAGAACCGCGGCGAGGCGGCCGGCGCTTCCCTGGAACATCCACACTCGCAGTTGATCGCGCTGCCCGTGGTCCCCAAGCGCGTTCTCGAAGAAGTGGACGCCTGCAAACAGTTTTACGACCTCAAGGAGCGATGCATTTTCTGCGACATCATCCACAACGAAAGCGCGGCCAGAGTGCGCCTGGTGACGGAGACCGACCGCTTCACCGTGCTCGAACCCTACGCGCCCCGTTTCCCCTTCGAAACCTGGATCCTTCCCAAATATCACGCTTCCCACATCGAGGATGCCGATGCCCCCACGTTGAAGGGCTTTGCGTCCGTGCTGCGTTCCACCATGCGCAAAATCGACAAGGCGCTGGAGCGGCCGGCCTTCAACTTCGTAGTGCACAGCGCCCCGGTGCAGGAGGCGCCCCTGCCGCATTATCATTGGCACCTGGAGATCATCCCCAAGCTCACCAAGGTGGCGGGCTTCGAATGGGGGACCGGTTTTTATATCAATCCGACGCCGCCGGAAGAGTCGGCGCGATTTCTGCGGGAAGCCGGGCTGGGGTAGCGCCTCGGATAACCCGAGTTGCGCGCCAGCGCCGCGGTCTGGTATAAACGCTAATCGCGCTTTGTGCCAGAACTGAGCTGGCTGTTATGCCCGAAAAGAAGACGCCGCAGACCGTTCACAAGAACACCGAAAGGCGAATGACGAAACCACAGGCATCCAAAACCGCCAAGGGTCCCGAGCCCGCGCGGACGCCCGCGCCTCGCGCCGGGGCGGCGCCGGTCCCCGATGGGCCGAAGCAACTGGGTAGTTTTGAAGCGGCCATGAGGCTTTTCCACGCGCGCCATCTGAAAGAAGCTCGCGACCTGTTCCAGCAGGCGGTGGCCGGGCCCGAACGCGACGTAGCCAATCGCGCGCGAATGCACATCGCCATGTGCGACCGGCGCCTCCAGCAGACCAACTTGAACCTGCGTTCGGCGGAAGATTATTACAACTATGGCATCGCGCTGATCAATTCGCGCAAGGTGGCCGAAGCCTGCATCCACCTGGAGAAGGCCCTGGAGATCGCCCCCGCTTCCGACCACATCTATTACGCGCTGGCTCTGGCGCAAGCGCTGGCCGGCGACTTCGCTCAAGCCCACGACAACCTCAAACGTGCCATCGAACTGGAACCGCGCAATCGCCTGATCGCGCGCCAGGACGCCGATTTCGCCCCTCTGGCCAACCAGCCGCCTTTCGACGCCCTGATCTATCCCGAAAAGAAAGGCTGGTAGTGGGCGACACTTCCCCGCTGCGGGTGGTTTCGATCGGTGGCGGAACGGGTCTCTCGGCGCTGCTGCAGGGGCTCAAGTATTTTGCGAAAGCCGGCGACCCGGCGGTTCCCGCGCTCGATATCACCGCCGTCGTCACCGTTACCGATGACGGCGGCAGCTCCGGCCGGCTGCGCCGCGAATTCGACGTGCTGCCGCCGGGCGATATCCGCAACTGCATGGTGGCGCTCAGCGAGGATTCGGCCCTGCTTTCCCGTCTCTTTCAATACCGCTTCTCGGCCGGGCGCGGTCTGAAAGGCCACAGTTTCGGCAATCTGTTCCTCACGGCCCTGACCCACATCATGGGCGATTTTCCCGAGGCCGTCCGCGCCTCCGCCGAAGTCCTGAAGATCGCCGGCCGCATCTATCCGGCCACCGCGGCCAATGTGGCTCTGGAAGCCACTCTCGAAAACGGCGCGCACGTAGTGGGTGAAACGCGCATCAGCCGCAGCCGCCATCGCATTGAGCGCATCCAGCTCATTCCGCGCCGCGTGCGTCCCCTGGCCGCCACGCTGGCGGCTATCGCCGAAGCCGACGTCATCACGCTGGGCCCCGGATCGCTCTTCACCAGCATCATGCCTAATCTGCTGGTCCAGGGCATCCCTGCCGCCATCCACGGTTCGCGGGCCGTCAAGGCCTGCTTCGTCAACCTCATGTCGCAGCCCGGCGAAACCACTCACTTTCGGGCCTCCGACCACATCCGCGCGATCCACCAGCACGCCCGCATCAGGCTGCTGGATTACGCGGTGGTCAACACCGCTCCCATCGCTGCGGCGATGAAGAAGCGCTACGCGCGCGAGGAGGCCACGCCCGTCGAGAACGACAGCGAGACAATCGTCCACATGGGCGTGGCGGTGATGGCGGGGGACCTGGTGTGGCATGGCGAAAAGGTAAGGCACGATCCCGCGACCACCGCCGCCGTGACGGTCAAGCTGGCGCAGGAGGGGAGACGCCGCAAACTCCGGCGGCCCTAATATAGTATTGATGGCCACTCCCCTTACCGTTGTGATCCTGGCCGCCGGGCTG
>JBEKQS010000127.1:0-26877 GCA_049519475.1 Bryobacteraceae bacterium | reverse complement strand
CATATGACGCCTTGAACGAAGCCTTACGGCAGGCGCTTCTCCAGAATTTCCCTGACTTTGAGGGCCAACTGGTCGGGGCTGAACGGCTTCTGGATAAGCTCCGCAGCCTTCTCCGAAACTCCATGAAGCACGATGGCATCGTCGGTGTAGCCCGACATGAAGAGCACTTTGATTTCGGGCCAGCGTTTCCCCAGCCGATTCGCCAGTTCCCTGCCGCCCACGTTCGGCATCACCACGTCGGTCAACACCAGGTCGATGCGCCCGCCCTCGCGCTCGCAGAGTACCAGCGCTTCGTTCGCGCTCTCCGTCGCCATGACGTGGTAGCCGTATGCTCCCAAGACGGCGGCCACATATTTCCGAACCTCCGGCTGGTCCTCCACCACCAACACGGTTTCCTTTCCTCCCATTACGGGAGCGGCTTCCGGCTGTTCGGAATCCATCGCCGCATCCCCCACCCTGGGCAGAAAGATCTTGAAAGTCGTCCCGTGGTCCGGTTCACTTTGGACCTCGATGTGGCCGCCGCTCTGCTCTACGATACCCAGGATCATCGACAGCCCAAGTCCGGTCCCTTTGCCGACTTCCTTGGTTGTGAAGAAGGGCTCGAAGATGTGCCAGCGCGTTTCTTCGTCCATTCCCGCGCCGTTGTCGCTCACCGTCAGCATGACGTAGCTGCCCGGGCGCGCCCCCGGATGCGATTGGGCATCGGCTTGGTCCCACAGCACAATGGCCGTCTCGATCAGTACCTTGCCGCCGTGCGGCATGGCGTCCCGAGAGTTTACCGCCAAGTTCATCACCACCTGCAGCAATTGATGCGAGTCGGCGCAGATGGTGGCAGCTTCCGAGTGCAACCGAACACACACCTCCACATCTTCACCCAACAGGCGCGCGAGCATTGGTTGCAACTCGCCGACCACACGGTTCAAGTCGAGCACGCGCGGTTTCATCAACTGCTTGCGGCTGAAAGCCAACAGTTGCTGAGTCAGTCCCTCGGCGCGTTCTCCGGCCCGGTAGATCTCTTCGAGAGGGTCTCGCAGCGGATCCCCCGGGCTCAGGTCGCCAAGGAGCATTCGGCTGTAGCCGTTGATCACGATCAACAGATTGTTGAAGTCGTGCGCCACTCCGCCCGCCAGCCTGCCGATCGACTCCATCTTCTGTGCATGGTGCAACTGCGCCTGTAACTTGGCTTTCTCCTCCACCGCGCGCCGACGTTCCGTCACGTCGTGGAACGAAACCATGGTTGCGTCATGGCCCAGGTACTTCACCAGCCGCGAGTCTGTCTCCGCCTCAAATGTTGAGCCGTCCTTGCGGAGACCGGTCACCTCGATCAGCCCGGTTTCCTTCCGTTCCATTCGCTGACGGATGCGCGCCAGGGATTCGGGAGTGAGCAGGAGTTCCGGGCCATTCCTGCCAATCAGCTCCTCCGGCTGCTCATAGCCAAAGAGCCGTGCAAACGCCAGATTGGCGTCCAGAATCACTCCATTTTCATGGGTCATGATGCCTTCGAGAGCCAGATTGGAAAGACTGCGGAAACGCTCCTCGCTGGCGCGCAAGGCTTCCTCGGCCCGTTTGCGCTCGGTGATATCGCGGGCGATGCCCACGAGCGCGATCCCCCGCCCGTTTTCGTCGCACACCACGGAAGTGGCCAGCGAAATGGTGAAGTGCCGTCCATCCCTGGTGCGGTTCCATAGCTCCCCGCTCCAACCGCCTGCCATGGTGGCTGGAAGAATCTCAGCGTAAACTTCCGGGGGAGTGCGCGCCGAGCGAAGAATGCCGATGTGCTGCCCGATCAGTTCGTGTTCCCCATAGCCATAGGTCCGAAGAAATTCGTCATTGACGAACAAAATGCGGTTCCCGGTGTCGGTGATGCTGATGCACTCGCCCGCGCTTTGCAGGGCGTGTGCCAGCATGCGGTAACGTTCTTCACTCAAGCGGAGAGCGGAGAGATGCCTCTCTTGCGCTTCCACGGACGCCTGAAGAGCGGCATTGGCGGCGGCCAGTTCCCGTGTAGACTCGCGGACCTTGCGGAGGCTCCTGTGCACGTTGCTGGCCAGCAGGCCGCCTGTCAGGGCGCCGAGGCAGAAAATACACTCCACGTCGAGTATCAGTGTGTAGGTAGTGGGGCTGCGAGTCACCTGCCCGCCGTGGGCCACGAAGCGCATCTCCTTGACACCCACGGCGGCGATAATCGCCAAGACCAACGCGGAGAAGACGCTGTACGGGATAGAGCGGAGGAGGACAGCCGCGACCATCAGCAGGCAGGCAAGCAGGAGGAAGTAAATGGTGCGGAAGCCGTCGCGCGCCGTCCACGCCAATAGCGCCGTGCAACTCAACAGCGCCACGAGCCCGATTGTGGCGGCCCATTCCGGGGCGCCGCGGTGGTCGATCACGAGAGCGGCGCACAGCGCCCCAATCACAAGCCAGAGAACGGCCCGGCCCAGAGAGGTCTCGAAGCGGCCGCTGGTTGCCAGGGCAGCGAGGATCACAGCCAGGAAGATGACCCGCATGGCGCGGGAGAGAGATTGCCTCTCAAGTCCCGCAGGCACCACCGGCGCCAGCCACTCCGGCAGGCCAAACGGCCCTCTGCTCATGATATGAGGATATCTTACGCCGAAACCGCCGGTGCAAATTGAGGGTCGACCGGCGGCATCATGCGAATCACTTTGGCGTGCTTTTCGAGTTCGGCCTTGCGGACATCGACCTGTGGGGCCGTGCGGCGGGGACTTACTTCATCTTCGCGGCGTTCAGGAAGGTTCCTTCGTCGAGCTCTTTGAAGGCCTGACGAAGTTGCTCCTGCGTGTTCATGACAATCGGGCCGTACCAGGCGACGGGCTCCTGGAGCGGCTGGCCCGAGCAGAGCAGGAAACGGATGCCATCCTCGCCGGCTTGGACGGCGACTTCGTCGCCGCGGTCAAAGACCACCAGCGAACGGTTGTCGGCGCTCGCGGGCGGCGCAGTGTCGGCCCAGCCGACGCCTTCGGTGGGGACGGCCAGCGGGCCGGAGGCATTGCAGAACTTGCCGCTGCCGGAGAAGACATAGGCGAAGGCGTGGCGGGTGGTCTCCACGGGGAGGGTCTTGCGGCGACCGGCAGGAATCGAGACGTCGAGGTAGATGGGGTCGGCGGCGATGCCGTCGACCGGGCCGGATTTGCCCCAAAAGTTTCCACAGACGATGCGGACGTGGGTGCCGTCGTCGTCCTGGACCTCGGGGATGTCGGGGGCTTTCACCTCCTGGTAGCGCGGCGCGGTCATTTTGAGCGCGGAGGGAAGGTTGGCCCACAACTGGAAGCCATGCATGCGGCCGGACTGGTCGCCTTTGGGCATCTCCTGGTGGATGATGCCGCTGCCGGCGGTCATCCACTGGACGTCACCGGCGGCGATGGCGCCGTGGTTGCCCATGCTGTCGCCGTGTTCCACGGTACCGGCCAGGACGTAGGTGATGGTCTCAATGCCGCGGTGGGGGTGCCAGGGGAAGCCGGCCAAGTAATCCTCGGGAACGTCATTGCGGAAGTCGTCGAGGAGGAGGAAAGGATCGAATTCGGAGGTCGAGCCGAAGCCGAAGGCGCGGCGCAGGTGCACTCCGGCGCCTTCGATGGTGGGCTTGGACTTGGCGAGCCGCGTTACTGGACGAATGGACATAACCCTCCTTTACCAACAGTCTATCCTGTTGGATGCAGCGCCGTCATGCCGAAGAAAAGCCGAAGAAAAGACTTCAACGCGGAGGCGCGGAGAAGCGGAGCAAGGCAAAAGAGAAAAACCAAAGCAGGGAGACCTTTTTCATCTTGGATGCAACGCTGCCATGCCGAAGAAGAGACTTCAACGCGGAGGCGCGGAGAAAGGCAAAAGAAAAAAACCAAAGCAGGGAGCCTCTTCATCAACTTGTCAGACCGAGGGGGCGCCGGGCTCGATCTCGCGGGGCATTTTTAGAAGCTGGTGTACGCGCTCCAGGAGCGCTTGTTCGGTGAAGGGTTTGAGAAGCACCGCCTGGGGCGATCGCCGGGCAATGACGTTCATTGCGACACTGTCCACGTACCCGGAAGTGTAGAGGATCTTGATGCCGGGGTATTCGCGGATGAGATCGGTCGCCAGGTCGAGGCCACTCACGCCGGGCATGACCATGTCGAGGATGACCAGATCGATCCTGCCGGCGCGCTGGCGGACGATCGCCAGTCCCTGGCGGGCGCCGGCTGCGTCGAAGGCCTGGATGCCGTGGCGGGTGAGAAACCTGACGATGAGACGGCGAACGGATTCCTGGTCTTCGACGACCAGCACAACCGGATTGGCGGTCGATCCCGGTGCCGAGGCTGCCTTCCCCATAAGAGTGCTTGGTGACCATTATGCCGCTTTCCGCGGAGCAAGGAAAGCGGATTAGCGGCGGGGCTCGAAGAAATCGCGCAGGAGGGTGACGCACTCGACGGCCAGGAGGCCTTCTTCGATGTGTACCTGGTGGTTGAGGAGCGGGGAATCGGCGGCTTGGAACTTGCTGCGGGCGCCGCCGAAGCGCAGATCGCGGGCGCCGAAAACCAGGCGGGCGACGCGCGCGGCCACCAGGGCGCCGGCACACATGACGCAGGGTTCCAGGGTGCAGTAGAGCGTGGCGCCTTCCAGGCGGTAATTGCGGGCCACGGCGGCGGCTTCGCGGAGGGCCAGGATTTCGGCGTGGGCGGTGGGGTCGTGACGGGAGATGGGCGAGTTGCTGCCGCGTCCGGTGATTTCGCCGCCGGCCGCCACCAGCACGGCGCCGACGGGCACTTCGCCGGAGAGCGCGGCCTGGCGGGCAAGGCGGAGGGCTTCGCGCATGAAATCTTCGTCGGAAGGCACTGATTTCAATTTATAATACGAGAGCCTAAGCAAGGGCTTCGCCCTTGAAATCCCTGCGGGATTTGGGAGTCAGAAGTCAGGAGTCAGGAGTCAGGAGTCAGAAGTCAGAAGTCGGAAATCGGAAATCGGAAGTCGGAAGTGCCGCGGCGGCGGGGTCTTGGCATGTCAAGACCGAGGAATTGTTGAAGCAATTTTGTTGAGGAATGGACGGAAAAGAAGCTATGGCTGAACTGGAGATCCATCACGAAGGCAATGAATCGGACCCGACCGGCAAGACGGTGGGGGTTCTGGCGGCGGTGCTGGCAGTGCTGCTGGCGGTGGTGACGATTGAGGCGCACCGCACGCACACGGCGGCCATCATGCACAAATCGACGGCCAACGACCAGTGGTCGTACTACCAGGCGAACAGCATCAAACTGCATACGGTGGAAATTGGCGAGATCCTGCAGACGGTGCTGGACGCCAAGGGGGACGCGGCGGAGAAGGCGCGCGGGCGCTTCGAGGAACAACGCAAGAAGTACGAAGCGCAGAAGGACGAGCAGCAGGAAAAGGCTAAGCAATCCGACGAAGCGGCGGAAGGCGACGAGCACCGGGCGCTACGCTACGACGTGGGCGAAGGGCTGCTTGAAATCGGGCTGGTGCTGAGCTCGCTGTACTTCATCTCGCGGAAAAAAATGTTTCCGGTAATGGGAGTGCTGGCGGGCGTGGTGGGAACGGCGATCGCGATCAGCGGGGTGATGATTTAGTTAGTTTAGTTAAGCGGAGAATTCGCCATGTTTACCGGCGGGCTCGCCCGCCGACGGCAAGGGACTCGACGATCCGGACGATTCGAAGGGCGGAGGACAAGTGACGCTCCACCGCGGCTAGGGTTTCTTGAAGAGTCTGTCGAAGGCGCTGCGGGCGTCGTCGGCGTTGCGAGGAGCGGGCGGGCCTGAATTTATGGTGGGGGCGGGCGGCGCGTTGGCAGTGCCTTCGCGGGCCACGGTGACGCGCGGGGAGAACATGGCACAGTCGTTGGCCTTGTCCTTGAGGGCGATGCGGACGGGGATGGGCTTCAGGCACTGGAAGCGGGTAGAGGGCTCGAAGTGGGAGCACTGCTTGCAGCAGTGCAGGTCGGCGGCGCCCCAGTGGAACCACCGGCAGGCGCCCCCGTGTCGCCCACCGCGCGCCCGGCGGGGGCCGGCGAAACCCACCGGGGGCCGGGGACCTTGGGGCCTGGGGCCATCGGGCCGGGGACCCCGGGCGTCGCGGTCTGAGTCCATGTACCCGTTTTGTCTATACTTGCGATCGCTGTCCATGGGGAAGGTTGCTCCGTAAATAGCAGGCAGAAGAACGACTTAGTGAAAACCCGATTACGAACTTCGAGAGCCGGTGTGCCTCCAGCTCAGATACGGCTTCCCCGGCAGCCGGGCGGATTTTCAGAACACCGGCCGTTCGCGTGGGATAACCAGAGGGGGACTGCGGGATTCCCAGGGCGCATAGCGCCAACGTGGCTTAGGACCCGCCTAAGCGTCAAACTCATATGTACCACGGATCGAGTCCGTTTGCACGCACCATCTTTACCGGGCCTTTGGGAATTCTCATACTTACCCGGGCGAACTCCATTTCAGCAGGCCGCCGGAGGGGCGGGTCAAGGGGTCGTCAAAATGGTTGGGGCTGACGCGCAAAGCGTAACCGAGGCGGCCGGTGCGCTCCGGGACGATATCGCGGCCGAAGAAGGCGACGCCCTCGCGCTGCTCGACGGGAGGCAGAACGACCACCTCGGCATCTTCGAGAAAGCCGCTGGAATCGACGCGGCCCATGACCATTTCGACGCGTATATCGTCGGGGTTGAGGCCAGCCAGGTCGATGGCGGCGCGGACGGGCACGGCGGAACCGCTGGTCAGACCGACGACGGGAAACTGGTTGCCGGCTTCCACGAAACGGACGCGGTCCCAAACCTCGCGGATGCGCGCAGACCAGCGGGCTTTTGCGCGCACGCGCTGATAGTGGCCTTCGCGCAAGTGGACGTGCTGCTGGTGGGCGGGGTCGTATAGCTCCGACATGTACTCGCGCACCATGCGCCGGCAATCGAAGGCCGGGGTGATATGAATGAGGGACTGCTTCACGCGGCGCATCCATTCGCGCGGCGTGGTCTCGCGGCGTTCATAGAACATGGGCACGATTTCGTTTTCGAGGAGGTAATAAATGGCGCTGGCGTGAAGGACGTCCTGATCGGGCGAATAGGGTTCGCGCTCGCCAATGGCCCAGCCGCCGGAGACCTCATAGGCTTCGTCGAACCAGCCGTCGAGGATGCTGAGGTTGAGCACGCCATTGAGAGCGGCCTTCATGCCGCTGGTGCCACAGGCCTCTTCGCCGCGGCGGGGATTGTTCAGCCAGAGATCGACGCTCTGCACCATTTCGCGGCCGACCTTCATGTCGTAGTCTTCGACGAAAACGACGTGCTTCCACAGGTCGGGGTCGCGCGAAAGCTGGACCACGTCGCGGATGTAGCCTTTGCCGGGCTGGTCCTTGGGATGGGCCTTGCCCGCGATGACGACCTGAACGGGCATATCCTTATTCAATAAGATGCGCTTGAGACGCTCGACGTCGTGGAAGAGCAGGGTGGCCCGTTTATAGGTGGCGAAACGGCGCGCGAAGCCGATGGTGAAAGCGTTGGGATCGAGGACTTCCCCGCTGCGGCGGACTTCGCCGGCGGAGGCCTGGCGGCGCAGAGCGGCGGAATGCTGGCATTCGCGAACGAAGTTCACGAGGCGGCGTTTGCGGCGGCGGTGGGCTTCCAGCAACTCTTCGTCGGGAATCTCTTTGACGTGTTCCCACAGGGAGGGGTCGTTGAAGCGGTCGCGCCAGTCGGGCTCGAGGTATTGGTCGTAGAGCACGGCCAATTCGGCGTTGAGCCAACTGGGAAGGTGCACGCCGTTGGTGATGGAAGTGATGGGCACTTCCCACTGGGGCAGTTGGGGCCAGAGGTCCTGGAACATTTCCTGCGAAACGGCGCGGTGGAGGCGGCTGACGGCGTTGCGGTAGGCCGAGGTATTGAGGGCCAGCACGGCCATGGAGAAGGGCTCGTCGCGGTTGGCGGGATTGCGGCGGCCGATGGCCATCAACTGCTGGAAATCGACCGCCACTTCCCGGCAGTATTCGGAGAAGTAGTGGTACATGACGCCGGCATCGAACAGATCGATGCCGGCGGGCACGGGGGTGTGGGTGGTGAAGACGTTGCTGGCGCGGGCGGCCTCCAGGGCTTCGTCAAAGGCCAACTTTTCATCGCGCATGTAGAGGCGGATCTGCTCGAGCGCGAGAAAGGCCGAGTGGCCTTCATTCATGTGAAAGACGGTGGGCTTGAGGCCCATGGCATCGAGGGCCCGCATGCCGCCGATGCCGAGGACGATTTCCTGGCGGATGCGTGTATCGTTATCGCCGCCGTAAAGGGAATCGGTGATGTCGCGGTCCTGGGGCAGCAGGTTTTCCGGAATGTTGGTATCGAGGAGGTAGAGCCGGATGCGGCCGACGTGGAGCTGCCAGACCAGGATGGAGATCTCGCCGGTGGGGAGCTTCACTTTCACTTTGAGATCCTGGCCGGCGGAATCCTTGACGGGCGTGAGCGGCAGGGTGTAGAAATCGTTGACCGGGTAGCGTTCCTGTTGCCAGCCGTCGGGATTGAGGAGCTGGCGGAAATAACCCTTCTGATACAGCAGGCCGAGGCCGATGAGGGGGTAGTCCTGATCGCTGCAGGATTTCAGGTGGTCGCCGGAGAGGACGCCGAGGCCGCCGGAATAGACCGGGAGACATTCGGTGAGGCCGTATTCGGTGGAGAAATAAGCGATCAACTTGCCGTCGGGCGGGGGAGCGGACTTGCTGCGGGTGCGGGCGTCGAAGACTTCGCAGGCGCTGCGATAGAGGGCCAGATAGCGTTGATCGGCGCCAGCTTTTTCGAGCGTGCTTTGCGAGACGCGGCCGAGCATGAGCACGGGGTTGTATCCGCACTCCTTCCAGAGAACCGGATCGAGCCGGCGAAACACGGAGCGCACCAGTGGCGACCAACTCCAAAGAAGGTTGTGGGCCAGCTCCTCCATGCGGGAAAGCGATTCGGGCAACGCCGGACGCACCAAAAATTCCCGGAGCGGCTGAATGTGAAAGGGCATACCGTGAGGCTACATTCAAAGATAGCAGATCGGCGGAAACGGGCAGTGGCAGGAGGGCGATAAATCGGTGTGCCCGAATGTGATGGCATCGCGGTCCGCGGGGCAGCCGAGTCGGGACCGATACACTCGGACCTGTATATTCGCGACCCTCAGGAGTTCAGCGATCTGGCCCAATTTCCATTTCCGGACAAGAAGAGAATCGGATTACAACCCATTTGTTACAAAATAACCAACACCACTTGACAGTGTGTTTGTGTGTTTTCACACCAGCAAGCTGTAACCCTAACACCCTTCATATAGATATAGTTCTTGACGTGCCACTATATGTTGGGGCACTATTACGAGTGCGTTTCTTCACCAGGGAATTCCAAGGAGGCGTCAGATGGGACATCCGGTAATGGCCATGAGTGCGAAAATAGAAGAGTTGAAGAACCCTACTACCAACAAAACCATGACGGGGATTGCATTCCCGCGCTATTTTACGTCACGCCTGGAGGCCGGCAAGACCCCCTACGACGATCTCCAATGGGAGACCCGCACCGCCTCCATCGCGAACGATAAAGGCAATACTATCTTCGAACAGCGCGATGTCGAGGTCCCCGTGGACTGGTCCCAGACGGCCACCAACATCGTCGCCAGCAAGTACTTCTACGGCAAAATGGGCTCCCCGGAGCGCGAAACCAGCGTCGCCCAGCTCGTCGAGCGGGTCGTCAATACCATCACCGACTGGGGCCACAAGGATGGCTACTTCAAGTCCGCCGAGGATGGCGAGAACTTCCGCTTCGAACTGGCCCACCTGATGCTCACGCAGAAGGCCTGCTTCAATTCGCCGGTCTGGTTCAATGTCGGCGTCAAGGAAACCCGCGGCTATGGCTGGATCTATGACGAACAGGAAGGCCGCGTCACCAAGCTCGAATCCGGCGTGATGCGCCCGCAGTGCTCCGCCTGCTTCATCGTGTCGGTTAAGGATTCGCTCGAATCCATTCTCGATCTGGCCAAGACCGAAGGCATGCTCTTCAAGTGGGGCTCGGGCACCGGCTCGAACCTTTCCGCGCTGCGCGAAGAAGACGCGGTGCTCTCCGGCGGCGGCCGCGCGTCCGGTCCGCTTTCCTTCATGAAGGGGTTCGACGCTTTCGCGGGCGTCATCAAGTCGGGTGGCAAAACGCGCCGCGCCGCCAAGATGGTGATCCTCAACGCGGATCACCCCGATGTCGAAAAGTTCATCTGGTCGAAGGCCAAGGAAGAGAAGAAGGCCTACACCCTGGTGGAAGCCGGCTACGATGGTTCGATCGATGGCGACGCTTACAGCTCCATCTTCTTCCAGAACGCCAACAACTCCGTGCGCGCCACCGACGAATTCATGGAAGCCGCGGCGCGCGACGGCGATTGGTGGACCAAGGGCGTTTTCACCGGCCAGCCCGTCAATCGCTACAAGGCCCGCGACCTGATGCGCCAGATCGCCGAAGCCACCCACCAGTGCGGCGACCCCGGCATGCAGTTCGATACCACCGTCAACCGCTGGCATCCCTGCAAGAACACCGCCCGCATTAACGCTTCCAATCCCTGCTCCGAATACATGTTCCTGGACGATTCGGCCTGCAACCTTTCGTCGCTGAACCTCATGCGTTTTGTCGGCCCCGATGGCCACTTCGATGTGGAAGCCTTCCGCCACGCCGTCGACACCATGATCGTGGCGCAGGAAATCATCGTCGATAACGCCAGCTATCCCACCCAGCGCATCGGCGAGAACTCCCACGCGTTCCGCCCGCTGGGTCTCGGCTTCGCCAACCTGGGTGCGCTGCTCATGTCCATGGGTGTGCCCTACGATAGCGATCAGGGCCGCGATTGCGCCGGCGCCATCACCGCCGTGATGTGCGGGCAGGCCTATCTCACCAGTTCCCGCATCGCCGAATCCACCGGACCTTTCGAAGGCTACGCCGTCAATGAGCAGCCGTTCCTCGAAGTCGTCCGCATGCACCGCGATTCGGTGAGCCGCATCAACCGTCACAACATCTCCACGGCGCTCCACCAGGGCGCCCAGCAGTCGTGGGACGACGCCTATGAATCCGGACGCCGCCACGGCTATCGCAACGCTCAAGTCACGGTGATCGCTCCCACAGGGACCATCGGGTTCATGATGGATTGCGATACCACCGGCATTGAGCCCGACCTGGCTTTGATCAAGAATAAGAAGCTGGTGGGCGGCGGCGTCATCAAGATTGTCAACAACACCGTGCCGGCCGCTCTCATCAAGCTGGGTTACTCGTCCGCGCAGGCGGAGCAGATTGTCGCGCACATCGATTCCACCGGCACCATCGAAGGCGCGCCCAACCTGAAGCCGGAGCACCTGGCGGTCTTCGATTGCAGCTTCCGCCCGCAGAACGGCGTGCGCTCCATCCACTACATGGGCCACGTCCGCATGATGGCCGCCGTGCAGCCGTTCATCTCCGGCGCCATTTCGAAGACCATCAACATGCCCGAGGAATGCACGGTGGAGGACATCATGAGCGCCTACACCGAAAGCTGGAAACTGGGGCTCAAGGCCGTCGCCATCTACCGCGACAATTCCAAGAGGGTGCAGCCGCTCAGCTCCGGCTCGGGCAGCAAGAGCGAAAAGAAGGCCGCCGCGGCCGCCGCCGCTCCCGTGGAAAAAGTCGTCTACCGTCCGGTGCGCCGCAAGCTGCCCGATGAGCGCCGCGCCATCACCCACAAGTTCTCCATCGGCGGCCATGAAGGCTACATCACGGTGGGCATGTACGAAGACGGCGCGCCCGGCGAGATCTTCATCACCATGGCCAAGGAAGGCTCCACGATTTCCGGCCTGATGGACGCCTTCGCCACCGCCGTGAGCTTCAACCTGCAATACGGCGTGCCGCTGAAGTTCCTGGTGGATAAGTTCGCGCACGTGCGCTTCGAGCCCAGCGGCTGGACCGGCAACCAGCAGATTCCTTACGCCAAATCCATCATGGATTATATTTTCCGTTGGCTCGGCGCCAGGTTCCTGAGCCCCGAGTACGCCAACTCGGAAGCCGGCGACACACTCACGCTGCGGCCCACCGAAGCCAATCCGCAGCAGGACCTGCCCTTTACGCCGGCGGTGGCCGATGCGCCGCTGTGCTCCGAGTGCGGCTCCATCATGACGCGCAACGGAAGCTGCTACAAGTGCGCCAATTGCGGCGGCACCAGCGGCTGCAGCTAGCCTGGTGTGGTGCGGCATGCAGAATGCCGGGTGTTCGTCCGGGCTGTGAGCTGCCTTTCAGGCTGCGGGCCCACTTTCCATCGCGTGCAGCCGTCTGAAAGCCGGCCGCGGGCAGGATTGCCGGTCCCACAAGTGAGGCCAGCTAGTGCAGTGCGGCCGAGCGGCTTTTTCGGGGCCGGCGAGCGTTTTCGATCACCGAAGAGCGCCGGCTGAAAGCCGGCGGCAGCCAGGATTGGCTGCCCCACAAACGGTGGATACTCGCTATTCTGCTTGCCGCACTACGCTAGTCGGGCCTGTGACCACCCACGGACCTCGGGTCGCTGCCGGTCTTGCCGGAGGCGAGGCTGACGCTCTTTCTTGCCGCGGCCTGCATCTTAGGCGGCCGGCCCCGGCGGCGGTTTTCGGTCTGTAAACATTCCAGACTCACGATGGCGGCGTCGAGGTTCTCCAACTCCGCGCGAAGTTGCGCGAGCACATTGTCGAGGTCCATAGAACGTCTTGAGGATAGAACGTTTTGGCGCGGATGCAAAGTCAGACGATACTTAGAACGCGGTCGGAGAATGGACTACACCGGGCGCTGCAGCAGCATGTCGTCGGTGAGTTCGGCCGGGTCCGTATAGGTCTGCAGGGAATCGAGGGATTCGAGAACCCGCTCGAGCAGGCTATCGGTCTGGGACACGGTGATCTTCAGAACTTCGATGGAATGCGCCTGGGTCGAGAGACGTTCATCTAACGAAGACATGGTCTTGGCAAGCAATTGTTCCATGGCCGCCACAATTTGCGTGGTGGAAGGGACATCCGCCAGTTTGGCGGCGTGCTCGTCCAGCCGGGCTTCGACCGCCGTAAATCGGTTGGCGCTGGCCGCTTCTTGCGCGGCCAGGCGGTTATCTAGGCCGCTCAGGGAATCCTTAAGGCCTTTCAGGGCGGCGGGATCCATGCCGCCGCGTTCCCGGCGAGCGCCGGTCAAAGCTCCCGCGGCGACTCCCGCCAGGAAGATCGCGACGCGCGGTAAAATATCGATAGATCGTGACATTGGCAATCCACTTATAATACTTTTCTGCAACGCGACGCAAGTACTTCGCTTAGTTATAAACGTACTAGGTACGTACCGAGATTGCAGGGTAGCCGGGATGCTGGCATTCTGACTTAGGAAACATCCTCCACTACAGGAGACATCTGGTTGAAGCACGGCTCGGAATCCGGGTCCCGCGACGACGGAGGTACGCACCCCGGGTCATCGCAGTTTGACCTGAGCGGCGCTGCACTAAGGATAGGCGACAAGCTACGCCTGGCGCTCAACGAAGAGGCTGGAGGTCTGCTCGCCCTGCAGAGCAGCCTGGTGAAGCACTATTTCCGGTTGCAGGAGGCCGCACAAGGCCTCTCGATCCGGGCCGATTCGCTACAGCCGGGAACAGGTGGTGGCGCCATCCGCCAGATCGAACTGGAGCGGCAGCGGCTGGGCCGTGAGCTGCACACCGGAGTGGGGCAACTGTTGGCGGCTATTCGCCTGCAATTAGAGGTAGTTGCGTCGCAACTGCCGCATCCACCGGAGCTGGTTGCGAAGGCCCTGGAGCGCATCGCCACGCTGGCCTCCGATGCCTTGGAACAGGTGCGCTCGATCTCACACCGGCTGCACCCGCCGGAGTGGCAGCGGCTGACGCTCGAAGCGGCTATTTCGCAACTGTGGGAGTACAGCGGCATCCCGGAGCGGTTCCAAGCTTCGCTGCGGATCGAGCCGCTGCCGCGCGAACCGGAACAGGAAATCAAGGTAGTCATCTACCGGGGAGCACAGGAGGCGCTGGCCAACATGGCCCGTCACGCCCGCGCAACTAAGATCGAAGTGGTTCTGGAAGCGCGCGGGGGCCAGATTTCGCTCAGGATGGAGGACAATGGGATAGGGTTTGATGTAGCCAAACTGCTGGCGGCGCCGGCAAGCGTGGCATCCGGGATCGGCTTGCGGTCCATTCGCGAGCAGGCGGCCGCCTTGGGCGGCCGGCTCGAAATCACGAGCGGCCCGGGGGGCACTAAACTGGAGTTGATCGCGCCGTTCGCGGCGCCGGAGTCATAAGAAGGAGAATGATGGAGGAACCGCAAGGGATCACGGTGGTGCTGGCCGACGATCATCATATCGTGCGGGAAGGCTTCGCCGCGTTGTGCGCCGCCAACGGGATGCAGGTGATAGGCCAATGCTCCGAAGGTCCGGCGGCGCTCGAAATGATTCTGGCGCTGCGGCCCGACTTCGCCATTCTGGACCTTCACATGCCGGTGATGACGGGGGTGGAAGTGATCCGCCGGCTGCGCGGCCGGGGCTGCACCGCCAAACTGCTGATTCTCTCCATCAGCCGCGAGGAGAAGACCGTGATCGAAGCCCTGCGCGCCGGCGCCGACGGCTACCTGCTGAAGGACGGCCCTGTGCGCCACTTGCTGGATGCGATCAACTTTGTCAAAGACGGCGGCCAGTACGTTTCGCCGCTGCTGCGCGGAGCGGGGTTGTTTACGAAGCCCGAACACGGCGTGCCCGACAACCCAATGGCCTCGCTCAGCCGGCGCGAGATGGAAGTCTTCACTTACCTGGTGAAGGGGATGCGCGCCAAGGACATCGCGGAGTTGCTCCAGATCAGTCCCAAGACCGTGGACACCTACCGCGCCAGTCTGATGCGCAAGCTGAACGTCCACGATATTGTGGGGCTGGTCAAATTCGCGATTGAGCGAAACCTGACGAGCACTTCCGAAGAGAACTAAAATCGATGCACTGGGCCATGCGATGTTCCCGCGACTCTTGATAGTCTTCGAGAGCGCGGATCAGGTTCTGCACGGCCTCGCGGCGTTGATACAGGCGTTCAAGGGCGCGACCGCGGATCAAATCCATCGACAGGAGGCGGCTTCTTTCTTCAGTGGAAGCGAGGGGAAGGGTTATCGTTCCGGGTGTCATCTCAGCTTTTTCCTAGACAAGATATTCAGATCCCTAGTGCTGATATTAGGGGTTTCCCTAGTTCAAGTTGCTAGAATAAGATGTTCGATGGCGTACAGTCAAGAGAAATCTTAAGTTTTCTAGGATTTTTCTGCAACTAAATTTATGGCGCGCGCAGAGCGGTGGTACGGCGTTCCTGGGGCACGCGCAGATCTGGCCAGTGGCCACCCAGTGGGCGGGTGGGAGTTGGCGGTTCCGGTGGCGGGCGCGCTGGTGATCGGCGGGATGCCGCGCGTCCGGGAGACACTGCCGCACGTCATGAGGCTCCGCCGGGGTGAACGGCTATCGCGGAAGATTGAAGGAAATGAAGTAAACCGCGCGTATCACTTGGCGCCGGCCAATGCCAGCGGCTTCAAATCGGCGGACGGTAATGGGAAGCCTAGATACGCCGCCAGAGTGGGGGCAATGCTGCGCATGTCGATCTCACCGAGGGTGAAACCAGCCCCCACCGCGGGCCCCGCCATGAAAAATGAGGCAAGCAGTTCCGGATGGGTCGGCGCATAGCCGTGGGTGCCTCCTTTGGTCGCGATCACAAGCTCTCCCACCCTGTTCACCACCGAGAAGTTAACTTGCATGTCCACCCAGAATGCGGCCTCCGGATTCCCGCCCATGGCCGTAATGGCCTTCCGGTCCAGAATCTGGGCGATGCCATTCGCCGGATTGGCGGCCAGCCGCCGCAGCAGTTGCTCCACTTTGGCGCGCGTCGCTTCATCCGTTGGATCTTTCAACAGAATGGCTGCTGAGCCGCCATCCACCTTCGGAAACGCTTTCCAATCGAGCACCAGCGGCGCTCCCCGGAAACCGCTGCCCTGCCCGAGTGTGACCAGCCCTTCGTCGGCGAAGGCTTTCATCAGATTCAGGCTATGGTCGATGCGCGAAAAGCCGTGATCGGAAACCACGCACACCGCGAAGTCCGGAGAAACGCTGCGCGCCGCGTCCTCCAACTGTCCGAGCATTTCGTCGATCTGCTCCAGCGTGCCGTTGGATTCCGGGCTGAACGGGCCGGTGACGTGTTGCAGGTGATCGAGCGCCGCCAGATGGACGGTCATAAGCTGCGGTTTCCCGTGGCGCAGAATCCACACCGCATACCGTGTGCGCGCCAAGTCGCCGGGGATGGCGTCGTCGATGTCGTTGTTATAGGGCCCCGCGTCTTTGGCGATCTCCGCTACCAGTCCCGGCGTGCTCACCGCGCGCACTACTTTCAGGTCGTCGGCTCCTTGCGGCGCCCGCCAGTACTCGGGGACGTTGTAGCGGATTCCCTTCGCGCCGACACTGACCGGCCAGGAAACGCTTCCCACGGTCAGCCCGGCCTTCGCGGCAGCCTCCCACAAAGTGGGCACGGCGATGTCTTCGCCATACCAATACCAGCCCTCGAAGTTTTTCCCCAGGGGATCGAACGTGGTGTTGGTAAAGATTCCATGCTTCGCCGGCCAGACACCCGTCACGATGGTGGTATGACTCGGATAGGTGACGGTGGGCAACACACCGCGCGCGCCGGACGCATGGGCTCCCTCCCGCAGGATGCGGCGCAAATGAGGAATCTTCAGGCCGTGTGCATCGGCCTGGAGAACATAGTCGGGCCGTAGGCCGTCAATCGAAATCAGCAGGAGCGAACTCCCGGAAGCCCACGGAGACGCCAGAATCAACGAGAGTATGAAAAAAATGCAGCGATTCATGGCGCCATGGTAACTCCTGGAGCGGCCGGGGGCTACTGCCTGGGCGCGAGTGCCGATGTCGGCGACCATTTCCGGCCGTGAGTGTGCTGTATTGGACAGACGGCGAGATCGCAATCTACTAATCTAATCTGGTTTCTGCGTCCGGCCTGCCCCGCGCTGTGGTCACACCGGCGAGACGGGCTGGGGCTCGGGACTACACCGGGGAACTCGGCGAGATCGCCATAAGCGGGTGGCTTGGATACCACCGCGGATTTCCTGGAGCCCGCCCGTATTCAGAGGCGGATGGGATGTCTGGAGCCAGCCCTGGCGTGGGCCAGACGCGCAGGAACTCAAGCGTGAGGGTTCCCGACAGAACGGGGCTGTTGCGGAGTCCTTACACCAGTCTTCGATATTTTCCGCCAAGCGCCAGCGCGACCTTATCGCGGGCGCGCTTGCACTCCGGACACGGCGGCAGATCCTTGGTGAGCAGGTGGTACTCGTCGCGCGGTGCAACGATGGGCTCGCCGCAGAAGCTGAACACGTTCAGCGGGCGAACGCTGTGGCGAACGCGGGTTCGGGAATTTGGGGTCATATTATCCTCATTTGCTCGTTACCCGGCCGTAAGACTGTAACAAGCCTTGGACGGAGTTTAGACCTCCATCGTTTTCGCGTCTGTCCAAAAGTGCACACCAGGCGCGAATTGTCTTGGCGAAAGACTTGAGTTCCCCGCGGTTGATCCTCTTATCAGTCGTGGAGGACAACATTCAGCAACGAACTGTGAACATACAGTCCGCCGTTGTAGTCAATGAAGCCCAATTTGCGAAACCGGTTCATGAAAAAGTTGACTCTGGCGCGCGTCGTGCCAATGATTTCGGCCAACATTTCCTGGCTGATCTTGGCAATCACCGGCTCCGGTTTGCCTTCCTTCCCGAAGTTCGCCAGCAGCAGAAGCACCCGCGCCAGCCGCTTCTCGCTGGAGTTGAAGAGCTGGTCTACCAGGTCCTCCTCAATGCGAATGTTGCGGGAGAGCAGATAGCGCAGAAACAACTCAGAAAATACCGGCTCGTCGTGGAGCACCCGGATCGTCTCCGCTTTCTCCAGCCGCAGGACCGCGCAGTCGGTCATCGCGGTGGCCGTGGCCATACGCTTGACTTGTCCGGCCAGGCAACCCTCGCCGAAGAAGTCGCCCGCCGCCAAAATGGCGATCACCGCCTCTTTGCCTTGCTTGGAGATGACGGTGATCTTGAGCTTGCCTTTCTGGATATAGAAGATGGCGTTCGCCGGGTCACCTTGCGCGAACACCACCTGGTCCTTCCGGTAGTCCATGGTGTTCCTGCCCGCGCCGACCTTGGCCAGGAAGATCTTGGGATCGAAGGGCGGCTTCAACCCTTCTTTCGGTTGGACATTCGCCAGGATTCCCATTTGGAATATCCTCTGGCGATATTCTCCCACTGTTCCGTTCCGGACTCAAGGGTTACAGGAGTTTAAGACCCTATAAACTTTTAATTGTTGCATTCCTCGACACAATTAGCGCCTTCCATGCCGAAGGAAGACCTGGGACTCTACCGTTGAGGTAGCTGTGGTTATCGTCACCGATTCTCAGGGCAAAGGCGCGTCGATGTCAGAAGCGGCCTTGGTCCCAGGTCCTAACGGAAGGCGCTTAGTGGTGGAAGGCCTCGATCAGGCCTGTGTTAAAGGCTTGGGCCAGGGATACTTCCCGCAAGCGCAATGCGTCCAAACCAACTACGGGTTTCCGTTCCGCCCATCCGTTGGGACGCGCCAGGAAGCGCACCCAGCCAATATTCCGAGACCAGGCGATCCAGTGATCGTTGTGGTCGATATCACGGTACAGTCTTGCTTCTAGCCGACCCCTGCTCACTGGTAGCCTGCTTGCGCCCCTGGATGAGATTGCACGCTCCATACTGGCACGGTTGGCGGGGCTGTGACTGTTCAATATTGGTCACTGGCGGGGTTTTTGAGCCGCAGGCCCGATCAGCCCGGCCGCCGGCCGGGATTCGAATCGACGTGGGGAATGGCCCGCACTTTCCGTGCACTAACGCAATACGCCTCCGGAACGGCGCGAGGTATGGCAAACTATACGAGGAGGAGATAACCGCTTGGACGGACGTGGCTCACTGGTGCCCATACCTTCGCCTCGAGATCCCCTTCTTGGTGAGATTGTGCGTCGTCTTAGCGAGGTTTATCGCCCGGAGCGGATTTATCTCTTCGGTTCGACTGCACGCGGCGACGCTGGACCCGATAGCGACTACGATCTGATGATCGTTTTGCCCGACGACGCGCCAGTAGCTAAGAAAGACCCTGGCATTGGCTATACGGCCGTTGAGGGACTGCCCCGAAGCGGTGACTTCCTGATCTGGACACGCCGCAACTTCGACAGCCGGCTCCATTTGAAAGCGTCCCTGCCCTCGACAGTATTGCGGGAAGGAATGCTGCTCTATGCAGCCTGATCCGATCCGCGTCGAAGAGACCCTTGCCTGGATCAAAAAGAGCCGCAAGGACTTGTGGCGTGCGGAGAGCGTGCTTGCGCTCGACCCTCCCGACACGGAGGATTGCCTGTTCCATTGCCAGCAGGCGGTTGAAAAGTCGCTGAAGGCATTTCTGGTTTGGCGGGACCAATCGTTTCGGCGCATCACCCAAGGTTGGTTCCAAACGCCAACGCACCGCTTCACCCCTACCAGGCGTCCTTCTTCTTTTGCAGCGACCAGAGATAGTCGGCGATGCGATGGATGTCTTCATCCGTCAGGACGCTTTTCCAGGGAGGCATGTATAACGGCGCTGCCGGCCTGGCCGTATTCTCGACGGGCGGCACCTTGCCGTTTTGGATGATCTTGACTACCTCTTCCTTGGTGTAGTCGTCCGAAGCGTGGAGCAGCGAAGGGACCTCGCCGCCCTGGCTGTTGGGATTGGGCACTCCGCCCTGCAGTTGCAGGCCGTGGCAGCCTACGCACCCGAATCGGGCGAAACTCTGCTTGCCGGCCTCGATGGCGGCATCTTGAGGTGTCAGCGCCTTGCTCCGCTGCGCCAGGATGGACTGCGCATCTTCGGCGGTGGCGGAGGCCATGAAAGTGAGAATCGCCTTTCTGGCGTTGGTCTCCAGATCGTAGGCCGGCATGGTGCTGCCCGGATAGATGAGCTGGGGGTTCACGAGTTGCTCGTCCAGCCAGCCCGGAGAGTGCTGCTTGGCGACTTGCGCCAGATCAGGCCCGTTCTTGGCCCCCACTCCCCCGATGCTGTGACACGCGATGCAGTTTTTTTCGACGAACAACTCTCGTCCATAGCTGGCGCTGGGGATCAGCCGCACGCTCGAGTAATAGGTTCCCATCTGTTCGCTGGTCAGCGACAGCATGTAGAAGGTCAGAGCCCGCGCCTGGTCTTTCGTGAAATGGAAATTGGGCATGGGCGAGTTGTGCGATACGGCATTGGGGTCCAGAAAATGCCGTTCGAGCCACTCCGGAAACCGGCGGATGGCGCCTTCTTCGGTCAGGTCCGGACCGATGGTGCCGCCCACGCCGTTTAACTTATGACACCCGCGACACCCCTGCGTTTCGAACAAGCGGCGGCCTTCCGTCAACTCCGGCACGCCGGGGACTTCACCTTCTTTATGGCAGCGCCCGCAGGAAGCGCGGATGTATTCCCTGGGCAGCAGCGGCTCCTGCCAGAACGGCACCTTTCCATGCGCCTTCTGCTTGTCGGTGGCAAGCCCCTGACCGCCGTGGCAGACGGTGCAGCCGAACTTGGCGGGGACGTGCGGCGCCAGGTTGGCGTGAAACGCGAAGGGCTGCGGCGCACTCTTCATGGTCGGGTCTTCCACGCCAAGGTGGCAGGTGGTGCAGCGGTCGACGCGCTGCAACCCGGGCAGCAAATCCTGCCGGATCACCAGGACTGCGTTCACTACGTCGCTCTTGGCCGCGGCGTTCGGTTCTCCCACCGATTCCAGCCGGTGGAACTCCTGCTGGTACGTTTTCCACGTGGGAGTGCCGGCTTGCCAGATGGCCCCGAGCATCAGAGCCAGCACGACCATGCTCAACGCGAAGAACAACTGCGGTAGTCTCCGTTCCATTTACTCGGCCCCCGTGATGTGGACCCATGGGGGCACCAACGCCCAACCCGGGCCGCGGAAGAATGTTCCGACGACGATCAGGACTACATTGACCACCACGAAGAGCGTGAACGCCCGGATGGCCCACTTCCGATCGGCCGGCCGCCGGCTGGGATTCGAATCGATGTAAGGAATCGCAATCAGCGCCAGCACCGCCAACGTAGGCACGATCACGCCGCCCAGCAGCGCCGAGTGGCTGACCAGCTCCTGGAGACCAAGAAAATACCACGGAGCCTTGGCCGGGTTAGGCGTCTTCGCCGGATTGGCTAACTCCTCCAGCGGCGCTTTCCAGAAGAGCGAAACCGCCATCACGGTAGTAACCGTTACCAGCAAAGCGATGCCCTCGCGGAAGAAGGCATACGGATAGGAAAAGACCGTGTCTTCCTCCTCCTCCATACTCACGGTCTCGAAGATGGGTTTGCCGGTAACCACCTCCATGAGGCCATAGGTCTTGTCCTTCGAAGCCGAAACCGCCGCCAGCGGAGCACTGGTGTCGGGCGCTCCGATGGTGACCAACTGCGCGGATTTTTCCTCCTGCAGCTTCCATACCGGCCGCGAGAGCCCACCATCCTTGCGGACCCGCCAGAAGTGCACCATGGTCAGCAGCGTCATGAGCGCCGGCAGCACCGCGACATGCAACACGTAAAAGCGCAGCAACGCCGACTCGCCCACTGTGTGGCCTCCCAGCAGCAACTCGCGAACGCGCGCGCCCACCAGCGGAGCGTAACTGCCAATGTTCGTGCCCACCGTGATGGCCCAGAAGGCGAGTTGGTCCCACGGCAGAAGATAGCCCGTGAACGACAGTCCCAATGTGAGCAGGAACAGCACCACCCCGAGCACCCAGTTGAACTGCCGCGGCCGCTTGTAGGACCCCGTGTAAAAGACCCGGCACATGTGCAGGAAGACGCAGATCACCATGCCGTGCGCCGCCCAGCGGTGCATGTTGCGCAGAAAGCTCCCCAGATAAACCACAAACTGGAGGTCCTTCATGTCCTGGTATGACTGCGGCGGATTGGGCCGGTAGTAGAACATCAGCGCGACGCCCGTGGTAACCAGGACAAGGAACAGAAAGAAGGTGATGAACCCCAGGTAGAACGTGTGCTTCACCTTGAGATTCTCTTTCTTCACTTTGGCGGGGTGAATGTGCAGCCACACGTTGAGGAAGACCAGCTCGGACTTCCCCTTGTCGGTGGACAGCGGGTCCCGTCGAACGATGGACTGCCAGGCCTCTCGTAACGAATTCATGATGACACCACCAGGCGATAGCTTGCAGGGACGGTGCGGTCCTTATCCACCCGTAGTTGTCCATCACGGGCCAGAGTCACTTCGAACCACTCGAGCGGCCTCGGCGCGGGGCCGTGTTGCACCGTGCCATCGGCGTTGAACACGCTGCCGTGGCACGGACAATGGAAGCGCTCATCGCTCTGGAAATACCCCACCGTGCAGCCGAGGTGGGTGCAGACGGCATTGGCCACCGCGAAACCCTTTTCGGGGTCGCGGAACACGAAGATTTTCTCGTCCGCCAGGAACGTGGGAGGGCCGTAAGAAAAATCCGCCGGGTTGCCGATCTTGAACGTCTGCGGCGGCTCGTAAAACACGCTTGGCGTCAGAAACCGGACCACCGCGCCGAGGCTCACTCCGATCGCGGAGCACAGCGCGACCAGCCCGGCCGTGCCCCAACTGACAAAGGATCGTCGCTTCATGCGTTTCTCCCGGAGGAAGAATTTTGAGCCGCCGATGAACGCCGATAAACGCGGATAAACCAATTTGCTTCAATCGGCGTTGATCTGTGTTCATCGGCGGCCAGACGTGTTCTGGCCGTATTCAGCAGCCTAGTGGTGTTCACTCGAATACCTCCCGCTCCTGCTGCTCCAGGGCCTCCATGGTGATGGCCTGGGTGGGGCACCGCTGGGCGCAGAGCGCGCAGCGAATACACTTCTCTTCGTTCTTGATGATGGCGCCAGCCTGGCCCGCGGGAAGTTCCGCGGCGGACACACCGTAGCGGCTTCGAATCAGGGCGTCGTACCGCTCATCGCCCTGCACTTGGCTCAGGTCCACCAGTCGCAGGCAGTTTTCCGGGCAGACGTCCACGCATCCGGCGCACAGGATGCACTTCGAGCCGTCGAAAATCGTGTTGACCTGGCACTTCAGGCAGCGCAACCCTTCCGCCCGTCCCTGCGCCTCATCGAATCCCAGTTCCACCTCGGCGATCCCGATGCGGCGGTTGGCCGGCAGCACCGGCATGGTCTGCCGCGGAATTCCCAGGAAGCCCCGCGGCATCTCCCAGTTGTTGAAAATGCGGAAGCGGCTCAGCACGGTCTTCGTGCTCTTGCCGTGGAAGTGGACGTGGATTGACCGGGCCGCGCGATGCCCGTTGGCCACGGCTTCCACCAGCACGCGCGGTCCAAAGGCCACGTCGCCGCCCGCGAAAACACCCGGAGCCGTGGTCATCAGGTTCTCGTCGATTTTGAGAATTCCGCGCGGCGTCACTTGCACCTCATTGTCGCTGCCCAGGAAGGACAGGTCCGCCTGCTGCCCGATGGCGAGGACCACGGTGTCGCACGGGATCACCTTCTCCTCGTCGCTGAAGGCCGGATTGAAGCGGCCATTTTCGTCGAAAACCGAGACGCAGGCGCGCACCTTGAGCCCCGTCGCCACGCCATCCGCGCCGACAATTTCCTTCGGCCCCCACCCGTTGTCCACCGCGATGCCTTCGTGCTCCGCTTCGTGGACTTCGCTCTGCCAGGCGGGCATCTGCTGGCGCGATTCCAGACTCACCAGGCATACCTGTTCGGCGCCCGACCGCATCGCCATGCGCGCAGCGTCCAAGGCCGGCTGCAAGCTCTCCGCGCCGGACTCGGAGGCGCCCGAATCCCATGACTCATGCACCAGGCGCACCGCCGCGCGCGCCACGTCGATGGCCACGTTGCCGCCGCCCACCACAACCACCCGCTTGCCCAGTTCGATTTCGTAGCCCAGGTTGACGTTGATCAGGAAATCGATGCCGTTGTAAACCCCCGCCAGGTGCGCGCCCGGAATGTTCAGTTCGCGGCCCTTGTTGAGGCCGGTGGCCAGCAGCACCGCGTCGAACCGGGAGCGCAGGTCGGAAAAAGAAATGTCACGCCCCACCGTCACTCGCGTGTGCAGCGTCACCCCCATGGCCAGGATGTTATCGACTTCCATCTTGATGATTTCCCGGGGAAGCCGGAAGTGGGGAATGCCCAGGTAGAGCATTCCTCCCGGGACCGGCGCCGACTCGAAGACTTCCACCGAGTACCCCAGCAGCGCCAGGTCGTGAGCGCAGGTGAGACCGCATACCCCCGCGCCCACAATCGCGACTTTCATTCCGCGCTTCGGTACGGGCGTCAGGCGCTTGCGCGCCGGGTCGTGTCCCGCGCCCAGGTTGTGCCGCTCGGTGGCGTACCGTTTGAGCGCGCAGATGGCCAGGGGCTCGTCGATCTTGCCGCGCCGGCAGGCATCTTCGCAAGGGTGCGCGCAGATCCGTCCCAACACGTAAGCAAACGGATTCGGGGCGCGGGCCAGAAGATAAGCCTCTTCATCCTGCGATATCCCGATGGCCTGGACGTACCGCCCGCATTCCGTGTGGATGGGGCAAGCCGTACGGCACGGAATGTTCCGGTTGAAGTAATCCTGGTCGGGGACCGTTACGCTGTAGCGCATGGCGGCTTGGTGTTACTGCTTCTTTAACTTCTCGATTTCTTCATCGCTCAGGAACGGGAAAAAGGCCTTCGGGTTCTTGTCTTTTCGCTCAGTCTCGTCGAAAACCAGGAACTCGAAGATCTGCTTTCCCTGGGCGTCGCTGATGCCGGAATTGGGCTTGTGCATCATGCGTTTGACGTAGCGCTCCCATTCGTCGCGCTTCATCATGGTGTTGATGGGCCGCGCGATGGTGTGGCACTTCGAGCACTTGGTGCTGAACACCTTATAGGCCGCCTGCTGTAGAGCCGGATAGGCGCCTACATCGATCTTGTCCGGCCCCTTATCCTGTGGAAGCACCACGTTGCTCGTCTGCGCCGCCAGTACCAGGGGCGCCAGCATCATCATTCTCTGGATCAGTTTTTTCATGTTTGTCATTCCTTTACCACATCAGCCGCAAATCGATTTTGAAGAGTTTGTCCGTAGTCACCAAGCCCGAAGTCGGGTCCTGATCGCGCTCGCGGCCGTAGTTGGCGCGCAACACCACGTTGCCGAGTGCCGTGAGCGCTTTCTCGCCGCCGAAGTTCCAGGCCTGCGAATAGTTCGCCGGCCCGCTCGCGATGGTCTGCTTCAGGCGGTCGTACCTGGCCATCACGGCGAAGCCTCGCTGGATGTAGTAATCCACTTCGGCGCGAAACCCATTCGAAATGAAGTGCGTGAGTGGATTGCCCGCCTCGTCCTGCCAGTCGTCGTCGTCTCGCAGATAGCCGCCCAGAACGTCCAGCTTGTCGAAGAACAGGTAATTGCCGAAGACGCCGTAGCGCCGGATCGTGGGGCGGTACGTGAACTCATCCGGGGCTCCGCTGTTCTGCACCTGGTCCTTTGTGCCGCGATACGTCATGAATGTGACGCCGCCATCGGGGCCGAACCAGTAATCGGCGTCGAGCCAGTAATCCTTGGAGTTCTTGGTGGAGCTGAAAAGGATCTCGCTGCCGTCCGCGTTCAGTCCGTTGGTCACTTTGCCCGAGATCGCGAACACCTGCTTGAAGTAGTTCGAAGCCCAAGTGTATCCCACGTTGATCCCCACCGGATGCTGGTCCAGCGAAAAGTTGGTCGGGCTGGTGTTCTCCAGCAGGAGAGAAGGATCGGGGAACAGGTTGTAGAACATGGCTGCCCGCGTGCCTTCTCCCTCCTGCATGTGCATTTCGCCGACCTTGAAGAAGTAGCTGCTGTTGGCGCGGCCTCCGGTGTAGGTCATTATGGCCTGTTCCAGGTCGGTGCTGCCGCCCTGATACAGTTCGAAGTGCGTCATGTAAGAGAATCCGGTGTCGGGCACCGCCCCGGCCGAAAACAGCGCGGCTTCATCCAGATTGAAGCTGGAACTGGAGGCGGGAGTTGCGCCGCTTCCCGCTGTCTTATCCACCGTGAAGCTGCCCTGGCCGATCACCGCCAGCGTATTGGTTATGTTGAATTTGATGTCCTTGTCCAAAGCGGAGACCTTTGGCGCCGCCTTGGTTCCATCCATTTCGTCGGGAGGTAGCCGGTACCCCAGCCGCTTGAACATATAGCCGGTCTTATTCAGGGCTGGCGGAATGGTATGGCAGGTGTAGCATTTCACGCCGAACTTTCGGGCAAAGGCCGGAATCGCCAGCGCCGGCTGTGGAGCCAAGACAGCGTAACCGAAGGCCGCCAAAATCGGCATGACAGCCGGGAGCAAGCACTTACTACGCGGTAGAGCCATGCCGCCGGAAAGGCACGCCGATGGCCAAGTATGGACTCCTTTTATCTCAATGGATTACAAGCGCTCCAAATGACGATGTGGGGAGTTGATTCCCCGAACTCTTCCGGGGCTTGTGGAATCTATTCCCCAATCGCGGACTTCCTACAATAGGATTGCCGATCTGATTCACTGCAAGGCGGCGCGAGCAGCGGCCGTTATCGTTTGACCTTTGGTACCGCCAGCGGTACCATATATGTATAGATGGCAAACGCAGCGAAGATCCTGAACAGAATGCGCAGCAACCCGCGCAACTGGCGGATTGAGGATCTCAAAGTGGTTGCCCACCACTTCGGGATAAGCTACCGGCAGCATGGAACCAGCCATGTTGGTTTCAGGTTCCCGGCTGGAACGCTTCCGGTACCCGCGGCAAGGCCGATCAACCCGGTGTACATTCGGCAGTTCGTAGCCCAGGTGGATGATCTACAGAGCAGGGAGGAAACGAAATGAAGCGCGACGGCCTTAAGCTCGACCAGTACCGGTTCACGGTTCGCCCTATGACGGCCGAAGAGGGTACGGGCTACCTGATCGAATT
>JBEKQS010000126.1:0-14717 GCA_049519475.1 Bryobacteraceae bacterium | reverse complement strand
GGCGAGTTGCGCCGCAGCCAGGACCAGTTGGCCGAGCAGAATGCCAGCCTGATGCGCGAGGTCGTCGGCAAGTTCTCGATGCACGGCATCATCGGCGCCGGCGTCAGGATTCAGCAGGTGGTCCGCCTGATCGAACGCATCCGCGACAGCCTCGTCAATGTTCTGATCACCGGCGAAAGCGGCACGGGCAAGGAACTCGTCGCCAAAGCCATTCACTATTCCAGCCCGCGCGCGCGCCGGCCTTTTGTGGCCCTGAACTGCGCGGCGCTGCCGGAAACACTGATCGAAAGCGAGCTGTTCGGCATCGAAAAAGGCGTTGCCACCGGAGTGGAATCGCGCGCCGGCCTGTTCCAGAAAGCCGATAGCGGGACCCTGTTTCTGGATGAGATCGCCGACCTCAGCCCCGCCGCTCAAGCCAAGATTCTGCGCGTGCTCCAGGAGCGCGTGCTCGAACGCGTCGGCGGCCGAGCCCCGATTCCCGTGGATGTGCGCCTGCTGGCCGCGACCAACAAAGACCTGGAAGCCGAAATCGCCCGCGGCGGTTTCCGCGAAGACCTCTACTATCGCGTCAAGGTCATCCACATCCACATGCCGCCGCTGCGCGAGATTCGCGAGGAGATCCCGCTTTTAGCCAGTCATTTTCTGGAAGAGTATTGCCGCGAAACCAATCGCGCCGCGATGGAGTTTTCGCCCGGTGTTCTGCGCCGCCTGTTGACGGCTCCCTGGCCGGGCAATGTGCGCCAGTTGCGCAACGAGGTCATGCGCCTCGCCGCCATCACCCGCCAGAACGTCATTCCGGAGGACGATCTGTGGGAGGACTTACCCGCGCCGCCACCCGCTCAGCCGGCATCGCCGCCCGCGCCGCGCCAAGAGGTTTCGCTCAAGAAGGCCGTGGCCGATCTGGAGAAGCGCATGATCGCCGGCGCGCTCGATAGCACGCGCAACAATCAGCAACAGGCCGCACGCCTCCTGGGCCTGAGCCGCCAGGGGCTGATCAATAAGATGAAGCGGTATTCGATTGCGGGTTAAGCGACCTTCTGGACTTTATTGGAGCGGATGCACGAGGTGCACACGCGAATGCGGCGCCCGGCGCCGTTCACCAGCGCGCGAACCGACTGCAAATTCAGGTTCCAGCGCCGCTTAGTGACGTTGTGGGCGTGACTGATGCGGTTGCCGAACTTGGGCCCGCGGCCGCATACATCGCAAATTTGTGCCATAAGACAGAAAACTCCTGCTGGGATCGAAGACCGATTATACCAGAAGGCGCGCCGGGGCGGCAATCGCGCCCGACTACTTGGGCTGAAGGCGGGACAGGCCTCCGGGCCAGGAGGCATGTCCTATTTACGATCAGACGCCCCACAGGTAGTCTTCGCCCACCGGCAGCGGTTCTTTACGGACCTCTTCGGTGCCCAGTTCCAGCGCCCTCAGATCGAGGTCGAAATACTTTTTGTTCTTCACCAGGCTGTGGAGCGCGCCGGTCACCGGTTCGGGCTCCAGCATTCCGGTGGCTTCCAGCAGCGCGCCGAGCATCACCATGTTGGCGACCTTTTGATCCCCCAGTTTATCGGCGAGCGAGGAGAAGTGCATGGCGATCATGCGCAGGTCTTTGCGGACACAATCTTCCGGCAGCGCGGCTCCGTTGTAGAGCACGATGCCGCCGGGATCCACCGCCGGCAGAAACTTGCGCAGCGATGGTTCGTTGAAGGCCAAAAGGACATTGGGCCGCGAGATCAACGGGGACGCGATGGGAGAGGCCGACAGCCGGACGCTGCAGTTGGACGTTCCCGAACGCATCTCCGGCCCGTAGGAAGGCAGCCAGGAAACTTCGTACCCGGATTCGAGACCGGCCTCCGCCAGCACTTCGCCGAGCATCAGGACGCCTTGCCCGCCAAACCCGGCCACCTTGATGCGCAGATCGAGCGCGCGGTCGGCAGGCGGCTCGACGGATTCCTTACCGTCTTCGTCCACCAGACCGAGGATGCGCGGAATGTCTTCCACGGGGGGCGCCGGCGGGGGCCCGGCCCAGGGCTGCGCTTCCTTGGTGCGGTCGCGCAGGTTGACCACGGGGAAGATCTTGGCCATTTCATCGCGCACGAAGCGCTGGGCCTCCACCGGCTGGAATTTCCAGATGGTGGGGCAGGGCGACAGCACTTCCACGAAGGAGAAGCCCAGGCCCTTGACCTGGATCTCCACGGCGCGGCGCAGCACTTTGGCGGCGCCCATGATCTGCTTGTTGTTGCCCAGCGAAACGCGTTCGATGAAGACCGGGGCCTCCAGCGAATTCAGCAATTCGCAGACGTGCACGGGGTAGCCGTCGGTGTGCGCGTTGCGGCCGAATGGGGAGGTGGTGGTCTTCTTGCCGAGCGGGGTAGTGGGGGCCATCTGGCCACCGGTCATGCCGTAGATGCCGTTGTTGACGAAGATCACGGTGATGGGTTCGCCGCGGTTGGCGGCGTGGATGATCTCCGCGGTGCCGATGGCCGCCAGATCGCCGTCACCCTGGTAGCTGATGACGATGGAATCGGGGCGGCTGCGCTTGACCGCCGTGGCCACGGCGGGCGCGCGTCCGTGCGCCACCTGGACATTGCCGACGTCGAAATAATAATAGGCAAATACCGAGCAGCCCACCGGGCTGACCAGCACGGTGCGGTCCTGCACACCCAAATCGTCGAGCGCCTGGGCCAGCAGCTTGTGCACGATGCCGTGCCCGCAACCGGGGCAGTAGTGCGTCTGGTGCTGCAACTCGGCTTTGCGTTCGAAGCGGTCGTAGAACGACGCGGACCGCTCGTGGGTCACCGTAAAGCTAGCCATGGACCAAAACCTCCTCGCACTGGAAGCACGATTCGAATTTGTGCTCCACCACATCCAGCACTTCCTCGGCGGACGGGATGTTGCCGCCCACGCGGCTGAAGAATTCCACGGGCGAGCGGCCTTCAAGCGCCAGCCGCACGTCGTCCACCAGTTGGCCGGTGGAAAGCTCCGCTACCAGGAAGCCCTTGACGCGCTTGGCGAGTTCCCGAAGCTGCGGCGCGGGGAACGGATACAGCGTGATGGGGCGGAGCAACCCGACCTTCAGGCCCCGGTGGCGGGCCTGCTCCACGACGGCTTTCAAGGTGCGGCCCATGATGCCGTAGCCGATCAGCACAATATCGGCGTCTTCGGTGCGCCAGCATTCCGCCCGCACCTCGACGCGCTCCGCCGCCTGATACTTGGCCTCCAGCTTGCGCACGTGGCGCTCCAGGATGTCGGTCTCGAGGTAGATGGAAGTCACCAGGTTGCGGCGCGTTCCGGCCGTTCCCAGCACGGCCCATTCCGGCGGTGCGGGAATTGCGATGGGGTCGGCGAAGCGCACCGGCTCCATCATCTGGCCGATATTGCCGTCGGCCAGTACGACCACGGGGTTGCGGTAACGGTCGGCGAGATCGAAGGCCAGAGTCGTCAGGTCGGCCATTTCCTGCACCGACGCCGGCGCCAGCACCAGCGTACGGTAATTGCCATGGCCGCCGCCTTTGACAACCTGGTGGTAGTCGCTCTGCTCCGGCGCGATGTTGCCCAAGCCCGGACCGCCGCGCATGATGTCGGCGATCACACAGGGCAACTCGGCGCCCGCCAGGTAGCTGATGCCTTCCTGCATGAGGCTGATGCCGGGGCCGCTCGACCCGCTCATCACCCGCACGCCCGCGGCTGCGCCGCCGTACAGCATGTTCACCGAAGCGGTTTCGCTCTCCGCCTGGATGAAGACGCCGCCCACTTGCGGCAGGTAGAGCGCGGCGGCTTCGGCGATTTCGCTCGCCGGGGTGATGGGGTATCCATAATAAGCGCGGCAGCCGGCCAGCACCGCAGCCTTGACGATGGCTTCATTTCCCTTGGTGAGTTGTGGCTTCATGGTTTTCTCCCTTGGGCTCACTCAGGCCGCAACCGGCTCCAGTTCGCGGCGCAGCACCCGAATTCCGCCGGGCTCCGGGCAAACGAAGAAGCAGATCCCGCAGCCGGTGCAGCCGTTGCCCAGATAGATGGCCGGGTGGTAGCCGTAATGGTTCAACTCTTCGGCCAGGCTCAGCACCTTGGGCGGACAGGCCTCGACGCAGAGGCCACAGCCCTTGCACTCTTCGGAATTCATCTCGACCCTGCCTCGATCAGGCTTGGTATTTGTCGTCATCACCGATTCCTCTCACGGAACGAAGGATAGCCCCACTTTGAGCAGGTGCTTAGTTCGCTACCCGTAATCATTATAGTTCCAGATTAAAGGACCCACAATACCATTAATGAGGGAATTAGCGGGCTTTGCTTGGCGGGAACGGGGATGTGCTGAAAACAAAGGGCTTCCACGATAAGGCCGCAGCCAACAGAAATTTACTGGACAATCGGATGATCACCTTGCCCACACCTAGCCCGCTTTTCTAACAGACGTTCGCCGATGACGATGTGGCGCACGCACTCATGCGCAATGCCCCTTAGTTTTTCCACCACTGAACATCTGCACAAATTGTGGGGCAGACCCCCTGGTCTGCGGCCGACGCCCCCGTCGGCCTGCTAGCGTTTACATGATGCTGATATCGTTGTTCCGGCTGCGGGACGAGGGCGTCCCGCGCAGACCAGGGGGTCTGCCCCACAACCCATGCCGAACCTCACCATTGCGAAAACTAAGTGGCATTGCGCACTCATGTGTGCCGCGTCGGCTCATGTCGACGCCGGGTCCCGACGGACTGCCCCCCACCTGCGTGTCGAGATGAGGCTAGTCTCTGCCCTGCTATCGGCTGTAGCGAGTTGCGTCACCAAGGTAAAGCGTTGGCGCCGTGAAGGGCGCGTCAAAGCAGCAATCGCCGACAGCTTCAGGGAACCTCCCGTGCGTCCCCGGTTTCTTCGTGCGTCCCCGGTTTCTTCTATGGCACCAAGGCATGGGCTACCCGGTTCGCGATACGATGTCGTTTCATGCGCGTTATCGCCGCCGCTCCACTCACCCGATTCAGCGAATCCATTCTGCTCGCCGCGGGCGCTCCCGCGCGCAAGGCTTCGGTTGTCGCCCATTCGCTGGTGGCTGCCAACCTGCGCGGCGTCGATTCGCACGGGATCCAGCTTCTGACCTACTATATCGACCAACTTCTGGCCCGCGAAATGGACGCCATCACCGACGGCGCGGTGGTCACCGAGTCCGGGGCGTGCATGCTCTTTGACGGCCGCAACGGGATTGGCCAGTGGGTAGCGGAGACCTGCTGCGGCCACGCCATCCGTCTCGCCGGCGAGCATGGCGTGGGGGTGGTGACCGCGCGCGAGTCCAACCATTTCGGAGCCTGCGCGTGGTGGGCGCAGAAGATGCGCGCCGCCGGCATGATCGGCATCGTCTTCTGCAATGCTTCGTCCATCGTGCCGCCGTGGCAGGGCCGGGCAGGCCGCTTGGGCACCAATCCGATCTGCATGTCGGTGCCCGGCCCGTGGCTGCTCGACATGGCTACCACCACCGTGGCCGCCGGCAAAATCTTCAAAGCCTTCATCAACCAGCAGCCGGAAATCCCGAGTGGCTGGGCCTTCGACTCCACGGGCATTCCCACCACCAACACCGTCGATGCCTATCACGGCATGCTGACGCCGCTTGGCGGCTATAAGGGCAGCGGCCTGGCCCTCATGGTGGAGATTCTCTGCGCGGTGTTGAGCGGCGGCGCCCTGTCGACCGAAGTGAGCGGCATCCGTTTCCGCGGGCGCCCGGTGCGAACCAGCCAGATGTACATCGCCATCGATGTCGCCCGTTTCATGCCGGTGGAGGAGTTCACGGCCCGCATGGAGAAGCTGGTGGGACTGGTGAAATCCACACCGCCCGCCCCCGGCTACAACGAAGTGATGGTGGCCGGCGACCCCGAATGGCGGATGGAAGCCGAGCGTCTGAAAAACGGCATCCCCATCCCGGACGGCAACTGGGAAACACTGGTCAAAACTGCCGCGCGAGTGGGAGTGGCCGCGCCGGAATAAGTGGCGCCGGCGGAGACGCGGGGCGCCTAGGTTTCAGATGTATCCGACGAGCGCTTGCCCCGGCCCATGAACTGATGCAGGGCGAAGGGGACTTCGTCGGGATGTGTTGCGCACCAGGCAACGATGCGCTCGAACTTGACGATATCGTCGGGGATCGCGGCGATCTCCATGAGTTCGGTTTCGATGGTCTCCGGGTCTCGCATAGAACCTTTAGCATGGCACAGAGCCGGCGTCGGCGCCGCCCCACTGGCGCGCTACACCACCCGCGGAAGGCGGTGCCGGCGCTCCGCCCACTCCTCGCTGACGAACAGGCGCGGGCCAACCTCGATCATGCGGGGCAGCAGGTTGAACAACGCGGCTGGGGTCCATGGCCGGCCATCGCGCGTGCGGTGGCCGCGGCGGTTTAACTCGTCGGCCACTTGCGAGAGCGGGCAGTCTTCCACGATGCGGTCGAGCGCCAGGATGATGATCTCGCGCTCCACAGGGTTCTCAACCAGCCGCAGGCCGTCGCCCGACACCTGCACGCCATAAGGAATTTCTTCGGCGGCCGGCGGGGTGTCGGCAGCCTGCGCTTCGGCCTCGCGCTTCCATTCGAGCGCGACCAGCTTCCACCCGGCCGCCATGCGCTGGTTCAGATAGTCCAGGGTGGGAGACGCGGACAGCGGTTCACGAAGACGAACGGTTTTAGCCATGGCCGGTAGATTGCACGTGGCGTTCCGTTGGATTGCGATGCGGGGTTGCATGTAACGCGGCGGAAAACAGGAGCCGCGGTCGTTTTTGGGAAAGCGCCGTTCGGAGGTGGGACAGTCGGGGTCGACGCGGGATGACAGGCCAGGAGGCCTGTCCCACTCATTTCCTCCGCAACAGCTCGTCGAAGAGAATTTTCACCGGACGCACGGCCGCCAGCAAAACCTCGGCGCTGGGGCGCTGCAGACGGGCGATCTCGCGCGTCTCGTTGGCCATCCAGTCATCGGGAAGCGGCGTGCCGGTTTCGAGACAATCCAGGATGCGAAAACCGGCTGCGCCTAAAGCGGAAAGGTCTTTCGACAGCGGCTTCAGCTCCGCAAGCAGCGAGTTGTCCTCGGCCAGCGGCTGGAAGCGCGCATCGTTGGCCGCCCATTGCGAGAACTGCGCGCGCAACGAGGCCATGTCAGCCGCGTCGGGCGGGTTGGCGGCGGCGACGCGGCGCGCGATCAGCTCCAAACCGCGGACGCTTTCGCTCTCCAGCCGCGCTGCATCCACGAAGCGGTTGAGCGGCGTGTCGGTCTGGTGCGCGCGGCGGCCGGTGCCCAGGCCGCGAGCTTCGGAAGCGTCGGCCAGAATGCGCAAGGGCTCCGCCCTGCGGTCGCCGGCCAGGCGGTCGAGCATGGGCTGGTAGCTGGCGCGGTGAGTCACGCCGGCGAATTCGAGCAGGCGGCTCACGGTTTCGAGGCGCGCGTACATCGAATCCACGTCGGTGATTTCCTTGGGCGACCAGAGGCGTTCCGCTATCGCCGCGGCGCGCGGCCAGACCCGCGAATCCACGGTTTCGGCATCCACCAGCTCGGCCCACATGCAGGCCTCGCCGCCCAGAACGCGCGCGGCCTGCTCCGGCGTGAGTTGCGCGGCCGGACCAGCCAGGGGATCGATGCCGTAGTGGTAAGCGGCCGGCCTTCCATGGTCCAGGTAGTAGCCAGCCGAAAGAATTCCGCGGTAGCCTTTGGTGGCGGCTTCGGCCAGCGATTCCTGGCCGCGCCAGGATTGCACCACCGTGTCCGGCGGAAGATCGGGGCCCAGGATCTCGTCCCACCCGATCATGTTCTTCCCGTATTTCTGGAGAATTTTCTGGATGCGCTGGTTGAAGTAAGTCTGGATGGCCAGCGTGTCTTTGAACCCGTGCTGCTTCGCGAAAACCTGCACCGCCTCCGACTGCTTCCACGCTTTGCCATTCACCTCGTCGCCGCCGATGTGGAAGAAGAGGTCGGGAAACAGCGCCGCCATTTCTCCGATGAACGAATCGAGAAAGGCGTAGACCTCTTCGCGGCTGGGGTCGAGCACCGGGTCGAACACGCCGAAGCGGCGGCCGATCTCGAAAGGCCCGGCGGCCGCGGCCAGTTCCGGGTAGCCGGGAAACCAGCTCAGCGTGTGGCCGGGGATGTCGAACTCGGGAATCACGCGGATGCCGCGGTCGCTCGCGTAGCCGACCACCTCGCGCATCTGTTCCTGCGTGTAGAAGAGGCCGTCCGAGCCGAGTTGCTGCAACTTGGGGAAGAGCTTGCTTTCCGCGCGGAAGCCCTGGTCGTCCGAGAGGTGCCAGTGGAAGACATTCAGCTTGACGGCGGCCATGGCGTCCAGGTTGCGCTTGACGACTTCGACCGGGATGAAGTGGCGCGACGCGTCGATCATCAGGCCGCGCCAGGCGAAGCGCGGGCGGTCCTCTATGTGCACGGCGGGGACCTGAAAACCGTCGGCGCCAAGCTGAATCAACTGCAGAAAAGTCTCGAGGCCATGGATCGCGCCATCGGTTGTGGCGGCCTGCAGGTGCGCGCCGCTGGTAGAGACGTCGAGCTGATAGGACTCGTCCTCTTCCAGCGTGGGAGCGGCGACGGTGCAGGGTGCGCATTCGATCCGCAGGGTTGCGGCTTTGGCCGCCGGCGCGAAGAAGATTCCGGTCTGGCGCGCCAGGCGAGCCAGGAAGTGCTCCACCGCGCGGTCGAGGCGGCCGCCATTCAGACTTGCGGCAGGAGCGCCGTTGATCACCGCCTGATTGCCGGCGGTGACGGTGACGCCGAATGACCCATCGATGGCCAGCTTGCCGGCGGAGGTTTCCAACTTGACCGGCACGGGCATCAGCGCGGGGGTCGCCGCATGGGCCACCGGGGCCACGGCGGCGAGGGCAGTCAGGAGCAGGGTGCGAATCATCCTCTATAGTGTAGAAGATGACGCGAGAAATCTGGCTCATCCGCCACGGTGAAACCGTATGGAGCCGCTCGGGAGCGCACACCGGGCGGACCGACCTTCCGCTTACCGCCGCGGGACGCGACAACGCCGCCGCCATTGGCCGCTGGTTCAAAGGCCGAACACCCGGGGGCACGAGATTCGCGCTGGTTCTCACCAGTCCCTTGCAACGCGCCCGCGACACGTGCCGGCTGGCCGGCTACGGCAACGCCGCGCACGCTGACCCCAACCTCTGCGAATGGGACTACGGCGACTACGAAGGCCGCGCTACTCCCGATATTCAGAAGGAACGGCCCGGCTGGTCGCTGTGGCGCGATGGCGTGCCGAACGGCGAAACCATCGAGCAGGTGGCGGCGCGCGCCGAAGCCGTGCTGGCGCGGGCCATGGCTGCCGATGGCGATACGGCGCTGTTCGCCCACGGCCACATTTTGCGAATCCTCACCGCGTGCTGGCTGGAGCTCGACCCGCGGTGCGGAAGCCTCTTCGCGTTGAGCACGGCTTCGGTGAGCACGCTCGGTTACGAACGCGAAACGCGGGTTATTTCCTGCTGGAATCTTTTGCCTTCGGCATCACCAGGTTGACCCGCACGGCCTTGGCCCCAGGCTGCACTTTGCCGGTTCGGGCGACGAGTTGCAGCGCTTCCACCGCCGACACCACGCGCGCCTGCGTACGATTAGCATCCACGCCGCTCAGCACCGCTACTTGCGGCGAGGGCAGGTAGATCTCCATGACGCGGATTCTTTCCGCGCCGCAGTGGAGGAAAACCACCAGCTCTTCGTCGTCCTTCAACGCCTTCTGCATGGCGCCGATCTGCCCGAGCATGACCGCGCCCGGGTTCTCCGGCGCTGCCGCCGGCTCCTGGGTGGCCGAGAGCAGCGCCTGCTGGGCCAATTGCTTGGTCAAATCCGCGAACGCCATTCAGGCTTGATCCTAGCATGGCCGAAGAGGGCAGGCTGGAAATATGCGGGCAGAAAAGACCTGGCGGCCAGCCGTTGACGGCTTACCAATGGAAACGGCGCGACCCCAGCCAGCCGCAACTCGCGGGGCGCGGTCAGGATCGCCGCGTTCCGCCGGGTGGTGGTAACGCGTGATACGTTATTTCTGGAGCCCTTGTGGCGCGTTTTCTCTGGAGGAAAGCTGATGTCGACTGAAACCAATTTACGCAGGGACTTTTTGCGGCTTGGCGGCGCGGGCATTACCGGCGCGGCTCTAACTGTTAAGGCGGACCAAAGCCCGGCGCACCCCGCCGCCGCAAATTCGCCCGCAGCCGGAAGCTTTGACGTCAAGACGTTCGGCGCAACCGGCGACGGAAAGACTCTCGATACGGCCGCCATCAACAAGGCCATCGATGCAGCCGTAGCCGCCGGCGGCGGAACGGTGCTCTTCCGCGCGGGCAATTATCTTTCGTATTCCATCCATCTGAAGAGCAACGTTGCGCTGCACCTGGACGCCGGTGCGACGATTATCGCGGCCGATCCGCCAGCCGAGGGCGCCGCCGGATTCGACCCCCCCGAGCCCAATCAGTGGGACATGTACCAGGATTTCGGCCACAGCCATTTCCGCAACAGCCTGCTGTGGGGCGAAGAGATCGAAAACATCGCCATCGTAGGAACGGGCCGCATCTGGGGCAAAGGTTTGAGCCGCGGCACCGGCCAAAACGGCCCGGACGCCCACGTTCCGGGGGTGGGCAACAAATCCATCAGCCTGAAGAATTGTCATAACGTGCTGCTGCGCGATTTTTCGATTCTTCACGGCGGCCACTTCGGCATTCTGGCGACGGGGGTTGAGAACCTGACGATCGATAACCTGAAGATCGATACCAACCGCGACGGCATGGACGTGGATGCCTGCCGCAACGTCCGCATTTCGAATTGCTACGTGAACTCGCCCTGGGACGACGGCATCTGCCTGAAGGCCGACTACGCGCTGGGCCGCGCCAAGCAGACCGAGTATGTCACCATCACCAACTGCTACGTCAGCGGATGCTGGGAAGAAGGGACCATGCTGGACGGCACCTACAAGAAGTTCGGGCCGGAGCAGCGGATCCCGCACACCGGACGCATTAAGTTCGGCACGGAATCGAACGGCGGGTTCCGCAACATCACGATCTCCAATTGCGTCTTCGAAGGCTGCCAGGGGCTGGCGCTGGAGTCGGTGGACGGGGCTATCCTCGAAGACATAACGGTTACCAACATTTCGATGCGCGACATTATCAGTGCTCCCATCTTCCTGCGGTTGGGCGACCGCATGCGCGGCCCTGACAACACGCCGGTGGGAACCCTGAAACGGGTGATCATCAGCAACCTGGTGTGTTCGAATTCGGTTTCCCGGCTGGGCTCGATTATCAGCGGGATTCCGGGCCACCTGGTGGAAGACGTGAAGATCAGCAATATTCAGATTCTGCACCAGGGCGGCGGAAGCAAGGAAGATGCCGCCTTTCAGCCGCCGGAATACGAGGACATGTATCCCGAACCGGGCATGTTTCTCGGCAACCCGCGGCCCAACGCACGCACTCCGGACGGACGCTGGCTTCCCGAGGGAGCAGGCCGCGGAGGCGCGGGAAGAGGCCCCGGAGCGCCTGGAACACCTGGCGGCGGAGCCGGAACCGCGGCCGGACAAGCGGGAGCCGCGCCCGGCCAAGCGGGAGTCGCGCCCGGTCAGGGAAGAGGTGGCGCCGGCGCTCCGGCCAACCAGCACAGCATGCCGTCACACGGGTTTTACGTGCGGCACGTGCAGGGCATTCAGTTCGATAACATTGAGATCCGTACCGATAAAGAAGACCTGCGGCCGGCTTTCGTATTGGAAGACGTCCAGGACGCCGACTTCTTCCGGATCAAAGTGCCGCACGCCGCCGGAGTGCCGGTGTTCGCGCTCCACAAGGTATCCGATTTTGCGGTACACATGTGCGGCGATGTGCCGGATACGCAGTTGAAGACCGTCGAAAGCAAGACGCTGTAGGATGGTGCGTTGCTTGCCGGAGGCCTTAGGATTACGGTGAGCGAAACAAAATGAACTCGAAGAAATTGCTGGCGGGGATCCTCATGGTGGCGCCGCTTCTGGCACAGCAAGCGGTGAAACGGCCCAAAGTTCTGGGCGTGGCGCACATGGCCGTGTACGTGAAGGACCTGGACAAGGCGCGCCGGTTTTACGAGAACTTCCTGGGATTCGGCGAACCGTTCACCCTGCCCGACAAGACCGCGCCCGGCGTGCGGATCGCGTTCGTGAAGGTGAACGATTACCAGTATTTTGAAATCTTCAACGAAGCCGACCGCGGGGAAGGACAACTCAACCACATTGCCTTCTACACTGACAATGCCGATCACATGTACGCGTATCTGAAGTCCAAGGGCGTCGCGGTGATGTCGGATCAGGGGAGCGTGGGCAAGGGGCAGACGGGCAACAAGAATTTCAATATCCAGGATCCGGACGGACACATCGTCGAGATGGTCGAATACCAACCGGACAGTTGGACGGCGCGCGCGGCGGGCAAGTTTATGCCGCTCTCGCGCATCTCGGAGCACATCATGCACGTGGGAGTGCTGGTGGGCGACCTGGATCGGTCCATGAAGTTTTACGGCGACATCCTGGGCTTCCGGGAATTCTGGCGCGGCAGCCGTTCGCCGACTGAGCTGAACTGGGTCAACATGAGAGTGCCGGACGGCGAGGACTATCTCGAGTTCATGCTGTATAGCCAGCTTCCCGCGCCCGATGCCCGTGGCACGGCGCATCATGCTTCCCTGACGGTAGCGGACGCCGATCAGGCTCTGGCGGAGTTGAAGGAGCGGGCGGCGAAAACCGGCTACGACCGGGCGATCGCCATTCAGACCGGAGTCAACCGGAAACGGCAGATCAACTTGTACGACCCCGACGGGACGCGAATCGAGCTGATGGAAGCCAACACGGTGGATGGGAAACCGGCTCCCAGTTCCACGGCGCCGCCGCCGCATGCGGGGAAGAACCAATGAGAACACACTGGGACGGGCAAGCCGCTCATTCAGCTTTATGAGCCCGCGCGCGGCCTTCTGCGCCTGGTTCGCGGCTCTCCTCGTTTTGGCTGCCTTCGCCGCCGGCTGTCGTAGCGCTCGACCGGCGGCCGTCGATCGCGCGCTGGCGTCATGCGTACCGGCAGATGCCGTGATTCTCGGCGGTGTAGACTGCCAACGGCTGCGCGCTTCGCCCCTGTATCAGAAACTGCCAGCCGCGGTCACGGCGCTGCTGGAACCGCTCCGCCCGGCGACGTACCTGTTGCTCGCTTCCAACGGCAAGGACTACCTTGCGGTCGGCCGCGGGCAGTTTGGCCAAGCGCCGCCGGGAGCCACGCTTCTTGCGCCGGATCTCGCAATCGCCGGGTCGCCGGATGCGATGCGTGCGGCCACCGCGCAACACCGGCATGGCGTGGCGGGTACGCCGCTGGTGGGGCTGGCGGAGAATCTGGCGTCCGGCCACGAAATTTGGATTGTGGCGATGGGGAACGCCACGCTGCCGGTGAGCGGCAACGCGCAGAACCTGAACCGGCTGCTGCATGCAACCGAATACGCAACGCTCGCCGTCGACGTCACGGATGGCATCGAGGCGGAAGCCACCGGCGTGTGCGCCACGGCGGAGACGGCGCGGCGGCTGGAAGAGGAACTGCGCGCGATGGCCTCGATAGCGGCCGCGGCGGAAGCGCGGCAGCCGGGGATTGCGGCGCAGTTGCGGGCCATCCAGGTGAGCCGTGAGCAGCGCACGGTGCGGGTGGATTTGCGCGCGGATGCGGCCGGCATGGAGCAGTTGCTACGGCTGTTCTGAATGGCGGAGCAGGCTGAGGTAGTAAGTGGTTTCAGAAGTTCGCTCACGTATCTAAAAACGCTTGCTAACGCGCGCGGCTCTGATCGGAGCCGCGACCGTGAGGGAGCGATCTTCGCAGAATACGAGAGTGCCTTTATGAAACGGTCTACTTAGCGGGAGATCAAGTGTAGAGGCCCATGCGCTGTTTGACGATCTCGACGGTCGAGTTGGCGATGGGGGCGACGCGTTCGGCTCCGGCGCGCAGGATGCCGGCGAGATAGGAGGGGTCGGAGACGATCTGGCGGTAGCGCTGCTGGAAGGGCTCCAGGTGCGCGATGATCATGTCGGCGACCCGCTTTTTCAACTCGCCGTAGCGCAGGCCGGTGAATTGGGATTTGATTTCGTCGTCGGAAGATCCGGAGAAAGCCTGGTAGATGGCGGTGAGGTTGAGAACGCCTGGGCCGGCGGTTTCGAAATCGACGGCGGGGTTGGAATCGGTGGTGGCCCGCATGATGATCTTGCGGATTTTGTCGGGGGGATCGAGCAGGGCGACGGCGTGATTGGCGGCGGTCTCGGACTTGCTCATTTTCTGGGTGGGGTCGTCCAGGCCCATGACACGCGCGCCGACGGCGGGAAGGCTGGTGCCGGGAACGACGAACGTGTCGCCGTAAAGCGAGTTGAAGCGCTGGGCGACGTCGCGGGTGAGTTCGAGGTGCTGGGCCTGGTCTTCGCCGACAGGGACAATGCCAGCCTGGTAGAGCAGGATGTCGGCGGCCATCAGGACCGGGTATTGGAGTATGCCGTCGCTGACGGATTCCTGTTTGGCGGACTGAACCTTGTATTGGGTCATGCGCTCCAGCCAGCCGACCGGGGTGACGCAGGTGAGCATCCAGGCAAGCTCCGCGTGGGCGGGGACGGCGGACTGCACCATGATGGAGCAGGCCTGCGGGTCGATTCCGGCGGCCAGATAAATGGCGGCGATCTCCGCAATCTTCGTGCGAAGCTGCGCGGGTTCCTGGAAAAGCGTGACGGCGTGCAGGTCGACGATG
>JBEKQS010000125.1:0-14739 GCA_049519475.1 Bryobacteraceae bacterium | reverse complement strand
CTGCGATCGCCGATCTGGCTCCGGTCTCCGCGCGCGAGGCCACGGAGTATTACCTGGCGCGCATTCGCGAGTTGGACGGCGGGCTGCGGGCGGTGATCGAGATCAACCCGGACGCGCTGGCGCTGGCGGAGCAGATGGACCACACGCCGCGGCGCGGGCCGATGCACGGCGTGCCGGTGCTGATCAAGGACAACATCGACACAGCCGACCGGATGCAGACCACGGCGGGATCGCTCGGGCTGGTGGGAGCGGCCAAGCCGCGGGATGCGGTGGTGGTGGAGCGGTTGCGCGCCGCGGGCGCGGTGATTCTGGGGAAGACCAACTTGAGCGAGTGGGCGAATTTCCGGTCGCCGCATTCGGTGAGCGGATGGAGCGGGCGCGGCGGGCAGACGCGGAATCCTTATGCGCTCGACCGGAACCCGTGCGGGTCGAGTTCGGGATCGGGCGCGGCGGTGGCGGCGAATCTGTGCATGGTGGCGGTGGGCACGGAGACGGATGGGTCCGTGGTATGCCCGGCGTCCATGAACGGGATCGTGGGGATCAAGCCGACGGTGGGACTGGTGAGCGGCCGGGGGATCATCCCGATTGCGCACAGCCAGGACACGGCGGGCCCCATGGCGCGCACCGTGCGGGATGCGGCGATCCTGCTAGGCGCGATGGCGGAGGGCCCGCATGCCGCGCCGGACTACACGAAGTTTCTCGATGCCAACGGACTGCGCGGCGCGCGGTTGGGCGTGGCGCGCAAATTTTTCGATATCTCACCGGATGTGAGGCGGCTGATGGAGAATAGCCTGGCGGAGATGAAGCGGCTGGGGGCGGAGATTGCGGACCCGGCGGATCTGCCCTCGCACGGCAAGTACGACGCGACCGAGAATATCGTGCTGCAGTACGAGTTCAAGAACGATCTCAATGCGTATTTGCAGGCGCGGGGCACGGGCCTGACACTGGAGAAGCTGATCGCGTTCAACCAGGCGCACCGCGGCGAGGAGATGCCGTGGTTCGAACAGGAAGTCTTCGAGGAATCGCAGAAGCGCGGGCCGCTGACGGACCTGGCGTATCACAAGGCGCTGGCTACGAACCATCGGCTGGCGCGCTCCGAAGGGATCGACGAAGTGATCCGCGTGCACAGCGTGGATGCCATTGTGGCGCCCACGGCCGGTCCGGCGTGGCTCATCGACCCGGTAACCGGAGATCACGATACGGGAGGCTGCTCGTCGCCCGCGGCGGTGGCGGGGTATCCGCACATCACCGTGCCGGCCGGGTTCGTGCACGGGCTGCCGGTGGGGATTTCGTTCTTCGGCGCGCCCTGGAACGAGGCGGTACTGATCCGCCTGGCATACGCGTTCGAGCAGGCCGCCAAGGCCAGGAAAGCGCCGCGGCTGTTGCCGACGGTAGAGGGGTGAGCTGTCAGTTTAGTGGGCCACGCGCTTTCGCCTGGCAACCGCTGCAACTGGGCGCGTGAGTGGCAGAGCCGCAAGCAAACGACCGAAGAGAGAACTTCAACGCGGAGGCGCCGAGGCGCGGAGAAAAACAAAGAACAAGAACCAAAACAGGGAGTGAGCAGGATGCAGCACTTGCGCCTGCCTGCGGAGGAAGCGGAGGATGCGGAGAAATCTTCGCAGGGGAAGGGGTGTAATGCTCTACACGCGCCTGGCCACCACCAGCGTGATGTCGTCGGCCTGCGGGGCGCCGGCGGCGAAGTCGGAGAGGTCGCGAGTCACGGCGTCGACGATGGCAGTCGCGGGCGCCTCGCGGTAGCGTTTGAGCACTTCGATGAAACGGCCTTCGCCGTATTCATCGTAGGCCGTGTTATTGGCTTCGGTGACGCCATCGCTGTAGAGCACCAGCATGTCGCCCGGATCGAGATGCACGCGCTGCTCGGCATACGGAGCGAGGGGGAGGATGCCGAGAACCGGGCCGCCGCCTTCGAGCATCTGGGCTTCGCCCGAGGCACGCACCAGGATGGGCGGGTTGTGGCCGGCATTGGCGAAGGTCAATTCGCCGGTCGCGGTATCGAGGACGCAGAAAAAGAAAGTGATGAAGCGGTTGCTGGGGCACTGGGCGCAGGTGGCTTTGTTGAGGCGTGTCATGAAGGCGGCCAGATTGCCCGGCTCTTCCGCCAGCACCTGCACGCGGGCGTGCAGCGCCATCATCATCAGCGACGCCGGCATGCCTTTGCCGGAGACGTCGCCGAGCGCCATGGCGACGCGGCCATCGGGGTACGGGAAGAAATCGTAGTAGTCGCCGCCGACGGTGCGGCAGGCGGCGTTGAAACCCGCGAGATCGGTGCCTGCCACTTCGGGAGGCTGGGCGGGGAGCATGCGGCGTTGGATCTCGGCGGCCTGCGAGAGGTCGCGTTGCATGATGCGTTCGGTCTGCTCGATTTCGGCGAGGCGGGCGTTTTCCACGCGGATGGCGGCGATGTGGCCCATCACGGATAGCAGGTTGAGGTCGTCCTTGGTGAATTCGCGGAGCACGAATGGGGAATCCACGTAGATCAAGCCGATGATGCGCTCCTTGGTTTGGAGGGGCACGGCCATCATGGTGTGGACCTTCTGCTCCACGATGCTCATGCGGCCCTTGAACGCGTCATCGAGCTGAGCGTCGCGAACCAGGATGGAAGTCTTGTCGCGGAGAACGCGGTCGCGCACACCGCTGGAGATGCGGAAGCCCTCGCCCTTGTGCGCCTTGGGGACCAGCATATCGTTTTCGAGGATGAGGACCACGCCGCGCTGCGCGTTGACGGCCTGGATGGCGAGGTCGAGGATGACGGGGAAGAGTTCGGAGAGCGGGCGATTCTCGGAGAGCTCCTGGCCGGCGCGAATGAGCGCCTGCATGGGAGCGGAAGCGCGCGGGCCGGCGCCGCGATCCAGTTGGACGGTCTGGTTGGCGGAAAGCGCGCCTTCGAGGCTGGTGACGACGGTGGAAGTGGAGGGCGACTTGTTTTCGTCGCCTTCGAAAACCACCACGCCGGAAGCGGCGTTTTCCGCGTCCGGGCAGTAGACGATGACCAGGTGGCCGGCGGTAACGCGGTCGCCGGGCCTGAGGATGAGTTGGGCCTTGAGCGGGATGTTATTGACGAAAGTGCCGTTCTTGCTGCCGAGGTCCTTGACGGTCCAATCTTCGCCCAGCAGTTCGAAGGCGAAATGCTGGCGGGAGAGCCCGGCGTCTTCGGGGAAAGACAATTCGGCCGCACTGGAGCGGCCAAAGGAAATGCGCTCACCGGTGAGCGGAACGGTTTTCATCTGGTTGTCGGGACACTGGATCAGGAGTTCGCGGTGCATGAGCTGTCCTTAGGGAGTGCGTCGAATCCTAACATTATAAGCCTGCCGTCCGGCGGAGCGAAGGATCGAAATCCGTCCGATCCAATTCCAGCGTCAGGCTCCAGAGCCGGGAGCGGGATTCTTGATCATAGTAAGGAGCATCACCACGTCGGTCTTGGCTTTCACGCCATGCTCCAGGTACGGAGGCATGTAGACGAAGGTTCCCTCGACGGCTTCCTGCTCGTCCGTCCCCAGTTTCAGAGCAGCCTCTCCTTTTAGGAAGGTCAGGATGGCGGGGAACGGCGCCGTGTGAGCTGAGAGTTCCTGCCCCGGTGCAAATCCGAACAGAATCACTTTGGTTTTCCCGTCGTCATACAGGGTCTGACTCAAGATTCCGTTTTGCGGGACACGCGCCTGCTCACGAAGCTCCCGTACGTAAACGTAATTGTTTGCCATTTGAGTTCTCTCCATTGCCTGGATCGCCTGAAAAGTGCCGGATCAGGGTCCAGATAGTATTATCGGAGGATGCGAACCTCGATGCTCGCTTTGCTGGCGTTTGCCGGCGCACCTCTTTATAGTCCGACCGCGGTCAAGCTGCGGGTGGATGCCACGGATGCGCCCAGGCGGCTGTTCCACGTGCGGATGACGATGGCGGCGAATGCCGGTCCCAACGCACGAGCTACGATTCGGGCCTCACAGGCAGCTCCACTCGTCGGCGGTACGCGGGCGGCCGAGGATGGCTCCCACTTCAGCGAGCATCATTCGTACCTTGTCGACGGAGTATTCGGTGTTTGATGGGATGGCGAGTCTGTGACTCTGATAGATCATGAAGGAGTGTCTGGTTCCCGCCAGAGGACCGTCGAAACCGAGAGCCCGCAGCCGGCGAATGAAGTCGCGGCGCTTACAGGGTGTCCACCGGCTCATGAACCGGCTCCCGGTTGAGATCGATGCCGGCGATCACGGGCAGCGCGTGCGCAAGTTTCATTCCTAGGAGCACCCAATCTTCCAAGGTGGAACGTAGATCCTGGGAACACTCACTCAGGGATGCGGCAAATACGACGACACCGGGACAGGGTGGAATCCGTCCGCCGTACGTGCCGTCATCGAGCTTGTCATACACCGCCTCAGCCATCGCCCGGTCAAGGTATTGAGTCAGAATGTACATCGCGAAGCCGCTTCCTCATTGAGTATATCCCAGCCGGGGCAGTTGGACCCGAATTAGAATGGGAGGATGCGAATTTCGACGCTCGCTTTGCTGGCGATTGCCGGCGCGCCTCTTTATAGTCAGACCGCGGTCAAGCTGCGGGTGGATGCCACGGATGCGCCCAGGCGGCTGTTCCACGTGCGGATGACGATGACGGCGAAAGCCGGCCCGTTGACGCTGCTCTATCCCGAATGGATACCCGGCGAGCATGGGCCGACCGGGCCCATCGTCAACCTGGTGGGGCTCAAGGTGGAAAGCGGCGGCAAACCGATCGCGTGGAAGCGCGACTCGGACAACATGTATGCGTTCCACCTGGATGTGCCGGCGGGGGTAACGTCGCTCGAAGTGGCGTTCGATTTCATCTCGCCGCCGGAATCGGAGGGCTTTTCTTCGGGAGCCTCAGCCACCAGCGAGCTGGCAGTGCTGAGTTGGAACCAGTTGCTGCTGTATCCGCAAGGGGCGCAGGCCGACGATCTGCAAGTCCAGGCCACGCTCCAGGTGCCCAACTCCTGGCGCTACGGGACGGCCTTGCCGATCGCGCGGGAATCCGGCAATGAGATTGAATTCCAGCCGGCGTCGCTGACCACCATGGTGGATTCGCCGGTTTCGATGGGGGCGCACTACCGCACCATCAACCTGGGCACCCAGGGCGGCGCTGCGCACTATCTGCACCTGGCGGCGGATAGCGACCGGGCCCTCGAAGTGAGCCCGGAGATTGTCGGCCAATACGAAAACCTGGTGAAGGAAACGGGCGCGCTGTTCGGATCGCGGCACTATCGCGGGTACCATTTTCTCTACACGCTGAGCGACCACGTGGCGCATTTCGGGTTGGAGCACCACGAATCGAGCGACGACCGGTTCGCGGAGCGGACGCTGATCGATGCGGATCTGCAACGCATTTCCGCGGATTTGCTGTCGCACGAGTTCGTGCATTCCTGGAACGGGAAGTACCGGCGGCCGAGCGGCTTGATTTCGGGCGGCCATGACGGCGGTTACGACACGCCCATGCAGGGCGATTTGTTGTGGGTCTACGAAGGCCTGACGGAATACCTGGGCGAAATTCTGGCGCCGCGGAGCGGGCTGCGGAGCGCCGAAGATTTTCGCGAAAGCCTGGCGGAAAGTGCCGCCGCCCTGGACACGACATCGGGCCGGAAGTGGCGGCCGCTCGAAGATACCGCCGTGGCGGCGCAGATTCTCTACGAGGCGGGGAACGATTACGCCGACTACCGGCGCGGCGTGGATTATTATCCGGAAGGCACGCTGATCTGGCTGGACGCCGATACGCTGATCCGGCAGCTCACCAAGGGTGGGAAATCGCTGGATGATTTTTGCCACGCGTTTCACGGGGGCCCCAGTGGAGCGCCCGCCATGAAGCCGTACGATTTCGCGGACGTGGTGGCCGCCATGAATGCGGTGGCGCCTTACGACTGGGCCGGATTCTTTAACCAGCGGCTGCATTCCACGGGCGCGCACGCGCCGCTTGATGGCATTCAGCATTCGGGCTGGAAGCTGGTGTACGACGCAGTACGGTCGGATTTCTGGAGGGCCCAGGAAGACGGCCGCAAGCTGGCCGACCTGAGCTATTCGCTGGGGCTCAAGGTGAAGGAAGACGGCATGATCGAAGACGTGGTGTTCGACGGGCCGGCCAGGAAGGCGGGGATCGCGCCCGCCACCAGGGTAGTAGCGGTGAACAACCGGCAATACACACCCACGGTGCTCCGCGAGGCGGTGCAGAAGGCCGCGTCGGATTCGAAGCCGGTTGAGCTGCTCATCAAGACCGGCGAATACTACGAGACTCATCGCATCGACTATCACGGCGGGGAGCGATACCCGCACCTGGTGCGCGACCAGGCGGCGGCCGACGTATTAAGCCAGATTATCGCGCCGAAGGCCAAGCGCTGAGCGCACGGCGGGTATATATTCAGTTAGGAAAGCCTATGCGCAAAAACGTCGCAGTACGTGTAACGGTGGCAGCGATCGGTGCGGTGGGCCTGTGGCTCGCGTGGGCACAGAACCAGCCGCAGCCGTTGACCATGGAAAAGGCCAGCGAAAACGTGTACGTGATTATCGGCGACGGCGGCAACGTCGCTTTTATGCCCACCAGCGAAGGGGTCATCGTGGTGGACGATAAGTTTGCGGCCGATGCGCCGCAGATTCTCGCCAGGATCAAGACCGTCACCGACAGGCCCATCCGGTACGTGCTGAACACGCACCAACACGGCGACCACACGGGCGGCAACGAAGCCATGCTGGCGGCCAAGGCGGAGATCATCATTCAGAAAAACGCGCGCGCCAACATGGTGACGGGCAAGATGCCGGGGCTGCCGAACATCACATTCACGGACGAATCGCAGGTCTTTCTGGGCGGCCAGGAAGTGCTGGCGCGGCACTTGGGGCGCGGTCACACCAACGGCGATGCGGTGATCTATTTCCCGTCGGAGAAGGTGCTGCATACCGGCGACCTGTTCGTTTCGAGCGGCGCGCCGTTCTGCGATACGGCCAACGGCGGCAGCATCAAGGAATGGCCGGCGACTCTGCAGAAAGTGCTGGCGTACGACTTCGACACGGTGATCCCGGGCCACGGAGCGATCGCTACACGCGCCGACCTGGTGAAGTGGGTCACGACCATGGCGACGATTCGGGACCGCGTCCAAAAAGCCTGCGTGGGCGGCGCCGCCGACGCCATCAGCCGGCTGGACCTGAGCGACCTCGAAATGCGAGTGGCGGCGGGCAGCCTGTTCGCGCGCGGCATGCCGGGGATGTGCAAGGAATTGGCGCAATAGCTAGCCCGCGCGTCTCACCGACATTCCGTGGTGACTTGGAGGGTGGACCCCCTGGTCCGCGCGGGACGCCCTCGTCCCGCAGCCTCAGCATCATGCAAACGCTACTAGCAGGCCGACGGGGGCGTCGGCCGCGGACCAGGGGGTCCGCCCTCCACTGTGCAGATGTTCGGTAGTGCCCCGCAATGCAAAAGTGAAGCTATTGGCCCGTGAAGCGCTTCCGCAGCTTCTCCCAGGTCACTTCCAGGTCCTCGGGGACGATGCGGGTTTCGCCCACCACGGTCATGAAGTTGGTGTCGCCGGTCCAGCGCGGCAGTACGTGCAGGTGGATGTGGCCGGCAATGCCGGCGCCGGCGCTCTTGCCCAGGTTCATGCCGAGGTTCAAACCGTCGGGCCGGTAGATGGCGCGCAGATGCGTCTCGCACTGGCGGGCCATGCGGATCATCTCCACCAGAGCTTCGTCTGGCAGGTCTTCGAGCAATGGGACGTGGAGGTAGGGGACCACCATCACGTGGCCGCTGGTATAGGGGAAACGGTTGAGGATGACCAGATTGTGCGCGCCGCGGTGAGCCACCAGCCAGGCTTTGTCATTGTCCGCCTTGGCCGCGCAGCAGAAGACGCAATCGCCGGGATCCCCGGCCGTGGTCACGTACTGATAGCGCCACGGTGTCCAAAGATAGTCCATGTTAAGCCTGCTGGTAACGCCGGCGGTCTCGGCGCCGCTGTCTTACTACGGGGCGGGAGTCTCGGGCGCCGGCGCCACGGGAGCGGCGGGTGTGGCCGAGCTGTTGACCACGTCTTTCAATTCCTTGCTGGGCTTGAAATACGGGATCTTCTTGGCGGGCACTTCCACGCGCGCGCCGGTCTTGGGGTTGCGGCCAACACGGGGCTGGCGCTGGCGGGTGCGGAAACTGCCGAATCCGCGGATCTCGATCTTGTCACCGCTGCGCAAAGAGCGCACGATGCTGTCGAAAATGGCCTCCACGATGACCTCCGATTCCTTCCGGGTCATCTCCACCACTCGGGAGACTTCTTCAATCAGATCGGCCTTAGTCATCGCATTCTCCTGGGGAGGCAATCACGTACGAATTCGCAGTATCTCTTGATTAGAACAAATTTGCAAGCTATTCGAGGGTGCGATCTTTGAGGCTCATCACTTCCTCGATGGTGGTGGTGGCGGCGGCGGCCTGGCGCTGGTAGTCTTCCAGGCGGTTTTTCTCTTCGTCGTCCGTCACGGCGCGGAGGCTGAGGCCGATTTTTTTCTCGGCCTCGCTCATCTTGACGATCTTAAAATCGAACTCCTGGTTGAGAGAAACGGGCGGCTCTTCGTGCCCGCGCCGGCCCGCATAGCCCGGTATTTCCGAGAAGTGGCACAGTCCTTCGACGCCTTCGGCCAGTTCTACAAAGGGGCCGAAACTGGCAAGGCGGCAAATGCGGCCGTGCACCGTATCGCCCACCTGATGGTTCTGGAAAAAGGTTTCCCAGGCGTCGGGCTGAAGCTGCTTGATGCCGAGGGAAAGCCGATGGGACGAGGAATCGATATTCAGGATGACGGCCGGCACCACTTGCCCCTTTTTCAGGACCTCGGAGGGATGCTTGACGCGCTTGGTCCAGGAAAGATCGGAAACGTGCACCAGGCCGTCGATGCCTTCTTCGATTTCGATGAAGGCGCCGAAATCGGTCATATTGCGAACGCGGCCTTCCACCACCGAACCGACGCTGTAGCGCGTGTCGATGGTGCTCCAGGGGTTAGGCTCCAACTGTTTGAGGCCGAGCGAAATGCGGCGGTCGCGGGAATGCACTTCGAGGACCACGGCTTCCACCTGGTCGCCGGGCTTGACCACCTTGGAGGGATGTTTCATACGGCGCGACCAGGTCATCTCGCTGATGTGGATGAGGCCTTCGACGCCCGCCTCGAGCTCGACGAAGGCGCCGTAATCGGTCACGTTGACCACACGCCCGATGACGCGGCCGTTCAGGGGAAAGCGCTGCGCCACGGTTTCCCAGGGGTCGGGCTCGAGCTGCTTCATGCCGAGCGAGACACGTTCCTTGGCGCGGTCGAACTTGAGGATCTTGACGGTCACCTGATCGCCCACGTGCAGCAGCTCGGACGGATGGGTGATGCGTCCATAGGAGATGTCGGTAACGTGCAGCAAACCGTCGATGCCGCCGAGATCGATGAAGGCGCCGTACTCGGTGAGATTCTTCACCACGCCGGTAACCACCGAGCCCTCGACCAGGTGTTCGAGGGTAGCGCTCTTGCGGACGTTGATCTCTTCCTCCACGGCGGTCTTGCGGGAGACCACCACATTGCCGCGGCGGCGGTTGAGCTTGATGATTTTGACGGGGATGTCCTGCCCCACCAGCGAATCGAGGTTGTGGACCGGACGCGGATCGGATTGGGATCCGGGCATAAAGGCCTTGATGCCGACATCCACGGCGAGCCCGCCCTTGACGCGGCCGAGCACGTGGCCGGAAACCACCAACTGTTCCTGGTAAGCCTTTTCGAGATTCTCCCAAATACGCAGGCGCGCGGCGCGAGTGTGCGAAAGGAGAACGTACCCTTCGGGCTGCTCGCCGCCGTGATCGATCATGACGTCGACGGGGTCGCCGCGCTGCACGGTAACGTTGCCGTCGGGATTGCGGAACTGCTCGATGGGAACGATGCCTTCGGACTTGTATCCGAAGTCGATGATCACGTCCTTGGCGGTGACACTGAGTACAGTGCCCTGGAGGACTTCGTCGGCGGCGGGTGGCGCGAAATGGCTGTAATCGTCGAGAAGATTCTCGTAGCTGTCGGGTCCCGTGTCCTCGATTTGCCCGTTGTTAAGGTCTACGGCCATTACGCCTCCGCCGATTATCCATTCGCCCATGGTCGCGTAGCGGAAATTCCTGAAGCGGGCTGCCAGCACCGACTGGCACGCACGTCTCGCTTACTCCGAGCGTTCGACTCCACACCATGCGGCGATCACCAGCAACCACTGAGAGATCAGTATGTTAGCAAATATACGCCGAGTCGCGGGAGGTTGTCAACGGTACCCCAGGCTCCGTCCGCGGCTTTCTCTTGGCGCGCCGGCAAATCGCGGATGCAATCAGACTGCCGCATCTCAATTGGATCGGGGGTTTCCGGCGCGCCGGCCGCTCGGGCTTTATATCGGCCTTTTAAGGAAGTTTGCATGTTTGAGACCCTCGAAGATCACATCCGGCACGATGAGGGACCAGCGGCGAGCAAAGGGGAGCGATTCCTTCGATGGGCCGCGGTGGCCGCCGTTTCGTTGGCGCCGTTCGGCGGATTGTACCTGGTGATGCAGCACCGGGAGCACTAAGCCGGATTCAGGGGATCACTGAATCGCTGCGATCCGCCGCATGACGGATTTGACCCTGCGGCCATAGGCAGCGTTGGGGTTGTAGGTAGTCAAAACCTCGTCCAGGCTCTTGTCCCGGTATAGGCCGGAGTGGGCCAGGCGGTAGCCGACCGTGTAGATGCCCGCGGCAGTGCTGGAAAACTGCGCGTGGCCGGAATCCCAGCCGAAGATATTGTTATTCCGCCCGGCTTTCCCACCGGTGGATTCCACGAACGAGATGCTGGGGAGCAGGCGCCAGTCCAGGGTATAGGTATCGGCAACATCCAGGAACTCGTCGGCGTACCGGCCGGCGGGGCAACGGCCCTTATCGAAAAACTGATGGAGCGCGGCATAACGGGGGTCGAGGCGGTAATCCGGGGCGGGGGCACGGTGGATCTGCTGCGGCGATAAGACCACCGGCAGCGATGCCATACCGAACATCACCAGACCTCCGGACAGTAGTTTTCTCATGGTTTAAAACCTTTAAATCCAATGGCTTGGGCTGTCTCAAGAAGCCCGCACAGGGGGCGGAAAACAGCTTGGAATCGCGGCGGGAGCGGGGCCTCCCGAAGGGTAAGAACGTCAGCTAGGGAATCGACATTAGGACTGATTATACCACTATCAGAAATAGGGGGTTGGGGTGGGGTGGGGCAAGGCGGTGCCGCCTGACCGCCGGTTGGTGGTTCCGCGCCGCGGGCTGGGGCGAGCTTTGCCCTGCCCCACCAGCCAGGCTATTGGCGCGATTCCAGGGCGACGGCCCGGGGGAAGAGGATGTTGTTCTCCAGGTGGATGTGCTGGTGAAGGTCGCGCTCCATTTCCTCGAGCCCGAAATAGAACGCCCGGAAAGTGTTGCAGGCGTCTTCCGGTGTGGTGTAGCCGGCGGCAAGCTGGCGCATGCCGCCAAGAGCCCGACCGGCGGAATCGTGCTCGGCGACCATGACGCGAATGGGATTCTGGACCGATCCGCAAGGGAACCCCTTAGTTTCCCCGCCGCCTTCTTCCAGCGACCGGATCAGCGGGAAGAGGATCATCTCTTCCTTCATGAGGTGGCCTTCCAGCTCCTGCTTCATCGCGCGGAAGGTCTCGGCCAGGGGCAGGAGCACGGCGCCGTGGCGCGCGGCATGCTTGGCCAGGATCTTGTCCAGCATGCCATCCAGGCGGGGAAGCTGCGTCTTCATGTAAACGTGGTGCGTGCCGACGATATGGTCGATTAGGAGGTTCAGCGGGGCGGATGGCCAGTCCGGCTGAGGCCCCGCGCCGCAAGCCGGGTCCGCCCGGCGTTCGATCTCCGCCAGCACGGCGGCTGGATCGAGACCGCGCGTACGGCAAACCTGGTCGAAAGGCTGCCCGCCGCCGCAACAATAATCGATGCCGAACTGTTCGAAAACCGGTGCGGATGCGGGCATGCGGGCGGCCAGTTCGCCAACTGTGATTTGCGGAGAAAGCATGCTCATGTCTTGAGTTTGGCACCAGGCGGAAGCGATGTCGGTGACCGGAGTCACGGGGCCACCGGTGCAAAGTTTCCGCTGGTCTGCGCGGACTGACGTTCCGGTACTGCTATATCATGGGATTATGCCGATTTTGTGCAAGAACGGGTGGCGCAGAAGATTCGGCTGGCTTAGAGTGAAAGAGAAGCAGGTGATGTGAGGAAACCCATGCGTTCCATACGTGCAATCGTGATCGTTCCGATGGCCTTGATGGCTTTGGTGTCGTGCAGTCGCAACCCCAGCGCCGCCAAGCAACACTATCTCGAGAGCGGCGACAAATACTATGCAAAAGGCCGGTACAAAGAAGCGGCCATTCAATATTCGAACGCCGTAAAGATCGATCAGCGATTCGGGCCGGCGCACTACAAGCTGGCGTTGGCGGACCTGAAAGCGACGCCGCGCCCGAACTTGGCGGGGGCTCTGAAGTCCCTGCGCCGCGCGGTGGAGTTGCTCAAGGATAACCAGGCGTACCAGGCCGAGTACCTGGATTCGATGGTCAAGCTCTCCGATATCTACATGGTCTGGTTGAAAGACAAACAGTCCCTGGAAGAAGTGGACGGCTTTTGCAACATCCTGTTGAAGCGGGATCCAAAATCGTTCGAGGGCCATCGGCTGCGCGGCGACTTGGATTTTTTGCGCGCCGACCAGGCGTTCAAGGTTGCCAACAAAGAGGAGGGCATGAAGCTGGTCGGCGAGGCGTTCAGTGAATTCAGCCAGGCCGATGCCGTGAAGCCGAATGACCAGGCCGTCACCCTGCAACTGGCGAAAGCGCTGACGCTGCAGGCCAAGTACCCGGAGGCCGAGCAGGAGTACAAGAAGGCCATCACGCTGGATAAGACCCATTTCGAGCCCTATAGAGAGCTGTACGGGCTGTACATGATGCAGGGGAAGCCGGCCGATGGCGAACAGGTGCTTAAACTGGCAGCCCAAAACAATCCGAAGCAGTTCAACTACCTGGAAATGTTGGCTTACCACTATGGCCGGCAGAACCGCCGCGAAGATATGGTCAACGTTCTGCAACAGATCAAGTCGCACGCCAACGAGTGGGACCAGGCTTATCTGAAAGTGGGAGATTTCTACTTGCTCTTGGGCGACGGCGATTCGGCGCTGAAGGAATACCGCGACGGAATGTCGAAAGATCCCAAGAAGAAGACGACGTACCAAAAGCGCATCATCGAAGTGCTGATCCGGCAGGGGAAGCGGACCGAAGCGGCCGAGGTCAACAGCCAGATTCTCAAAGCCGATCCGGAAGACAACGACGCGCGCGGTCTGGCGGCGACGCTGCTGCTCGACCGGGGCGACATTGCGAAGGCGACGGCGGAGCTGGAGAACATTGTGACGCGGGCGCCCGACAATCCGGTGGCGCACTACAACCTGGGCCGGGCTTACGTGGCGCGCGGCCAATCGGCGCAGGCCAAGCAGCAGTTTCAGAAGGCCATCGAGATCAGGCCGGATTACATTCTGGCGCGCCTCACGCTGGCGCAACTGGAAATCTCCCAGGGCGAGTACGAAGCGGCGCTGAAAGGCGCCCAGGAAATCATCGAGAAGCTCGATCGCAATAACCTGAACGCGCGGCTGCTCGAATCCGCGGCGCTGGCGGGCCAGAAGAAGTATGGAGATTCCAAAGCGCTGCTGAACGCCATGTTGAAAGCCAGCCCCAGTTCTCCGGAGGTTCACTTTCAACTCGGTGCGGTGGCTTTCGCGGAGGGCCGCTTCAAGGATGCCGAGGATTCCTTCAAGCGGTCTTACGAACTGAACCCAGCCAATTCCCGCCCCCTCATGGGGATGGTGGCAACGGACATGGCGCAGCACAAGCCGGATGCCGCCATCCAACTATTGCTGGCCGAATCCAAGAAAGCCCCCAACCGGTTGGATCTGGTGCTGGGCCTGGCCAGAACCGCGGAGCAAGCGGGCCGGTATGACGACGCGATCGGCTACTACCAGCGGGTTCTCGATGGCCTGGACAAGAACTCCAGATCTCGCGGTGAAATCTACGAGAACATGGGCGAGACGTATCGCCGTAAAGGAGACGACAACAGCGCCATCGCCGCGCTACAAAAGGCGCGCACGGCCCTTCCCGACAACGAGAATATCTTGAACGCGCTGGCGCTGACGTTGGATCACGCCGGCCACCGCAGCGAAGCTCAAAAGGTCTACGAAACCATCGTCCGGATGAACCCGAACAACGCCGTGGCGCTGAACAACCTGGCATACCTGATGGTGGAAAGCGGATTGGACGCCGACGTGGCGCTTTCCTATGCCCAGAGGGCCAAACAACTGATGCCCGATATGCCCGAGGTTACCGACACGCTCGGCTGGATCTACCTCAAGAAAGCGCAATACGATTACGCCGTGAACGCATTTCAGGACCTGGTTGCCAAATCGCCGGGGCACTCCACCTTCCACTACCATCTGGCCATGGCATACAAGCAGAAGGGTGACAAAGGGAAGGCCATCTCGGAATTGCACGAAGCCCTCAAGTACAACCCGACCGGAGAGGAACACCAGAAAATCAGCGACATGCTCAGCCAGTTGGGCGGTTAGCCCAGCTTCCGCAGTCCAAGGAGCCCCGGGGCTTTTTTGATGCCTCTATGAGGCGCGTTGCTCGCCGGAACACGCGGGCAGTCTTTTGTTTCCATCACGGCGTGGCGGCGGCTTGTC
>JBEKQS010000124.1:0-14743 GCA_049519475.1 Bryobacteraceae bacterium | reverse complement strand
GGATGCGGCCATGGGGTTGATCGCGCCCGGCAACTTTGAGGACGATCTGGGCCGCCTGCGCCAGTGCGATTGGATTGTGGAGGCGGTTTCGGAAGACCTCGAGATCAAGCGCCGCCTGTTCGAGCGCGTGGCGCAGGTGCGCACGCCCGGCACGATTCTTTCCACCAACACCAGCGGGATCCCACTGGCGGGCATCGCAGAGAATTTCCCGCACGAACTGCGCCGTCATTTTCTGGGCACGCATTTCTTCAACCCGCCGCGCTATCTGCACCTGGTGGAGCTGATTCCCGGCCCGGACACCGCCGCCGAAGTGCTCACGTGGGTTGCCAACTTCTGCGACCTGCACCTGGGCAAAGGCGTGGTGGAGTGCAAGGACACGCCCAACTTCATCGCCAACCGCATCGGCTGCTTCTTCGGCGCAACGGTCCACAAACTCGCCGTGGAGGGCGATTATACGGTGGAGGAAGTGGACTTGCTCACCGGGCCGCTGATCGGGCTTCCGCGCTCGGCCAGTTTTCGCCTGGTGGATATCATTGGCCTGGATGTATGGGCGCACGTGCTGCGGAACCTGTACGAACTTGCTCCCAACGATCCGGCGCGCGAGCGTTACCTGGTTCCGGAATTCATGGCGCGCATGATCGAGCGCGGCTGGCTGGGCGAAAAACGCGGCCAGGGTTTTTACAAGCGCGCCGGTAAAGGCGCGGACAAGGAAATTTACGCCATCGACCGCAAGACCCTGGAGTATCATCCGGCGCAAAAGGCGCATTTCGCCGCGGCCGACGCGGTCCGCGCCATCACCGATCTGCCGCAGCGCCTGCGCGCGCTAACGGCCGCCGACGATCGCGCGGGCCGGTTTCTGTGGCCGCTGTTCCGCGATTTGTTCCTCTACTCGGCCCAACTAGTGCCCGAAATCTCCGACCGCATTGTGGAGATCGATCGCGCGATGCGCTGGGGCTTTGCGTTTCCACTGGGTCCATTCGAGTTCTGGGACGCGCTCGGCGTGGAAGAGACGGTGGAGCGCATGCGCCGCGAGAATTGCGCAGTATCGCCGAACGTGGAGCGCATGCTGGCATCGGGCGCGCGCGGCTTCTATGGCACCGCCGACCGCGAGGGCCAGCCGCGCACGCGCTGGTTCGACCTTCACGCGGGCGCCTGGCAGGACCTGGAAGCGCGGCCCGGCGTGCTGGTGTTGAGCGACATCAAACGCGCGCGCGGGGTGGTGAAGAGCAACCCGGGTGCGTCACTGATCGACCTGGGCGATGGCGCGCTCTGCCTGGAATTCCATAGCAAAATGAACACGCTGGCGGACGACGCGCTGGCGATGGCCGGCACGGCTCTGAATGAAATCGGGCGCGGGTTCGTGGCGCTGGTGATTGCCAACCAGGGCGAGCAATTCAGCGCCGGCGCCAATCTGGCGACTCTGCTGCTGGCCGCGCAGGAAGGCAGGTGGCGGGACTTGGATGAGGCGATTCGGCGCTTCCAGCAAGCTAATATGGCCCTCAAGTACGCCCCAGTACCGGTGGTGGCCGCGCCGTTCTCCCTGACGTTGGGCGGCGGCTGCGAGATGGTGCTGCACGCCACGCGGGCGCAGGCCTCGGCCGAGACATCCATGGGACTGGTGGAAACCGGAGTCGGGCTCATCCCCGCCGCGGGCGGCTGCAAGGAGATGCTGCTGCGGCTCGGCAGCGCCAAGGCGGCCTTCGAATTGATCGGCCCTGCCAGGATGTCGGGCAACGCCGCGCACGCCCGCGAGCTGGGCCTGCTGCGCGCGCAGGATGGCATCAGCATGAACCCGGAGCGGCTGGTAGCGGATGCCAAAGCCGCGGCTCTGGCGCTGGCCGCCGGATATGCCCCCGGTGCGCCGCGGCCGGACATCCCGGTGGAAGGCGAAGCCGGATTCGCGACGCTGAAGATGGAAATCCACCTGGCGCGCGAAGGCGGCACCATCACCGACTACGATGCCGTGATCGGCGAGAAACTGGCGCACGTGTTGAGCGGGGGGCGCGTGGCCGGCGGGCAGACCGTATCCGAGCAGCAGTTGCTCGATCTCGAGCGCGAAGCCTTCCTGAGCCTGTGCGGCGACCTCAAGACCCAGGAGCGGATTCAAGCCATGCTCAAGACCGGAAAGGCGCTAAGGAATTGACTCCTCGCGACGGCTCGCCGGTTTCGGCTATTTTGATTTGGTAATGGCTTCGAGAGTGTCCTTTATGAAGGTATCGTCGAAGCCGGCTTGGCGCTCGAAGCGGAGCGTGCCCTGGCCATCCACGATCCAGTTGCGGGGGATGGTGTCCACCTTCAAAATATTGTCGACGTAGTCGTGGGCCAGCACCACCGGGAAGGTGAAGCCGTGCTCGCTCATGTAAGGCCCGACGACTCCCGGATTCTCGTCCACATTGAAGGTGAGCACCGACACGCCGGGCCGATCTTTTAGGGCGTCGAAGAGCCTCTGCACCCACGGCAACTCGCCCTGACAGGGGCCGCACCAGGTGGCCCACACATTGATGAACACGATTTGGCCCTTGAGGTTGGCCAGGCGGATGGGATGACCTACCGTATCCTCGAGCGAGAAGTCGGGAATCTTGTGGCCGACCTCCTTCCATTGGCCCTCCGACTGACCCGCCGCGGCATCGGGGTTGTAGGCGAGCCACGCGCCCGCGGTGCCGCCGAGTTTGGTCCAGGCCTTTTCCGCCAGCGCTGCCATCCGGCTGCGTCCCACAGGGTTGAAATTCCGGGGAATGGCGCTGGTGGCGCGGATATAGTAGGCCACCGCATCGGCGCTGCGTCCTTCCAATTCGGAGAGACGGGCGCGCGATTCCCAGTACTCCGCCTCGTGCTGGGCGTGGTTGCGCTGTTCGACCGGCGTGGACGCCGCGGCAGCCTCGGTGGCAAGAACGGCGCTCATCCGAGTGATGGCGTCGCGGGCCAACGCTGGTGAGCCGGTGACCAAGGCGGCATCCGCCACGTCGAGGATTCCGCGCCATGCGAGGAGGGTGTCTGCGGGGGCTGCGTCGGTCTCCTTCAGCAGCTTTGCCAAAGTGGCGCGTGAGTCGTCCAAGTGACCCCGACGCGCTTGCAGAATGGCTTGTACCTTGACAACGTTCCAGGACTGGCTCTTGAAATTCCGTGTAATTTCGATTTCTCCCATGGGCCGCACGGCGGCTGCCTGGTCGCTACGCAGGCGCTCCGCGGAGGACTCCGCGGTACGCTTCAGCAAGTCGGGAATGATGTCCAGGTCAACCCCCGCGACTGCCAGCCGTTCAGCAATGCCATCGATGGGCTGGTCGGTAAAGCCGATGGTAATGTCGGAGTTTCGCGCCAGGAAGGCCGCGAGGCGCCGGCCCAGGCTCGCGATGGTGTCTTTGTCGGCATTGAGGGCGGCGAATGTGGGGGCCCAAGCCGGGCCGTAGTTGGGCCAGCGATCGATCCACGCTTTGGCGGCCTGCCATTTTCGCTCGGCGTAGGCCGTGTGTTCGACGAAAGCGGCCGAGCGGTCGGGATAGGGATTCTGGTCGTCCCACTCTTCGATGACAGCGTCGGCGGTGGCTGCGGATGCCGGTGCTACCCGCTCCAACTCGGCAGCGATCTGCCGGCGGCCTTCTTTGTCGTTGGCAAGAATGCAGCCCCGGCGAATCACGTCCAGTTTGCTGTCGATGAAATCCGTAGTCGCCTGACGAAGCGCGGCGACATCCTGCCGGACGCGGGCACGCACTTCTTCGTGACGAGCGACCGGGGTGATCTGGAATTCGATCTCCCAGAGGACCGGCCACGCCTGCAAGGCGGACCAATCCGCGTGCCCGGCGAGCTCCCGGCGAAGGCGCTCGGCGGTCTGGCGCTTGAGCGCGTCGTCGCCCCCGGCTGCGACGGTCTGCAGCGCTTCCCGATCGAGCGTTTCGGGACAGGCTTGCGAGAACTGGCGGAGGTGAGCGAGCGCTTTCTCAGGATCGACGGGCTTGATGCTGCCGTAGAGAAACACCAGGAGGAGGTGCGGCCAGGGCGACGGCGATTCCTGCAGGACTTTTTCCAGCGTGTCGATGGCGCGCTTGGGGTTTCGACGATCGGTGGCAAGCGCGAAGAGGTAGCGAGCGGCGGGATCGTCCGGATGGTCGCGATGGAGCGACTCGTACCGCGGGAGTTCGGCATCGTGCAGCGGCCGCACGTTGTAGCCGCCGAAGCGAGCGAGGTAGGCTCGGTTGACGAAAGGATCGGCGGGATAGCGGTCCAGCAAGGCGCGAAGCGGAGCCAGCCGGGCGGCGAACGGCAGTTGGGGGTCGGCGGCGGCGGCAATCGCTTTGGTCAACTCGGGCGCGAGGGAAGGGGCCACGGCACAGGCATTGAATGCGGATTGTGCTAGGGCGGTCCCGCCCAGGAGGAGCAGGCTCATCAGGATCGGTTTTGCCATACTGGGTTCGACGCCAGAGAGCGGCGGCAGTTAGCTTAGGCCGCCCGCCGAGGGTACCCACAGATTCCTCCGACGAGGCAAGGAATTAAACGCGAGCCGACAAGCCAGGAGGCTGGCCGCACACACGCGCGTACATCTCGATCAGCCCGTCCAACGGAATCTGTTCGGCCCGCAGTCCGGCTTCGGGCCAGGCGTCCACCAACTCTTTGCCGTAAACTTCCGCCAGGTTGTTGCGGATGGTCTTGCGCTTGTGCGCGAAGCACAGCCCGGCGAAACGCAGAAAGCCATCGGGGTCGGCCGCCGCGGTGGGCCGCGGCTCCAGCAGCACCACCGCGGAATCCACCTTGGGAGGCGGATGAAACGCGGAGGGCTTGACTTCGAAGAGCAGGCGGACCGCCGCGAAGAGCGCGGTCTCGACCGTGAGGAATCCGAAGGCGCGCGAGCCGGGCCGCGCCACCAGGCGCTCGGCCACTTCTTTCTGAATCAGAAACACGGCCCGCGGCAGGCCCAGCCGCGCGGCCTGTTGCAGGATCGGAGACGCGATGTAGTACGGCAGATTCCCGGCGAGCGGCGCGGCGCCCCACTGCGTGAGGTCGGTTTCGAGCACGTCCGCCTGCACTACTTCCAAACGCGGCTCGGCGGCGAACTTGCGGCGCAGATGGTCCACCAGGTACGGGTCTACTTCGACGGCCACCACGCGCGCCGCGCGCTTCAGCAGCTTTTCGGTGAGAGCGCCGCGCCCCGGGCCGATCTCAATCACCAGTTCGGCCGGGGCAGGACAGACCGCCGCGGCGATGCGTTCGAGCACGGCGCCCTTGATGAGAAAATGTTGTCCGAGTCTTTGCCGCGACACGCGGCGCCGCTAGCCGCGCACCGTGGCGCTGGCGCAGGATTGGACTACGCGGATGGTTCCTTGCGTCGGCACGCCGAATTCCGTGGCCGGCTGGAATCGTCCCAGCATGATGATGCTCTTCATGTCGGGGGTCAGTTCGCCCCGCACCACCGACCAATCCACCACGCGCCCCGTCTGGTCAATCGTCATGTCGACCACGTTGTAATAATCCGAGGGTGAAGTGGTGGGCGTTTCGATGCGCGGGAAGTCGTCATCGGCGTCGGCTACCTGGTCCCAGGGGTTGGTGACCATCTTGCCGGCCGGCGCGGTATAAAATTCCCGGCCGCGGATATCGTGCGAGAAACTCAGACTGGGGACCAGCAGAGTAAAGATCAGCAGGGTGGAGAGCACGCCGCCGGTAAATGGCAGCGCCACGGGCCGCATCAGGTTTTGGAATGCCAGATCCATGCGCGAGGCCCAGCGCTGGAGGCGGGCCGACAGGCTCAAGCGAGCGAGCCTGTGTTCGCACTCGTGAGACGCCAGGACGCTCAACCGCGCCGCGAGCTGCGGCGGGATGGCCGGCTGGCCCAATTCGCGCACCATGGCAACCTGGTTTTGCATCATTTCGAAACGTATTCCGCATGCGCGGCACGCTTCGATGTGCACCAACATACTCTCCCGCTCCCTGGCCGGCAACTTCCGGTCGAGGAGCAGGGAAATCCGCTTTTGCACGTTTTCGCAGCTCATGACATCTTCTCTGCCGTTTCGGGCATCAGTCGCAGGGCCGGCCTCTGATTCAGCCTTCCCGCGAGCTCTTCCCGCAGGGCTTCGCGGCCCCGCAAGATTCGAGATTTTACCGTCCCCAGAGATACCGCCAACACTGCGGCGATCTCTTCATAACTGAGGTCCGTGATGTCCCGAAGCACCACAGCCTCACGGAAGATCGGGCTGATCCTTCCCAAAGCCGCCTCAATGGCCGCGCGCTGTTCCGAATCCAGCACGATGTCATATGGCGTCCGGCCATTGTCCGGTATAATCTCCTTCCAGTTGCGCGATTCCTGCGGATCCGAGTCCAGTTCCACTTCGCGCCTGCGGTGGCGGAAGAACCAGCGCCGCGCGTTGTGCGCCTCGTTCACCGTGATGCGGTAAATCCAGGTCCGCAGCGTACTCTTTCCATGAAAGCTTCCAATATTGCGAAATACTTTCAGGAAGACTTCCTGAACCACGTCGCTCGATTCGGCAGGATCGTCGAGCAGGCGCATCGCCAGGGCATATACCGGCTGCTGGAAGAGAGCGATCAGTTCCTCGTAGGCCCATCCGGCACCGATACGCAGACCTTCCACAAGGCGGAGATTGTCCGCCGCGGCGCCCTCAGACGCCCGGTCCGACCGTAAGTCCAGGATCGAAGTGGCCACCCCTTGCCTCACTTTCAACCTGACTCCAAGCTAGCAAGAAAAAACCGGCCTTGCAAAGATATAGACACCACCCTTCCAGGGAAAGTTCCCGGCGACGTCCACCCGCCACGGAATCAATGCCGTGCAGAGGCGGCCCCGGCTCCCTCGCGATGGCAATTGCGGTTGGGGGTCGAATCGTAACCGAAAGGGAGCGGAGGTCTCGCTACAATAGACGACAGGATGCTGGTTTCGATAGCCCCTCAGTTGGAACGGCCCCGCTGGCTGCGCGCCCCCGCGCCGGGCGGCGAGAATTACCACGAGCTAAAGGGTCTGATTGACCGCCTGCGCCTGCACACCGTCTGCGAAAGCGCCGCCTGCCCCAACGTGGGCGAATGCTGGAACCAGCGCACCGCGACCTTCATGATCCTGGGGAATGTCTGCACGCGGCGCTGCGGGTTTTGCGCCGTGCAGAAAGGGGCGCCCCTGCCGGTGGATTACGATGAACCCAACCGCGTGGCCGAAGCCGTGGAGGCCATGGGGCTGAAGTTCGCCGTGATCACCAGCGTCAACCGCGACGACCGCGAAGATGGCGGCGCCGAGCTCTTCGCCCTGGTGATTCGCGCCATCCGCGCGCGCGTGGCGGGATGCGGCGTGGAAGTCCTGGTCCCCGATTTTCAGGGAAGCCCGGCAGCCATCGCGACCGTAATGGAAGCGGCGCCCGACGTCTTCAACCACAACACCGAGACCGTGCCGCGGCTCTACCGCCAGGTGCGCCTGGGGGCGCGCTACCAGCGCTCGCTCGACGTGCTGGCCGCCGCCAAAGGGATGCGCCCCGCCACGCCCACGAAATCCGGCCTGATGCTGGGCCTGGGCGAGCGCACCGATGAAGCGCTGGCGGTGATGCGCGACCTGCGCGCCCACCATGTGGATATCCTGACTCTCGGCCAATATCTGCGGCCATCGCCCAGGCATCTGCCGGTGGTGCGCTACGTTCCGCCGGAAGAGTTCGCCGATCTGCGCCGCGCCGGCCAGGAGATGGGCTTCGCGCACGTGGAAGCCGGGCCGCTGGTGAGGAGTTCCTACCATGCGTCGGAAGCTGTGAAATAATATCTACTGCAAGAGAAGGAGTGCCCATGGGCGCGGTCCTGGAAAAGGCGATTGAGAGATACCGCCGCGAGAAGTTTCTGGAGGATGCCAATGCCGCCTACGCGGCGTTGAAGGCCAATCCCCGAACGTGGCGGGATGAGATCGCCGAGCGCGAACTCTGGGAGAGCACCCTTGGCGACGGTTCGGGTGAGAAATGAGCCCGGTTCCACTCTGCGTTATTTGCGAACCCCCCGCCAACCCCCGTTGTCATGAGAAAATGAAGTACATGTACCTCGGTATCTGGGTTACCGGCGCGCTACAGGCCGCCGCAGCTCTCTGAAACTATGTCACGCATACTGGATTTGATCGATTCGCCGGACCACGTCAAACGGCTCTCGATTCCGGAGCTGGAACAACTGGCCGGTGAAATCCGCGAAGAGCTGATTACGGTGCTCTCCGCCAATGGCGGGCACCTTGGTCCCAATCTTGGCGTGGTGGAGCTGTCCATCGCCCTGCATTACGTCTTCTCGACGCCCGCCGACAGCGTGCTCTTCGACGTCAGCCACCAGGCCTACATTCACAAGCTGCTCACCGGCAGGCGCGAGCGCTTCTCGACCATCCGCACGGCCGGCGGCCTGAACGGCTTCATGCTGCGCAGCGAGAGCCCGCACGATTGCTACGGCGCGGGACACGCGGGTACGGCGCTTTCGGCCGCGCTGGGAATGGCCGTGGCGCGCGACAAAACGGGCGGCAAGGAACACGTCGTGGCCGTCGCCGGCGACGCGGCTTTCACCTGCGGCATCACTTACGAAGCGCTCAATAACATCGCCCACCACACCCGCCGCATGATCGTGGTGCTCAACGATAACGAGTGGTCCATCGACAAGAACGTGGGCGCCATCGCCAGTTACCTGCACGGCATCGTCACCAGCCCGCGCTACGACTATCTGCACGACCGCGCCGGTAAGTTCGTCGAAATGGTGGGCGGTAAGATCGCTCTCAAAATGGCGCGCAAAGCCGAAGAGGCCGCTAAGAGCATGTTGTGGCCCAGCGTGATCTTTGAAGAACTGGGGCTCAAATATTACGGCCCCATCGACGGCCATGACATCTCCACGCTGATTAAGACCCTGGAGTTTCTCAAGAAGCAGGATCGGCCCGTCCTGTTGCACGTGCTTACCCAGAAAGGCAAAGGTTTCGAGCCGGCCCTGCAGAAGCAGAAGAAGTTTCACGGCCTGGGCCCGTACGATCCCGAGACGGGCGAAACCAAGCCGCTCAGCCGCCGGACTTACTCGGAAGTCTTCGCCGATACCATGGTGAAGTTAGCCGACTATAACGACAAAGTCGTGGCAATTACGGCGGCCATGCCCAACGGCACCGGCCTCGACCGCTTCCAGCAGCACCATCCCGATAAGTACTTCGACGTCGGCATCGCCGAGGAGCACGCGGTCTTATTCGCCGCCGGCCTGGCCGCTAAAGGCTTCAAACCTTTCTGCGCGATTTACTCGACCTTCCTGCAACGGGCTTTTGACCAGATCGTGCATGATGTCTGCCTGCAAAATCTGCCGGTGGTTTTCTGCATGGATCGCGGCAGCCTGTCGGCCGACGACGGTCCCACGCACCACGGGCTGTTCGATATCAGCTATCTCCGCGGCATCCCGAACATGGTCCACATGGCGCCCAAGGACGAAGACGAGCTGGCCGACATGCTCTTCACGGCCATGCACTGGGACGGTCCGATTGCCGTCCGCTACCCGCGGGGGGTGGGGCCGGGCACGCCCGTCAAGGATGTTCCCAGCCTGATTCCGATCGGCAAGGCCGAGTTGATCCAGAACAGCGACAACGACCGCGTGGCCATCTTCGCGCTGGGCGCGCTGGTTCCCATGGCCGAAGAGATCGGGCGCAAGTTATGGAGCGAAGGTATCTCCGCGGCGGTCATCAACGCGCGCTTCACAAAACCGATCGATGTCGAAATGCTGGAATTCTTCGCCCGCAGTGTGGATGTCATCCTCACGCTGGAAGACCATGTTTTGCGCGGCGGCTTTGGCAGCGCGGTGTTAGAAGAGCTGAGTAACTTAGGTATCTCGACGCCGGTGGTGCGGATCGGCTGGCCCGACCAATTCATCGAGCACGGCAAGATCGACGCGCTGCGCGCTAAGTACGGCATCACCGCCGACGCGGCCATGGAGAAGCTGCGGCCGGTGCTGGCGGCCACAGTCCCGCAAAAGCCGGCCAGCGCCGTTTCCGCGTCTGAGCGGAAGAGCTTTCCGGCTCACGGCTGAACGCCAGCGCTGCGCGGGTGCACGACTTGACCGGCGTCTCGCGACAACCCGCACAACGCCGGCTGGAAAGCCGGCGGCAGGCTGAAAGCCTGGCCCCACAGGGGCGGCGGGCGGCGCAGCCTCATGTTATCGTGACCCTCAGGACGGAACATGAACTGGACACGCAGGGATCTCCTCAAGAGCACTCTGGCGGCGTCGGCGGTTGCCGCAGGGCAATCCAACGCCGGCGCGCAACCGCAGGCTGCCGCCGCACGGCCTGCCGAGGCACAGGCCGCTGCCGCACCCACCGCCGGGCGCGAGCGTCTGTTACTCGATTTCGGCTGGCGCTTCCACTTCGGCCACGCCGATGACGCGGCACAGGATTTCTTGTACGGCGCGGGCGGGGAGACGTTTGCAAAATCCGGCAGCGTCATCCAGGCGCCGCGCGGCACACCGGATGTTTCGCTGGCCAATTTCGATGACAGCGCCTGGCAAAGAGTCGATCTCCCGCACGATTGGGCCATCGAGCTGCCGTTCGAAAACGACCGGTCGCTGGTGGCCCACGGCTGCCACCCGCTGGGCCGCAAGTATCCGGCTACGTCCATCGGCTGGTACCGCCGCGTCTTCGATCTGCCGGCCGCCGATCTGGGCCGCCGCCTGGCGCTTGAATTCGACGGGGTCTACCGCGATTCCATCGTCATCCTCAACGGCCACTACCTAGGCAGGAACTTCAGCGGCTACGCCCCATTCCGCTACGACATCAGCGATCACGCGAATTATGGCTCGCCGAACGTGCTGCTGGTACGCGTCGACGCCACACTGGGCGACGGCTGGTTCTACGAAGGCGCCGGCATCTATCGCCACGTCTGGCTCACTAAGACCAGCCCCGTCCACGTGGCGCACTGGGGCACTTTCGTGCGCGCCGACGTTCAGCCCAGCGCCGCGGCCAGCGTCCGCCTCTGGATGGACGTCGATAACGAGAGCGACACTATGCGCAATTGCCGGGTGGTCTCCCGGATTCTCGATCCAGCGGGAAACGTTGTCACCACTCTACCCTCGCCACTGGCGCCCATCGCTGCCCACAGCCGCCAGGTGTTCGAACAGAGCGTCGATGTCCCGTCGCCCGCGCTCTGGTCCATCGAACAACCTAACCTCTACCGTCTCGAAACCATCGTCGAGTCAGCCACCGCAACCGCGTTCGACACTTACACCACTCCCTTCGGTATTCGTTCGATTCGCTTCGACGTCAACAACGGCTTCTTTCTCAATGAGAAGCCGGTCAAGATTAAAGGAACGTGTAACCACCAGGACCATGCCGGTGTGGGCGCCGCGCTGCCCGACCGCGTCCAGTCTTACCGCATGGAGCGGCTGAAGGAAATGGGCTCGAACGCCTACCGCACGTCGCACAATCCGCCGACGCCGGAACTGGTGGATGCGTGCGACCGCCTTGGCATGATCATGATGTGCGAAACCCGCCTCATGGATTCCACGCCCGAGGGACTGAGCCAGCTCGAACGCATGATCCGCTGCCACCGCAACCACCCCTCCATCGTCATCTGGTCGCTTGGCAACGAGGAGCCGGAACAGGGCAACGAGCGCGGAGCGCGCATCGAAACCACCATGAAGCGCCTCGTCAAAAGCCTGGACGACTCGCGGCCGGTCACCCAGGCGATGAACAACGGCTACGGCGGCAAGGGCGCTTCCAATGTGGTCGATGTTCAAGGCTTTAATTACACTGAGCCGCGCATCGATCAGTTTCATAAGGACTACCCGAACCTGCCGATGGTCGGCTCGGAGACCGCGTCAGCCGTTTCCACGCGCGGCATCTACGCCAACGATAAAGACAAAGGCTACGTGCAGGCCTACGACACGGAAAAGCCCAGATGGGCATCCACTGCCGAAAGCTGGTGGAAGTTCTACAACGCGCGCCCGTTCCTGGCGGGCGGGTTTGCCTGGACCGGATTCGATTACCGCGGGGAGCCCACGCCCTACGGGTGGCCGTGCATCAACTCCCATTTCGGCATTATAGATATGTGCGGTTTCCCCAAGGACAACTTTTACTATTACCAGGCGTGGTGGGGATCGAAGCCGGTGCTGCACCTCTTCCCGCACTGGAACTGGCCGGGCAAGGAGGGCCAGGAGGTGGAAGTCTGGGTCCACTCCAATGTGGATCGAGTGGAGCTGTTTCTCAACGGCAAGAGTCTGGGCGCACAGGACGTGGCGCGCGATACGCACCTGATGTGGAAGGTGAAATATATTCCTGGGATACTTGAAGCCAAAGGCTTTAATGGTGGTACGCAAGTGCTGTCCGACAAGCGGGAGACGGCCGGCGCGGCGGCACGCATCGTGCTTCGCCCCGACCGCAGCGGCATTTCCGCCGATGGCGAGGATGTGTCGATGGTGACTGTGGAGATCGTCGATGCGCAGGGCCGTCTGGTTTCGACAGCCGGCAACGAAGTGACCTTTCAGGTGGCCGGCAATGGCAAACTAATAGGCGTTGGTAACGGCGATCCAAGCTGTCACGAACCGGACAAGGGCGACAAGCGCAGCGCGTTTAACGGGTTGGCGATGGCGATTGTGCAGGCTGCGAAAGACGCCGGCGAAATTCGCGTGACGGCCAGTTCGGCCGGTTTGCAGTCCGCAACCGCTACCATCAGCGCGGCGCCCGCGACGCTGCGTGGCGCCGTAGGCTAAGAGCCTTTCCCCACGGCGCGGGGAGTGAGGATGAACGGCTTCATCCCTTAGATCGTTTCCGCTGGGCGCTACGCTGCCGTATCTTCGCAAAGGCGTCGGGGCCGTCCACGAATTGGCCGCGGTCGGCTTGCTCGATGCCTACGGCGATCTCTCTGCGCAGCTCTGCAACTCGCAGCCGCTTTATCTCTTCGCGTTCTTTCAACAGCCGCAGGCCTTCGCGCAAGACTTCGCTTTGGGTTTGGTAGTAACCGCTCTTCAAGAGGTCGGCGACGAATTCATCGAGAACAGACCCGAGGTGGACGTTCATGCCTTCACCGTACACCGTATGACAATAGTTGTCAACTGTTGATAGTGTAGTTATTAGGGGAAGCGATGTGTTCTGCGGGTTTGACAGGAAATGCGTCCGCCCTTCGTTTAAGGCAGCCGACTAATCGGTTAAGGCTGAAAGACGTACGCGAGGCTTAGTGCGTAGCTTGCGACAATGAACCGTATTGACTCTACGGCGTGATGCTCCCCAGGACAACTGCCCGTCGCGCGCCGGTGGCCGAAGGCAGGTTGGCCGGCTTGCGGCGCCAGGTTTCATGGGCCAGGACGGCGAATGCGATGGCTTCTTTGGCGTCGGCGTCGATGCCGTGGTCGGTAGATGTGGAGATCGCGGCGCGGGGCAGGAAACCGGCCAGGTGCGCCACGATTTGTGAGTTGTGAACACCGCCGCCTGAAATGATCAGATCGGCGCTGCGGTCTCCGACGGCCATCGCGATGGTCGCGGCGGTCAGCACCGTGGCTGTCGCGATGAGATCGGGGAGCGGGAGACCGGTGGCTTTGAGCCGCGCGCCAAAGGCGACGCCGTATTGTTCGCGGCCGGCGCTCTTGGGCGGCTTGCGGCGGTAATAAGAGTCGGCCAGCAAATCGTCGAGCAGCGCCTTGTCCACGCGGCCCGACGCGGCGATCTTTCCACCGCGGTCGTAGGGCTGGCCCATTTCGCGCGCCAGCGCGTCGATCACCATGTTGCCGGGACCGGTGTCAAAGGCTATGACATCTTCCGGCGCGGCGGCGGCCGGAATTATTGTGATGTTGGCAATGCCGCCGATGTTGAGCGCGACGCGCGTGCGCGTGGCGTGGCGGAAAAGCAGGTAGTCGACGTACGGCACCAGCGGCGCGCCCTGGCCGCCGGCGGCGATATCGCGCGCGCGGAAGTTTGCGACCACCGGCAGGCCGGTGCGTTCGGCCAGGACGGCTGGTTCGCCGAGTTGCAAGGTGTTGGAGCGGCCCTCGTGATAGACCGTCTGGCCGTGGCATCCGATCAGATCCACCGGGCCGAAGCGGCGCACGGCGCGCAGCACCGTGCGGGCGTACAGTTCGGCCAGGTGAAAGTTGAGGCGAGAGATGGCGGAGGTGTGGGTCGCCGCGTCGGAGACCGCGAGGATGGCGGCGCGCGTGGCTTCGGAGTAGGGCGTCGAAAGAAAACCGATGGTGCGGATGCGGCGGCCCAGCACTTCGACGATGGCGACGTCGATGCCGTCGAGCGACGTGCCGCTCATGACTCCAGCGATTCTCACGGCCGCTTCAACTCCTTCTGAAGTTCGCTCAAAAGTTGCAGCGCTTCGATGGGCCGCAACTGGTCGATGTTGAGGCTGCGAATCCGTTCCGCGATGCCATAGCCCACGGGCTCGAAAAGCTGGATCTGCACGGGGCCGGTCTCTTCCGTTTTAGCCAGTTCCTCGGTGACGGCGTGCTCGGTGCGTTCGTGCAGCTTCAAGACTTCCCGGGCGCGTTCGATGACGCTCAGCGGCAGGCCGGCCAGGCGGGCCACTTCGATGCCGTAGCTGCGGTCGGCGCGGCCGGGGTCCACCTTGCGCAGGAAGATGATGTGATCGCCGGCTTCCTTGACCGACACCTTCAGGTTGCGCACGCCATCGAGCAGATCCGCCAGTTCCGTGAGCTCGTGGTAGTGGGTGGCGAAGAGCGTCTTGGCGCGCGTGCGCGTGTGGATGTGCTCCACCACCGCCCAGGCCAGCGCCAGGCCGTCGTACGTCGCGGTGCCGCGGCCGATTTCATCGAGCACGATGAAGCTGCGCGG
>JBEKQS010000123.1:0-14778 GCA_049519475.1 Bryobacteraceae bacterium | reverse complement strand
CGCTGGTATTTGTGGCGCCTTTTTGCCACGCTGCGCTTACCAGCTCTGTCCGCCACATGGGACCGCCCTCGGAGGACGGCCCCTCGGCTTTCAGGAAGGTCGGGCAGCTTCCGCCAAGCATCCACACACGGGTATCGGGTGGCTGCTTCCCCACCAGCCCTGCTAACACGCCGCGCACGCCTCCGATATCCACTTTGATGACGTACCGCGTGGCTTCGTGGCTGGCGCCGCCCGTCGAGAACGAATCCGCGCCCTCGGTGGTGATTACGAGTTTGATGAGCAGCGGCTTGGGCGTCGCCACTACCATGGATGCCGTGGCCGATTGAGCGCCGGGCGGCAGGTTCTTGAGCACGATTGGAACCATGCCATTGGCCACGTCCGGTGGAAGTTTCAGGCGCTCGGTTTCTGTCTTGTCTTTGCCGTTATCGTCTCGGTAGACCACCGTGACCAGACCGGTCGAACCGTTGATCGAGACATCCATGGGGTGTTTGAATGCCGGTCCCTTTTGCACCACGTGATCGGTCAGCAGTTGGAAATGACCGCTCTGCGAAAAGACCACGGTTTCGTCTTGCAGCGAGCCATCCTTGAAATGAAAGACCAACCGGTTGGTCACTTCGCGGCCATGCGTCACCTGGGTCGAGTCGCCATCCGCAATGATCTCGCCGTCTAACGTGCGCAAAACCAGAAAGCCCCGGACCAGACCCTCCGCCTGGCGAACCGCGACGGATTGCGGCGCGAGAGAAGCGGCTTGCGACAGAGATCCCGCTTGGAACAGTGCAGCCCAGACCAGCACCATGGCGAGAATACCTAACCGGAAGCGGCCGCTGCTTGAGCGCATCTCTAGTTCCCGGGAAGGAACTTGCACGTGGAGGACCGAATTCGCCAGCGTGTCCGATATGGTATGACAGCAACTCAGTTTCTTCGGCCTCTCCCTGTTCTGGTTTTTGTTCTTTGCCTTTCTCCGCGCCTCCGCGCCTCCGCGTTGAAGTCTTTTCTTCGGTCGTTTGGTTGCGGCTACGCCCCGTCCACCCCGCAAGCCGCATGCAGAATCCGCCGCAGCCAGTGCAGTCTTTGCTTCGCCGGTCCAGTAGCCGGATCCTCGGATCCCCACTGCATCGCGGTTTTCGCCTGTTCGGCACCGCGCGTGCTCTCACATTCCCCTGGAAGGAAATCATGCGGAAATATTCATCCACCAGACTTACCGGGGCCGTCTTGGCGACCCTCCTCTTGGCGTTCTCCGCCATCGCGCGCGACCACAGCGCCCTCAACGGCACCTGGACGCTGGTGCCCGCCAAGAGTGATTTTGCCGGCCAGCCCGTCGTTCAAACCGGCACCGTGACAATCAGCGATCGGGAGGGCATCATCATCGTCTCCCGCAGTTTCGTGTACCAGGGCGCCACCGAGACTTTCTTCTACAGCGATCTCACCGACAGCGAGCACAATGCTACCATTCACACCGGCAAAGACCTCAAGAGTAAGACCAGGTGGGATCACGATGTCCTGAAGGTGACCACCACGCAATCCGGCTCGATTACTCTCGAAAGCTACACCCTTGCCGCGGACGGCACCATGACGGTCAGCGTCGTAAGACCGGGCCGCAAGCCGTTCACGCTCGTCTTCCAGCACAAATAGAGCAACCGCGTTCGCGAGCAAATTCCAACTATCTCCGCCCCGTTTTCAGTCACTTACGATTTTTCCACCCCAAACTCCCCAATCCCGCCTGCTAACCTGAAACCGGGATGGGCCCTTCGCGCCCGTCCCATTTCCATCTAAGGACACCTATATGTCTTCAGTCCGCCAAGTCGAGGCCAATCGCCTCAACTCCGATCCACCCTCCCAACCCATTGAAACAGAACCTGCTTGCCCTAAAATTGGCTTCGTTCCTCAAAATGTGGGGCAGGCGCCCTCGCCTGCGCCGGACCCCCTGGTCCGGCTCTCCGGACCTTCCACTCAACCCGTTGACGGACAATCCACTTGCCCTAAAATTGGCTTCGTTCCTTCAATCCCCAATCCGCCTCCCGCCAACCCGCCCCACCCGCCCGGTTTTCACCCCGCCGCCCGCCTCACCACCAAGAGTTGCCCACTCTGGCCGATATGAAACCTGTGAAGGCCGAATGGTTGCCGCCTGCATGGGGAAAATCGTGACCCGTTTCTTCCTACTGACTCTATTGCTCTCTGCCGTGCCCGCTCTGGTCCAGGCGCAATCCGGCCCGGAGCCCCAGCGCGCCGATAGCGACAAGGCTCTCTTCGCCGACCTGCCGGTCATCGACTCCGTCTCCCTGCACGCCCAGACTCTCGCCGAAGCACCCGCCGACGTCACCGTCATTACCGCCGCCGATATCCGCCGCTACGGCTATCGCACGCTCGCCGACGCGCTCGCTTCCGTGCGCGGTTTCTACGTCACCTACGATCACGAATACCACTACGTCGGCGTCAGCGGCATTTCCCTGCCGGGCGATTTCAACACCCGTTTTCTGGTGATGCTCAATGGCCATCCGCTCACCGACAATATTTACAATTCCAACGGCTTCTTCGGCCAGGATTTCGGCCTCGACATGGACCTGGTGGATCGCATCGAAATCATCCGCGGGCCCACCTCCGCGCTCTATGGCTCCAACGGCATCCTCGCCAACATCAACATCGTCACCCGCTCTCCGGTCGATGCCGACCGCCTGCGCGCCTCCGCCGAAACCGATTCCGCCGGCGAGCGCAAGCTCTCTCTGTCCGCCGCCATGAACCTGGGCCACGGCGCCAACCTGCTCATTTCCGCTTCGGCCTTCAACAATCTCGGTCTCCCTTTCGCAACCGGCGGCCTCGCCGTCCTGCCCGGCACTCCCAGTGTCGTGCCCAACGCCGATGGCGAACGCGGCTACCATACCTTCGCCAACCTCATCTGGCACAACTGGAGCTTCATCGCCTACTTCAACTCGCGCCTCAAGCAGACGCCCATCGGAGTCGGCACCAGCTTCAACGGCGACCCCGCTCAGTATGCCGTCGATAGCCGCAGCTTCCTCGGCGCCTTCTATAAGCGCTCCGCCGGCCCCGGCCAGATTCTCTTCCAGATCTTCTACGACCAGTACCGCTACCACGACCACTACGATTATCCCGACGGCAATGCCGTCGATACCGTCTGCGATTTCAACTTCGGCGACTGGCTCGATTCCCAGCTCGCTTACAGCCTCCCGGTTCCCCGGGTGGGCCCGCTCACCGTGGGCGTCTCCGGCTCCTGGGACCTGCGCGCCCGCCAGTACAACATTGAGTACGGCCAGGTCCAGGACGACACCGACAACCCCAATCGCGACGCCGCTTTCTTCGTCCAGCAGGAATGGAAGCTCTCGGCCCAATGGAAACTGGATGGCGGCGTGCGCTTCGACGCCACCCGCTGGTACGGCGACTTTCTCTCGCCGCGCCTGGCGCTGGTCTGGCAGTCGTCGCCCCGCACCGTCTACAAGATGGTCTATGCCCGGCCTTTCCGCAATCCCAGCGCCTTCGAGCAGTTCTATAACGATGGTGGACTCTCCTATGCCCCGGCGCCTCCACTCCATCCCGAAACGGCCAACACCTTCGAGGTCTCCATGGAGCGGCAACTGGCACACGCCTGGACCCTGGTCGCCAATGCCTCGTACTACCGCATCGACCACGTCATCGAGGCCGTCTATCTCGCCGATGGTGTCCAGCAGTACCGCAACGCCGGCCTGGACCGCTCCATGGGCCTCGAGTTCGAGCTCTCCGGCAAACTCTGGGACCGCCTGGAAACTTCCGCCAGCGCGTCGTTCGGCAACGCCGCCGGAGGCCAGCCGCTGGTCCGCCTGGCCAACTCTCCGACGCAGATTTCCAAACTCCGGCTGGGTGCGCCCCTCGGTGGCGGCGGGTTGCGCGAGCGCCTGTTCCTTTCCGGCGCCCTCCAATATATCTCCGCCCGCAACTCCTGGACCGGCGACCGCCTGGGCGGCGTGCTCCTGGCCGATTTCACCGGCACCCTGAAGCTCCACCCGCGCTTCGATCTCGAGGCCGGCGTCCGCAATGCCTTTGACCGCCGCTATGAAGATCCCATCTTTCTCAGCGTCGACCGTCTGCCCGGCGACGGACGCTCGGCCTTTGTGAGGCTCGTGTGGCGCGCCTGGGAATAGCCCGCATTTCGCGCATTTGGCCCCATGACGTGGCGCCCGCACTCGTGCGTGCCGTGTCGAGACTCGTCTCGACACGATCGGGACCCGGCGTCGGCATGCGTGTCGGCGCCACCCCATCGCTTCCGGCCGTTTGTGCGAAATGCGGATTAGCCCTCTTGCTGGCTTCGTGGATCTTCGCCGCCACCCTGCCCGCCGATCCCGCCGCCGTCCTGGTCGTCTCGGAATCGGGCGTCGAGGCTTATGCCGAAGCGCTCGATGGCATCGGCTCGGCCTTCGCTGCGCCGGGGCTCCGCATCGTGGATCTGCAGTCGGCCACCGGCGCGCGGGATCTCGCCGCCGCGCTGGAGAGCAAGGAAACCCGCGCCGTCATTGCCGTCGGCAGCCGCGCGCTCGATGAGGTGCGCGCCCGCCACGCCGCCGTTCCCGTGGTGGCCGCCATGGTGCTGCACGGCGCCCAGGCCCCCAAAGCCGACTGCCACGTGGACCTGGATGTTTCGCTCGCCGCCCAGCTCGGCGCCATGCGCGCCCTCTGGCCGGGACGCACGCGCGCCGGCATCATCCGCAATCCGGCCCTCTCGCGTTATCCCGCCGACGCGCTGGAGGCCCGCGCCCGCAAGGAAGGCTTCCTCCCCGTCATCGTCGATTGCGACAAGCCCGCCAACCTGCTCAAGGCGCTCGCCGCCCTCAAGGGCAAAGTCGATTTCGTAATCTGTTACCCGGATCCGGACCTCTACAATTCCGTCACCATCAAACCGCTCGTGCTGGCCTCGCTCGAAGGCCGTCTGCCGCTGGTCGGATTCTCTCCGGCCTTCGTGCGCGCCGGCGCCGCCGCCGGCATCTACCCGGATTACCGCGATTCCGGCCGGCAGGCGGCCGAGATTGCCGAGCGCCTGCTGCGCGGCGAAGACTGCGGGCCCGACACCGGCCCGCGCCGCATCCAGGTGGCCGTCAATCAGCGCGTGGCCCGCCTGCTGGGCGCCGACTTCCGCACCGGCGCGCTCCCCGTGGAGGTCTTCCGCTGATGCCCAACTTCGCCCGGCTCTCGGTGCGTCATAGCCTGCTGGCCCGCCTCTTGGCCAGCAACCTGGCGCTCGCCGCCGTCACCGTATTGAGCCTCACCTGGTTGTTCCTCTGGGCCTACACCCGCGATCTCGATCGCCAGGTGGCCCGGCGCGCCGATTCGCTGGCCGGCTTCCTCGCCGGCGAGAGCCAGTTCGCCATGCTGGTGGGAGACCGCGGCGAACTGGAACGCATCGCCCGCAACGCCGTCTCGAGCGACCAGGTGGTGTTTGTCGAGCTGCGCGACGCCGACGAAGCCGCTCCCGTCTTCTGCCGCCGCCCCGGCCAAGCGGGGCCGTTCCTCGAGGTTGGCCGTAAAGTGGAACCGCCGCCCACGGCGCAATCCATCGGGCCCCAGGTGCTCGGCAGCGTGCGCCTGGGTTTCTCCACCGCGGGGGAACGCGCCGCGCGCAACCGCACCGTGTGGATTACCGCGCTGATGGCCATCGCCTGCCTGCTGGCGGCCGGCGTCATCGAGACCCTGCAGCTCCGCGCGCTCCTGCATCCGCTGCAATCGCTCACCGAGTTCACCCGCCGCGTGGCCGCCGGCGATCTCTCGGGCCGCGCCGAGGTCTCCCGCGCCGACGAGGTCGGCCGCCTCACCGTGGCTTTCAACCAAATGGTGGAACGGCTCGGCGCCACCCTGGTCTCGAAAGAAGCCGCCGAGGCCGCCAACGCCGCCAAGAGCCGCTTCGTCGCCACCATGAGCCATGAACTGCGCACCCCGCTCAACGCCATCATCGGCTACAGCCAGTTGCTGCAGGAAACCGTGTTCGAAAACGACCCCGATGCGGTGCATCGCGATCTGGTCACCATCGAACGCGCCGGCGCCATGCTGCTCGAGCTCGTCAACGGCGTGCTCGATTTCTCCAAGATCGAAGCCGGCAAGATCGAGCTCGACCCCGAAACCTTCGACGTGCGCGCCGTGATCGACGACGTGCTGAAGGCCGTCGCGCCGCTGGCTTCCCGCAACGGCAACCACCTCTCCGCTTGCGCCGGCGAGGATGCCGCCGGGGTCTATGCCGACCGCGCCCGCTTCCGCCAGAGCCTGCTCAACCTGGTAGCCAACGCCTGCAAGTTCACCAGCGACGGAGACGTCTCGGTGGAGGCGCGCCGCGTGCACGCCGGCCGCACCGAATGGCTGGTGGTCAGCGTGAAGGACACCGGCATCGGCATCGCACCGGAACAGCAGGCCCGGCTGTTCCAGGCTTTTTCCCAGGGCGATGCCTCCACCACCCGCAAGTACGGCGGCACCGGCCTGGGTCTGGCCATCAGCCGCAAAATGTGCCGCCTGATGGGCGGCGATATCTCGGTGCGAAGCGAGCCCGGAAAAGGCTCCGATTTTACCATCCGAATTCCAGCGAATCGAGGCGCATGACCATGCCCAAGTTACTCTTGGCGGAAGACGACGAATTCAGCCGCGACATGTTGGTGCGGCGTCTGGAGCGGCAGGGCTATGTGATGGTGGCCGCCGCCGATGGCCGCGAAGCCGTGCTGGCCGCGCGCCAGCACCGGCCCGATCTCATCCTGATGGACCTGGACATGCCGGTGCTCGACGGCCGCGGCGCCATCGCGGCGCTCAAGGGCGATCCGCGCACCTTTAAGATCCCGGTCATCGTGCTCACCGCCCACGCTTCCGCGGAGCACGTTGCCGAAGCCGTCGCGGCAGGCTGCCAGGCTTACGAAACCAAGCCCATCGTCTTGCGCCGCCTGCTCGAGCGCATCGCCGAATTCCTCGGCCCCGTGCCGGCCCCCGCGCAACCCTAGCTCGGCACGCGCCGCCGCAAAACGGGGACTACTACCAATTCCCGCCTTTGGAATTGGATAGCTGTACCCGGTTTGCCCCCCACGAGGCTGGACCCAGTTACCGCCCAAATCAATATCGCGCCAGCTCTTCGAAATCCACGTTGCCGCCGGACAGGACTACCCCCACGGAGCGGACGTCTTCCGGCAACTTGCGGAACAGGACGGCGGCGGCGGGGACGGCGCCGCTCGGTTCCACCAGGATCTTCAGGCGCAGGAGGAGGAACTTGACGGTGGCGCGGATCTCGTCGTCGGTCACCAGCACGATCTGCTCGGCCAGGCTTTGAATCACCGGGAAGGTCAGGTTGCCGGGGCGGGGCGAGCGCAGGCCATCGGCGATGGTGTCGGGATGGGCGACGGTCACCTGGTGGCCGGCTTGCATGGAAAGGAACGTGTCGTTGGCGCCCTCGGGTTCGGCGCCGAAAACGCGGATGGGCGGATGGAGATCCTTGGCGATGGTGGCGCAGCCGGACAGCAGGCCGCCGCCGCCGACCGGGGTGATGAGGGCGTCCAGGGGGCCGGTTTCCTCGAGGAGTTCGAGAGCCGCGGTGCCCTGGCCGGCCATGATCATCGGGTGATCGAAGGGCGGGACCACGGTGGCGCCGGATTGCTTGATGAGGGCGGCGGCGATCTCTTCCCGGTTTTCAGTCTCACGGTTATAGGTGACGATGGTGGCGCCGTAGCTGCGCGTCGATTCCATCTTGAGTCGTGGGGCATCTTCGGGCATGACGATGGTGGCGTGCGCGCCGACATGGCGGGAGGCGATGGCGGTGGCCTGTGCGTGGTTGCCCGAAGAGTAGGTGACGATGCCGCGGGCGAGGGCCTCGGGCGCGAGCGAAAGGATGAGGTTGGAAGCGCCGCGGATTTTGAAGGCGCCGCCGCGCTGCAGGTTCTCGCACTTAAAGAAGACGCGGACGCCGGCTTGGGCGTCAAAGCCTGCCGAAGTCATGACGGGGGTCCGGCGGGCCAGCGGACGGATGCGCACGGCGGCGGCGCGGACGTCGTCGGGATGGATGGCAAGAGGCATGAACTTCGAGGATAACAGTGGGGAACGACGGACGCGGCCGTCGCTTGCACATTCTGGCGAAGCCGCGCCCGGTGGGACCGGCCTCCTGGCCGGTCGCTGGAGTTTCTACATTTTCAAGCTCCGATAAGACCCACTGGTAGCGCCGGCGGTCTTGCCGCCGGTGTGGGACAGGCCGGCCTGTCCCACCAACTATTCGAATCGTATTACACTCGTGAAGTCCAGGGAGGGTGGTATTGTGTTGATTCCGCGTTTGATTTTGCCGGGTCTGTTGCTGGCTGCGCTGGCGCCATTGGTGCCGGGCCAATCGATCGATGCCCGGCTTTATTCCGAGATGCACTGGCGCTCCATCGGGCCGCCGCGCGCGGGTCGCGCCCGGGCGCTCTCCGGTGTGGCGAGCCAGCCCAACGTGTTTTACATCGGCTTCGACAACGGCGGCCTCTGGCGGTCCACCGACTTCGGCTCCACGTGGACGCCGCTGTTCGACAACCAGCCGACGGGCTCGATTGGCGCCATCGCGGTGGCGCCGTCGGACCCCAACATTATTTATGTGGGCGCCGGCGCGGGAATCATCCGGCCCGATCTCGCGGTGGGCGACGGCATGTACAAATCCGCCGACGCGGGCAAGACATGGACCCACCTGGCGCTGCGCGATTCGCAAATGATCGCTAATATCGCCGTGGACCCCGCCAACCCGAACCGGCTGTTTGTGGCTGCGCTGGGACATCCCTACGGTCCCAATCCGGAACGCGGCATCTTTCGCTCGACCGACGGCGGCGCGCATTTCGATAAAGTACTTTACAACGACGAGTACACCAGCGGCAACGATGTGGTGATCGATCCCAAGGATCCCAACACCGTGTACGCCTGCCTGTGGCAGCAGCAACAGGGATTCACCGAGAACGGTGCCTTCGGCGGCACCGACGGCGGCATCTACAAATCCACCGACGGCGGCTCCAACTGGCGGAAGCTGATCGCAGGTCTGCCGCCCATCATTGAAGCGAATCTGGCGATCGCCGCCAGCAACCCCAAGGTAATGTACGCCACGGTGGCGCCAGGAGCAGCCCCGGCGGCCGCCGGTGCGGCAACTCCGGCAGCGGGCGGACGCGGCGGCGGTCGTGGCGGGCGCGGCGGCGGTGGCGGCGGCATCTCCTTCTACAAGACCACCGATGGCGGCGAAAACTGGTTCCTCGCCTCCGAGGATCCGCGCATCGCCGAGACCGGCTCGCAGCGGCATCCGCCGGATACGCGGCCGTTGGGCCGCATTGGCGGCGGCGATCTGCCCACCATCACGGTGGACCCCAAGAACGAGAACGTGGTCTATAGCTGCTCGACGGTCTTCTGGCGCACCGAGGATGGCGGCCAGACGTGGTCGGCGGTGCGCGGCGCGCCGGGCGGCGACGACTATCAGAAGAGCTGGGTGAATCCGAATAATCCGAATATCATTCTGCTGGTGAGCGACCAGGGCGGGGTGGTCTCCGCGAATCGCGGCGAATCGTGGAGCAACTGGTACAACCAGCCGACCGCCGCGGTGTATCACGTGACGGCCGACAACGCTTTCCCGTACCGCCTGTGCAGCGGCCAGCAGGATTCGGGCTCGGCGTGCGTGGACAGCCGCGGCATGGACGGCGAAATCACGTTCCACGATTGGCATCCGGTGGGCATCGAGGAGTACGGCGAAGCGGCGCCCGATCCGAAGAACCCGGACCTGGTGTATGGCGGGAAAGTGAGCGTGTATAACCGGCTGACCAGCCAGAAAGGCAGCGTCGGCCCGGGCGGCGGGCGTGGAGGCCGCGGCGGCGCAGCAGCGGGGCGGGGTGGACGTGGTGCGGCAGCGGCGGCGACGCCGGCGATGCCGGTGCCGGCAGCAGAACAGCCGGCGCGCACCGTTCGCACGCAACCGCTGATCTGGTCGCCCAAAGATCCCAACATTCTCTTCTATGCCACCCAGTTCGTCTGGAAGACCGCCAATGCCGGCCATAGCTGGACGGCCATCAGCGGCGACCTGACGCGCCAAACCTGGGACGTGCCCGCCAACGCCGGCAAATACGCCGGCACAGTGACTCCCGCGCCGCAAGGCTCCATCACGGCGCTCGCGCCATCGCCCCTCGACGTCAACGTGCTGTGGGCGGGCACCGGCGATGGGCAACTGCAAGTGACCACCGACGGCGGCGCGAAATGGACCAACGTGACGCCATCCGAGATGAAGGCGTGGACGCGCATCTTCAATATGGAAGCGGGCCACTTCGACACCAGGACGGCCTATGCGGCGGCCAATACGCTGCGCCTGGATGACATGAACCCGCACTTGTGGCGCACGCACGACGGGGGCAAGACCTGGAAGGAGATCTCGAACGGCATCGCGGGCGGTGCGGTGGCCAACTCCATCCGCGAGGATCCGCGCAAGAAAGGGCTGCTCTACGCCGCTACGGATACGCAGGTGTGGGTTTCCTTCGACGACGGCGACAACTGGCATTCGCTGCGGCTGAATATGCCGGCGATTTCCGTGCGCGACATCGAAGTGAAGGATGACGCCGCCTGCATGTGCTCCGACCTGGTGGTGGGCACCCACGGCCGCGGCTTCTGGATTCTGGACGACGTGACGCCGCTGCGCCAGGCGGCCGAGGCCGCCGCGGCATCGAATGCATATCTGTTCAAGCCGGAGACGGGCATCCGGATTCGGTTCGGCACGAACGATCCGACGCCGTGGCCGCCGGAACTGCCGGCCGGGGAAAACCCGCCGCCTGGGGCCATCGTCGATTACTACTTGCCCGCGGCTGCGAATGGCGAAGTGAAGTTGGAGTTCCTCAACACGCAGGGCAAGGTGATTCGCACGTACTCGAGCAACGACCCGGTGCGGAGCCCCGACCCGGCGACCGATCCGGTGGCCTACAACAAGCTGTGCCAGCAGACGCCGACCGCGCCGGATTGCAGTCTGCCGCTGTATTGGCCGGCGCCGCAGAAGGGATTGACAGCGGCCGCCGGGATGCACCGCTTCAGTTGGGACATGCACTACGATCCGATCGGCGCCGGTGGTGGTGGACGCGGCGGTGGCGGAGGCGGTGGCGCGGTCCCGCATCGCACCTACCCCGGAGTCAACTCGCCGTGGGTGGCCCCCGGCGCGTACACCGTGCGCTTGACGGTGAACGGGCAGAGCCAGAGCCAACCGATTACGATCAAAATGGACCCGCGCGTGAAGATCACGACGGCGGTGCAGCAGATCTTCACGCTGACGACGCAGATGGAGAACAACGCGCGGAACGCCGCCAGCGCATACAAAGACGCCCGTGCGCTCGCCGAGAAGCTGAAGGCGAAGCCGCAATCGGCCGCGAATGACGCGTTGATCAAGCAAGTGGAGGAGATCGCACCGGCCGAGACGTCTGCGGGCGCAGGCGGAGGGCGCGGCGGCCGTGGAGGACGCGGCGGCGGTGCTGCTGGTGCTGCTCCCGCCGCTGGTGGTGGCTTTGGCGCGGCTGCGTCGGAACCGCCGGCCGCGGCGAACCTGAGCACCATCGGCGCCCAGATGGTGGCCGCGGTGCAGGGCATGCAGGGTTCCGAGATGCCGCCGACGGCGGCGCAGCTACAGGCCTGCAGTGAGCAGGAAACCGCGTACACCAACCTGATGGCGAAGTGGGCGGCGCTGAGAGCTAAGGTGAACGGCCCGGCTGCGCCGGCAGGACGGGGAGGCGCGAAGCAGTAGGGAAATGGCGGACCGGCGGTTATTGCCCCGGGCGCGTCCGCTGTTCCGCTTCCATGAGGTTGGTGAGGATGTCGTTGATGCGCGTCAAGTGGCCGTCGCCCTTGGAGCGCAGCCATTCCAGCACCTGTTCGTCAAGGCGTACGCTCACCGCAACCTTGCGCGGCCGGGCGTCTCGCAGTCGGACCATGCTTGCCAACTGTTCATCAGTGAGGCGCGGGATTTCTTTGAAGTTAATGCTCGAGTCATCCGCCGCGCCTTGCCGCACTGCAATACGGCGCAGGGTTTCGCGGTCGCGTTCAGTCCATTTCCTGCTCTTGATATCTTCGGATCTCATGCTTTTCAGCCCCGCGGGCTGAGATGATACGGATGACTTCTTCGCCATTGTGTTCCTCCCGGTTCGCATGGACAATGAGCAGCACGGCACGGGCCTCAGGTTCAATCTGAACCGCACCCGGCGCATGCCAGCGTTGTTCTTCTGTATTCCTATCGATGCGGTCCGGATAGACCAGGCAACGTTCGTCCTCGAAGGCCAGCGTAGCCAGCTCAAAGGAAATTCCGTCGTGTTTTTGCTGGTTGCGCCGATTCTTCTCCTGGTCCCATTCGTAACGCATCGCGTATATACGTAGTGTACTACAGAAAGGCTCCGCCTCTACTGGGGAGCTTCTGCCCTACGCTTTCCGCAGCCAGCGCAGCACGGCGATGGTGGTCTGCTCGACACAGAGTGAGAGGACATGATCGAGGTCGCTCGACCAGAGGCCGGTCGAGATGGAGAATACCAGCGAATCGGTAACGGAGCTCTCTTCGAGAGCGGTTGCGACCCCTTCGCTTACCTCAAGCTCGGCGTCGCCTCCCAGAGAGCCCAGGAAGCCGGCGAATGCCAGGAACTCGAACGCGAATTCCGGGCGAAGCTGGGAGCGCCGCTCCGCGGGGATCACAGCCACAATCTCCACCGGACCGGCTTTCGACTCCTCGCAATAGATTGTGGAAACCGCGCAGTCCTTAAGATCGTGAATGACCACGAAGAAACGGCAGGCGGGTTCCCCGGGCACGGAGCAGGTCACCGGACCGAACCATGACCGCCCAGAGACGTTTGCGAGAGCTTCCGTGAGGCGATGGGGCCGGGCAGCGGCGAAATCCAATTCGCACGGGCCGTGCCAGGTTCGGCTTTGCAGGTCCCACCCATACAACTGGATGCTTCGCTCCGCGTGATCCGGTTGGCGAGCTGCGGCCAAGGCGGGACCAATGATGTCCGGACTTGTGCTGGGTTGGGCCTGAAAACGCATCTTAAGATACTATACTCCGAAAGACGCGTCTCCGGCTATCGCGTTTCAACCAATTCGGCTGTCTCCAGCGATTCTCTCCTATCGCGGAACTCACCCAACGAAATCGGCACCGCAACCTTGAGCATCAGCGTGAAGATCAGGAAGCCCGTGGCGAAAATTCCCGCGGCCACGCGGAGCTCCGTCAGCGTCGGATAGTATTCGTAGATTTCGCCTAAGGCATCGGGTGTCAGGCCTGGGATGATGAGCCCCATCCCCTTTTCGATGTAGACTCCCGCGTAGATGGCCAGGCAACCGATGTTCAACGTCACAAAGTTGCGCCGGGCCTTGGGGACGATGAACAGCCCGAACGCCAGCAGGTTGCAGAATACCGCCGTCCAGGCGTAGGGGACCAGCGTATGGTGCGACCCCAAACCCCAGTACCAGTAACGCGTGTACAGCACGTGCTGGGTATTCGAGTAGAATTCCTTGAAGGCTTCGGCGCCGTGCAGGAAGAGGTTGAGGAACATGGCGTACGCCATCAGTTCGGCGATCTTCCAAATGGCCTCATTCTGAATCTCAAACCGCGTAAACCGCCGCAGCACCTGAATCATGATCAGCAGAATGGCCGGGCCGGAGCAGAAAGCCGATGCCAGAAACTGCGGCGCCAGGATCGAGGAATTCCAGTACGGGCGGGCCGCCAGTCCGTTGTACAGAAACGCCGTCACGGTGTGGATGCCCACCGCCATGGGAATGGACAGCAACACCAGAGGCACCACCAGCCGCTTGATGTAATGGCGGCCGTGAAATGCCCGGTACAGAATGTGTGTGGCCACCACGAAGTTCACGACGAAGTAGAGGTTGAGCACCACTACATCCCAGGCCAGAATGGAGCTCGGGAAGTTGAGGTGGCCGAAGGGCGGGATCAGATGCCAGAAGCGGTCGGGACGTCCGATATCCACCATGACGAACATCAGGCACATCATGATGGCGCTGATGGCCAGCAGTTCGCCGTAGATCACGATTTCCCGGATGGGCTTCCAGTTGTAGATGTAGGCTGGGATGACCAGGACGACGGCAGCGGCCGCCACGCCCACCAGGAAGGTGAAGTTGCCGATATAGAAGCCCCAACTCACCTGGTCGCGCATGGCCGTCACTCCGAGGCCGGTCCGCACCTGGTGGGAGTAGGCCAGAATTCCCGAAACGATCAGCGTAGCCAGAAAAACCAGCCATAACACGTACGCCCGGTTTCCGCGCAGGATCAGCCGCAAGCTCCCGCGGGCGAAGCCGCCGAAGAGCCGGAAGCTGTTCACTGGAGTCTCATGTGGCATAGAAGTAGAAGAACCTTGGTACGGTATTCAATTCCTCTTTCAGAACCAGCACACGCTTGTGCTCGATGATGTAGCGGATCTCACTGTCTTTGTCGAGAAGGTTACCGAACTTGCGCGCGCCCACCGGGCAGATTTCGACGCACGCCGGATAGCGCCCGGCGCGGGAGCGCTGGATGCAGAAGGTGCATTTTTCGACGACGCCCTTGGTGCGCGGCCGGTTGCCCAGATAGTGAGTGTTGGGATTGAATTCCTCGTTGGGAATGGTCGGCTCCTCCCAATTGAAATGCCGCGCTCCATAAGGGCAAGCCGCCATGCAGTAACGGCAGCCGATGCACCAGTCGTAATCGATGACCACGATGCCGTCGCGCTCCACCCAGGTGGCGCCGGTGGGGCATACCTTGGTGCACGGCGGGTTCTCGCAATGCTGGCACCCGACGGGCACGTAGAAATGTCCCTCTTCGGGAACTTCGGC
>JBEKQS010000122.1:0-14779 GCA_049519475.1 Bryobacteraceae bacterium | reverse complement strand
CGAAATTGCCACCGCCGCCATCCGCCGCGGAAATGATGGCCAGCGAATCGGAACCGAACGTAATGCCGTAGCTCGGGCCCGGCCCACTACCCAGGCTGCCGAGTCCGCCGTTGTAGTAGTTCAGAACCCCTTCGGAAGTTTGCAACCCTTCGAAAGTCAGGGTTACGACGCCAGCGTTCGCGGCCAAGGCAAACATGGCTACGAAAGCAAAAGCTAAAAATACTCTCCGCATCTGATTTCCTCCAAAAATTTGCAATTCAGCCGGAATTTGCAGTGGGGGCGTCCGGATCTGATTGAATGTAGTCATAATAGTACAAAAGGATGCAAGCGAAATGCAATCCCAAAATAGCCGGCGGAATCCATAGTAGTACTGATACATCCTAAAACAGTACTAGTACCTTACCGGTACCTCCCGGATGGAGCCCGCGTCCCGCTCCTTATCGGAGGCACACGCCGATCCCCCATTACGCTTCAGCCAAGTCACCAGGGTGACACCAACCGCGGAACTGAGCATCCGGTTTACTCACAAATGATCCCGAATCCACTCCAGGATTGTCTCATCCAGCCATAAGCGGTGCGGGCGGCGGCCCAGGAATCCCAGGTGGCCGCCCGCTTCGGTGGCGCACAACTCGATGAGCGGATTCGCGCGCAGCGCAGGAGCCGAAAAGACGTCGAAGGGAACGAAGGTGTCGTCCTGCGCCTGGATGAGCAGCGCGGGCACGCGGATCGTTTCGAGAAAGCGCACCGCGGATTGCGTGCGGTAATAGTTCTCGGCGTTGCCGAAGCCGAAGGAAGGCGCGGTGATGCGATCGTCGATCTGCCAGACGGAGCTGAGGCCGGCGAAATCGCGCGGCTGGTAGCGGCCTGTGGCGCAGAGGCGCGCGCGCATGCGGTTGACGAAGCGCTTCTGGTAGAAGCGATTGTCGGGCTCGGCGATGCGGCGCGCGCAAGCCTCGAGGTCGAGTGGCGTCGAGACGCCGCACACGCCGCGGATGAGCGCCGGCCCGGCGGCGCCGAGCTCACCCGCCAGTTTCATCACCACGTTGCCGCCCAGCGAGAAGCCCACCAGAAACAGGGGCGCGGGGCTCTCGGCCTGGAGTTGGCGCGCCACCGAATCCAGGTCGCTGGTGAGTCCGGCATGGTAAAGCGTGGTGCACAGATGCTCGGTCGCGCCGCAGGTGCGCATGTGGAAGCGGTGCGCCGCGAAACCGGCGCGCACCACGGCGGCGCTGAGGCTGCGGATGTAGCCGGCCGCGGAGGAACCCTCCAGGCCATGAACCATCACCACGTGTCCGGCAGGCGGGCCTGGCGGCTGCTGCGAATCGACGGCCACCCGCACATCCGGCTCCGTGCGGAAAAGGCGGCGCGTGAGTGGGTAGCTGGGTCCGGCATCCGGCCGCTTCCAGTAGTGGGCCGCCACGGTCTGCAGGTGCGGATTGCGGAAGAGCGGGTGGAAAGCAATCATGAGCCGCGCGCTAGCGCCAAGTAAATCATGTTAGCGTAGAAATTAAAGAGTTTCGGCCTCTATTTCAAGAACCGGGAGAAATCGTAAATGCCACTAGTCTCGATGCGCCAACTGCTGGATGAAGCAGCCAAGGGCGGGTATGGCGTTGGCGCGTTCAACGTCAACAACATGGAACAGATTCAATCCATCATGGAAGCGGCGCGGGAAACCAAATCGCCGGTGATCGTGCAGGCCAGCCGCGGGGCGCGCGCCTACTCGCAGGACCGTTTCCTGTATCACCTCATGATCGCGGCCACCGAAGTGTACCCGGAGATTCCGACCGTGCTGCATCTGGATCACGGCAACAGCGTGGAGACCTGCAAGAGCGCCATCGAGATGGGCTTCACCAGCGTGATGATGGACGGCTCGCTGATGCCCGACGGCAAGACGCCCTCCAGCTTCGAATACAACGTGGATGCCACGCGCCAGGTAGTCGAAATGGCGCATGCCAAGGGCATCACGGTGGAAGGCGAGATCGGATGCCTGGGCGGCATCGAAGACGGCCACGGCGCCGGCCTGGACGGGCTGAGCCATCTCACCGATCCGGCGCAGGCCGAAGAATTCGTCAAGCTCACCGGGCTGGACGCTTTGGCCATCGCCATCGGCACCAGCCACGGCGCTTACAAGTTCAGCAGCAAGCCGACCGGCAAAACGCTGAAGATGGACATCCTCATCGAGATCCACAAGCGCCTGCCCAATGTTCACCTGGTGATGCACGGATCTTCCAGCGTGCCCAAGGAGCTGCAGGACATCATCAATCAATACGGCGGCAAGCTGAAGCCCACGTGGGGCGTGCCGGTGGAAGAGATCCAGCTCGGCATCAAGAACGGCGTGCGCAAGGTCAACGTGGATACCGACAACCGGCTGGCCATCACCGGCGCCATCCGCAAGGTGTTCATGGAGACGCCGGAGAAGTTCGACCCGCGCGACTACCTGAAGCCGGCGCGCGATGCCATGAAGAAAGTGGTGGCGCAGCGCATGACGCAATTCGGACAAGCGGGGCACGCGGGCGATTACAAGCCGATTACGCTGGAAGAGATGGCCAGGCGTTACGCCAGCGAAACCGTCGCCGTTTAGTGACCGCCCGGCATTTCGGATCCTATGTGTTGAATCGACGTGGTCGGACATCGGGGCTCGAAGTCGATAAAGTGATCCCAGGCGAGGTGTTTTCATGACGCTCTTTCTCGACCACAACAGGTACTACCGGCTCCCATGGAACCTGCCTGACAATGCCATCTCCTGGCTCGAGGTCACGAAGGCCTGCAATATGTATTGTGAGGGGTGCTATCGCGAAAACAACCCCAAGGGACACAAGCCCCTCGACGAGATCAAACGAGACCTGGCAATCTTCAGGAAGTACCGGAAGACCGATGGTGTCTCTCTTGCCGGAGGCGATCCCCTCGTCCATCCCGACATCGTCGAAATCGTGCGCCTGGTTGCTCAGGATGGTCTCAAGCCGATCATCAACACGAATGGTTTGGCCCTGAATAAGGAATTACTGCTCAAGTTGAAGAGAGCGGGCGCAGCGGGATTCACCTTTCACATCGACAGCAGGCAGCACCGCCCCCACTGGCGGGGAAAGACCGAGATCGAGCTGAACGTGCTCCGGCTCAGCTTCGCCCAGATGCTCGCCGAGGTGGGTGGGCTCTCGTGCGCCTTCAACTCAACCGTGTATGCGGATACGTTGCAGTACGTCCCGGACATTCTGGCGTGGGCACAGGAGCACATCGATATCGTGCACGTCATCGTCTTCATCGCCATCCGGGCGGCCGTCCTGGAGTCAAAGTTTGACTATTACGCGGGCGCCCACAAGGTAGACATGAGCCCAATTGTCTATTCCACTCCGGAGGAGAACCAGCGTTTGGATATCCTCTCCAACGACGTGGTGGAGGCGATCCGCACCAGATATCCGGATTTCGAACCCAGTGCCTACTTGAACGGCACCGAGAAAGCCGACTCCTTCAAGTGGCTGCTGACGGGGCGCATCGGAACGAAGAAGAGCATATACGGGTATGTGGGCCCCAAGTTCATGGAGCTGGCCCAGACCATCAGCCATCTCCGCAAGGGCACGTACCTGGCCTACACAAACCCCAGTGTTCAGAGGAAGGCGAAGGCCATGCTCCTCCTCGCACCTTTCGATCGAGGGCTGCGAGCGGTCGCCGGGAAGTATCTCCGTTCCATCGCAAGGAACCCTCTCAACCTGTTCCGGCGGCTGCATCTTCAATCGGTCACCATCATCCAGCCCGCGGACATCCTCTGCGACGGGTCCATGAGCATGTGCGACGGCTGCCCCGATATCACGGTGTGGAACGATGAACTGGTCTGGTCGTGCCGGCTGGAAGAGCAGATCAAGTTTGGCTGCTTCGTGAGGGCAGTGCCTAAGGGAGAAACGCGAACCAGGCCATGTGAGCCTGTGCCCGGCCCGGTCCTCAACGCCCGGTAACGGCAAACGGAAGCCCACACCGGAGTTTTGCATCGAGATACCGGGACATTCTTCCCGCACAGCTTCGCAAGCCGCATCCATCCTCTTATCTGGTTGAGCAATAGCATCTTGATAACTAGCCCCGCTTGCGGCTCGAGTTTTGTGGGGTGAAACCAGCTCGCCCCATCCCCTTCTCCATTGCCAAACTGCACCCGGCATGACACACTCGTTCAACCATGCGACGAAGAACATTCCTGGAATCCACGGCCCTGACCGGTCTGAGCCTCGCGGCGCGCTGCCGAGCGGAAGCGCAAACTCAATCCAACGCGCAAACCGGCGGCGTTCTGGTCGGCTGGTTGGGCGGGACGCCGCCGGCGCTGGCCACGGGCGTGAGTTGGGGCGTTCCGTGGCCGCGTGGCGCCTATCAAAAGGACCATAGCTTTACCCTCACCGGCAATGATGGCAAGACCCTGCCGTTGCAATCCTGGCCGCTGGCATGGTGGCCGGACGGCTCGCTGAAATGGAGCGGCTTCGCTTCGGTGGTCGACGCGGGGCTCGCCTCGCCGTTGCGGCTGGCGTCCGGAAACGCCGCAACCCTTCCCGGAGCGCCGGCCGTCAAGGTGACCGAAGGCCCCGCCTCGATCGACGTCGATACCGGTAAGCTGCAATGCCGCATCCCGCGCGCGGGCGAGGCCTTCATCGATTCCATGACCGTGGACGGCCGCGTAGTGGCGCGCCGGGGCCGCTTGCTCTGCACGCTTGAAGACCGGTCCGCGGCAGACGTCATCCGCTTGCAGGACTTCACCAGCATCGTTCAAAAAGCCACCGTGGAACAAACCGGCCCGGTGCGCTCGGTGGTGAGGATCGAAGGCGTGCACAAGGCCGCGCAAGGCAGCCGGGAATGGCTGCCGTTTATAGTCCGGCTTTATTTTTACGCCGGAGATGCTGCCGTGCGCATGGTCCATTCCATTGTGTTTGACGGCGATCAGGAGAAAGATTTCATTCGCGGGCTGGGAGTGGAGTTCGCGGTACCCATGCGCGAACAGATACAGAACCGGCACGTCCGTTTCTCGGGGGAAGACTCGGGACTGTGGGCGGAGCCGATCCAACCGGCCACGGGCGCGCGGCGCCTCTCCCTTGCGGCCGGTGACGACCTCTACGCCGCGCAACTGGCCGGCCAGCGGATTGCAAACAGAGATCAGTACAACACACAGGGCCAGTTCCTCCTGGACAATTGGGCCGTGTGGGATTCCTTCAAGCTGGCCCAGCCCACTTGCGACGGTTTCACCATTCAGAAACGGACCCACCCGCAATGCTGCTGGGTGACCGCCGGCACCGGCAAGCGCGCATCGGGCCTCGTATTTGCTGGCGATGTGAGCGGCGGCCTGGGCGTCGCGCTGAAGAACTTCTGGCAGTCGTACCCCGCCTCGCTCGAAGTGCGGAATGCCACCTCGGAGACCGCCGATGTGCTGGTCTGGCTCTGGTCGCCCGACGCGCCGGCCATGGATCTGCGATTCTACGACACTCGCAACCACACGCTGGAGGCCAGCTATGAAGACGCTCAACCGGGTTTCAGCACCGCCAACGGTGTCGGCCGCACCAGCGAATTGACCCTCTATCCTTCCGGCGCCGTGCCCGCGCGGGAAGAGACCGCGAAACAGGCGCAAGCCAATGCCGAGCCGCCGCGCCTGGTGTGCAGTCCGGAATACCTGCATCAGGCTTCGGCTTTCGGCGTCTGGAGCCTGCCGGACCGTTCCACGCCGCTGAAGCGCACGGTGGAAGACCAGCTCAACCAGGCGCTGGAACTTTACCGCAAGGAGGTGGAGCAGCGCCGCTGGTACGGCTTCTGGGACTACGGCGATGTAATGCACGCTTACGATGCGGCGCGCCACACCTGGCGCTACGACATCGGGGGCTACGCCTGGGACAACACCGAGCTGGGAACCGACATGTGGCTGTGGTACAGTTTTCTGCGCACCGGCCGCGCCGATGTTTTCCGCATGGCGGAAGCCATGACCCGGCACACCAGCGAAGTGGACACCTACCATTCCGGCCGGTTTGCGGGACTTGGATCGCGCCACAACGTGCGCCACTGGGGCTGCGGCGCCAAGGAAGCGCGCATCAGCCAGGCGGCCTTCCGCCGCTTTTACTACTACCTCACCACCGACGAACGCACCGGCGACATCATGCGCGCGGTGGTCGACGTGGATTACAAGATTATGGAGATCGATCCCATGCGGCTGGCTTCCCCGCGCACCGGGCCGATTCCCTATCCCGGCCGCATGCGCGGTGGCCCGGATTGGCTGGCCTGCGTCGGCAATTGGATGACCGAGTGGGAGCGCACCGGCGACACCAGGTACCGCGACAAAATTCTCGCCGGCATGGATTCCATTGTGAAGATGCCGTATGGCTTCATGACCGGACCGAACGTTTTGTATGGATACGACCCCAAGACCAATAAACTCTACCCGATGGTGCCGGATGGCTTCGGCGTTTACAATCTGCAGGTGATCCAGGGCGGCGCCGAAGTGGTGTTCGAGCTGAACCAGATCATCGACGACGAAGGCTGGCAGAAAACTTTCCTGCAATACTGCCGCTTGACCACCGCGCCCAAAGCGGTCGTGGCCGCGGATATGACGACGTTCGCCGAGGGAGCCGACGGCGCTTATGCGGGCGCGGGCCGGCTGGCGGCCTACGCCTATTCGAAGACGAAGAACCCCGCATTCATTGCGCGCGCCATCAGCCAGTTGGCTGGCGGGGGTGGTCCGCGGCGTCTTCCCGGCGGCCCGTATGCCACGCGCCACGTGGCCGGCCCCGACGCGCTGAACCCCATCGACGAAGCGCCGTTCGCCTCCACCAATTCGACGGCACAGAGCTCTCTGACCGCCATCCAGGTTCTGGAACTATGCAAGGGCCAGCTACCGGCGGAGCTGCCGCCGGTGCCAAGGGGCGGCGTGGCGTGAGAGGCTGGTCACTCGACCGGTATTCGACGAAACTCCGGCAGACAATCCCGAAGGGACGGTACACAATGAGCGGGCAACGCAGCATTTGGCCGCGTCCAGTCGAAAAGGATTTGTGCGGCCTGCTTGATTGATTGAGCGTCCGCGCCCGCGTCGCGGCGGTAATCTGTCACTTCGTCGACCGGCTTCGAATTCAGGCAGAGGATCCAGGTCTCTACGTTTCTCTTCGGTATCAGATTTAGGATCGGCTCCGCCGGGCTTCTCGGCGTTTCTCCAGCGTCTCGAAGGGCGCGATCGAGTTGCTGTCTTCGATCATCAATCGATCCTGTATCGGCATCGATCATAGCAATGAGGCATGCCTTGGTCTTGGCCATTTGTAATCGCATCGCCCGCGACTCGAAAGCATACTTCTCACGGACAAACTGTTCGCCTGAACCCCGGCCTTGCGACAGTCTCTTGAAATCCATAGTGCGAGTGTCATGGCCCAGCCGCAGCAAGTAGCGCCTCAGCAGATTCTCTTGGTTGAGGTCTTCGATCAAGATAATAATCCGGGCGATTCTGTCGGCCATCGCCCTTACCACCCGCGCGCAATCTGCTCAGACGGAGAGAGCACCTCGTGCGGCTCATAATTACGGACTCGGACCGGCCCGACACCGACCCGCTCAAAAACCAAGCCGAGTTCTGGCGCGAGATAGTCGATGATCTCAGGATGATGCGAAATCAGGATGACCTGTCCGCCTCGATCCTCGATGCGACCGCGCAATTCCATAAGCCACGGCTGTATCTCGGGTAGCGCCAGGTAGTTCTCGGGCTCATCGAGGAAGAGGCAAGCACCGCCCTCGACCACGAAGTTTAGCAGCGCATATAGGCAGATCAGAATACGTTGCCCGTCGGAAAGTTCGTCGAACGTAAACGAGATGGTTGTCGGGGGACTAGATTGATCGGTAAGGACAACTTCCAGAGTTCGAAGATTCCCCCCGGCGGAGCGGAGATTCAGTGCGTAGAATCCCGGTATGATCTGCTGCAATTGATGCTGCAATGTTGATACGGAGCCGCCCCGCTCCTGAGCCATGTGCCGGTACCACGAAGCAAAGTTGGACATATAGCGCGTAGGTTCCGGCTCCTCGCGCCCAGTCTCTCCCGACATGGCATGGGGATTCAACTGCAGGCAGTGCAGCATCTCGACCCAGTTTCTAAACCGCACCAGCCTGGTGTCGTCGGTCCACGATAGAACGGACGCTAGTACCGATCGGAACCAGTCAGATCGGTACGTTACAACCGGTTCGAAATGGTCATCGAACACGTGAACTTCGCCCTCCACGAACTCGAAAACGGTCCGCCCGTTACAAGTGACGAGCTCCCGCCTAATCCGCGTTTTCGCAGGCGACCCCCACGAATCCAGCTCCAATCGGAAGCTGTAGCTCTCCCCAATCTCAATATCCAGCTCGAAGGTCTGTTGCTGCAACGTCTGCCAGCGAGTGCGGCTGCTCGGGGGGAAAAGCGTCTCCGGGTCTCCATGGCCGGTGACGAGGTTCTTCACGGCGCGGAGCACTTCCAGCAACGTGGACTTGCCGCTGCCGTTCAACCCCAAAATGAGTTGCTGTGGACCGAGCGTCAGTTCGAAGTTCACAAACGTCCGATAATTGTCGATGTAGACGCGCTTCAGCATGTCTTTTCAATTCTACCCGTAAGCCGGTTGGCGCGCACTGGCCCTCTTGCTAGAATGAAGCTTATCCACTCCCTGGGAGGAACAACCTAACTTGAACTCTGCGATCCTGGCCCTGGAAGACGGCACGGTCTTCGAGGGCAGAGGTTTTGGTGCGCCGGTGGAACGGTCGGGCGAGGTGGTATTCAATACCGCGCTCACCGGGTACCAGGAAATTTTCACGGACCCTTCCTATTCCGGCCAGATCGTCATCCTGACCAACCCGCAGATCGGCAATTACGGAACCAGCGCGGCCGATAACGAATCCGCGCGGCCCTACATCGAGGGCCTCGTGGTGCGCGAGTTCTCGGGCTTAGCCAGCAACTGGCGGTCGGACCAGGAAGCCGACGCCTTTCTGAACAGCGCCGGCATTCCGGTGGTGGACGATCTGGACACCCGCGCGCTGGTGCGCCACTTGCGCACCCGCGGCGTCATGCGCGGGGTGCTGTCGTCCGTCGAGAAGGACGCGCGGCTCCTGGTGGAGAAAGCCCGCGGCATCCCCACCATGGCCGGGCTCGATCTCGCCAGCCGCGTCTCCACGACTGAGCGCTACGAATGGACCCACGGCGTGGATGCCTGCTCGCCCTCGGAACTGGTGGGAACGCCGAGCGCTGTCAAATATCATGTAATAGCTTATGATTTTGGAATCAAACACAACATTTTAAGGCGCTTAGTGCATTATGGCTGCCGCGTGACGGTGGTTCCGGCGCTGACCTCGGCGGAGGACGTGCTGGCGCTCAAGCCGGACGGCATCTTTCTTTCGAACGGCCCAGGCGATCCCGAACCACTGGAGACCCAGGTGCGGAACATCCGCAAGCTGATCGGCACGAAGCCGATTTTCGGCATCTGTCTGGGCCATCAACTGCTTGGCCTGGCGGCGGGCGGCAAGACCTACAAGCTGAAATTCGGCCACCGCGGCGCCAACCATCCGGTGCGCAACGAGCTCAACAAAAGGGTGGAGATTACTTCGCATAATCATGGATTCGCGGTAGATCCGGACTCTTTAAACTCGAATGAAGTCGAAATCACGCATGTCAACCTCAACGACCAGACCCTCGAAGGTTTCCGTCTGCGCAACCATCCCGCCTTCTGCGTGCAATACCACCCGGAAGCGGCGCCGGGGCCGCACGATTCGCACTACCTGTTTGACGACTTCATCCAACTGATGGGCGGGAGATAGCCGATGCCCAGACGTAACGATCTGCACCGAATCCTCATCATCGGCTCCGGCCCGATCGTCATCGGCCAGGCCTGCGAGTTCGACTACTCGGGGACGCAGGCGGCCAAGGCGCTGCGCGCCGACGGCTACCAGGTGGTGCTGGTGAACTCCAACCCGGCGACCATCATGACCGACCCCGACCTCGCGGATAAGACCTACGTTGAACCGCTGACCGTGCCCTACCTGGAAGAGATCATCCGGCGCGAGCGGCCGGACGCCCTGCTCTCCACCGTGGGCGGGCAGACGGCGTTGAACCTGGCCGTCGAGCTGGCCGAAGCCGGGATACTGGACAAGTACGGCGTCGAGCTGATCGGCGCCAAGATCGACGCCATCAAGAAGGCCGAAGACCGCCTGCTGTTCAAAGACGCCATGCGCAAGATCGGCCTGGAAACGCCGCAATCGCAACTGGTGAACACCGTGAAGGGCGGTTTGGAATTCGCGGAGCGCATCGGCTACCCGTGCATCCTGCGGCCCAGCTTCACCCTCGGCGGCACCGGCGGCGGCATCGCCTACCACCGGGAAGAGCTGATGGAGATCCTGGAGCGCGGCATCGCGCTCTCGCCGGTTCACGAAGTGCTCATCGAAGAGAGCGCGCTGGGGTGGAAGGAATTCGAGCTGGAAGTGATGCGCGACCTGGCGGACAACTGCATCATCGTCTGCTCGATCGAGAACTTCGACCCCATGGGAGTGCACACCGGGGATTCCATCACGGTGGCGCCGGCGCAGACTTTGACCGACCGTGAATACCAGATGATGCGCGACGGCGCCATCCGCTGCCTGCGCGAAATCGGCGTGGATACCGGCGGCTCCAACGTGCAGTTCGCCATCAACCCGGCCAACGGGAAGATGGTGATCATTGAGATGAACCCGCGCGTTTCGCGCAGCTCGGCGCTGGCGTCGAAGGCCACCGGCTTCCCCATCGCCAAGATCGCGGCGAAACTGGCGGTGGGCTACCGGCTGGACGAAATCCGCAACGACATCACGCGCAAAACGCCGGCCTGCTTCGAGCCGACCATCGACTACGTGGTGGTAAAAATTCCCAAGTGGGCCTTCGAGAAATTCCCCGGCGCGGACCCCACGCTGGGAACGCAGATGAAGTCGGTGGGAGAAGTGATGGCGATCGGCCGCACGTTCAAACAGGCGCTATGGAAGGGCATGCGCAGCCTGGAAACCGGCAAAGCCTTCGGCTCCGAGAAATTCGACAAGAACCTGATCCCGCAAAAGCTCATCACCCCCACACCCGACCGCCTGAACTACATCCGCTTCGCCCTGGCCAATGGTTTCGGGGTGGAAGAAATCCACGAGCTGACCTCCATCGACCGCTGGTTCCTGGCGCAAATGAAAGAGGTGGTGGATTTCGAGGGCGAGCTGGCGAAAGAAGTCTGGCCGGATATTGCAAGGGAAGTTTTTCGCCGCGCCAAGCGCTACGGCATCTCCGACGCACAACTGGGCAAGACCTGGGACGTGGATGAAATCGCGGTGCGCAACCGGCGCAAGGAGCTGGGCGTGGCTGCGGTCTTCAGCCGCGTGGACACCTGCGCCGCCGAATTCGAGAGCTTCACGCCGTATCTGTATTCCAACTACGAAAGCTCCTGCGAGGCCGGCCCCAGCGATCGCAAGAAGGTCATGATCCTGGGCAGCGGGCCGAACCGCATCGGACAGGGCATCGAGTTCGATTACTGCTGCTGCCATGCGTCGTTCGCGCTCCAGGAAATGGGCGTCGAATCGATCATGGTCAATTGCAACCCGGAGACCGTCTCGACCGATTACGACACCAGCGACCGCCTCTACTTCGAGCCGGTGACGCTGGAAAACGTACTCAACATCTGCGACACGGAGAAGCCCGACGGGCTGATCGTACAGTTTGGCGGGCAAACGCCGCTCAACCTGGCGTTGCCGCTGAAGCGGCTGGGCGTACCGATTATCGGCACCGATCCTTCCGATATCGACCTGGCCGAGGACCGCAAACTTTTCGGCAAACTGCTCGAAGAGCTGGCGATTCCCTGCCCAGCCAACGGCACCGCGACCAGCGTGGAGGAAGCTTGCCAAGCGGCGCGGCGCATCGGCTACCCGGTGCTGGTGCGGCCCAGCTACGTGTTGGGCGGGCGCGCCATGGTGATCGCTTACGACGAGGAAATGGTGCGGCAGTACATGCGCGAGGCCGTGACCTTCTCGCAGGACCGCCCGGTGCTGATCGACCGCTTCCTGGAAGACGCCACCGAAGTGGACGTGGACGCGCTGGCGGATGGCGACGAAGTGCTGATCGCGGGAATCATGGAGCACATCGAAGAGGCCGGCGTACACTCGGGCGACAGTTCCTGCGTGCTGCCGCCGCAATCGCTGCCGGACAAAGCCATCGCCACCATCGAAGACTATACCGTCCGGCTGGCCAAGGCGCTGCGCGTCGTCGGCCTGATGAACGTGCAGTACGCCATTCAAAACGGCGTGGTGTACGTGCTGGAAGTGAACCCGCGCGCCTCGCGCACGGTGCCCTATGTGAGTAAGGCTACGGGCGTGGCGCTGCCCAAGATCGCGGTGGGCTTGATGTGGGGCCGCAAGCTGAAGGATTACAACCTGGGAAGCGGCAAACTTTCCGTCACGCAGGATTTCGTCAAGTCGCCGGTATTTCCGTTCAACAAATTCCCGGGCGTGGACCCGGCACTGGGTCCGGAGATGCGCTCCACGGGCGAAGTGATGGGCGTGGGCGTGAACTTCGGCGAAGCGTTCCTGAAGGCGCAGATCAGCGCCGGCAGCCCATTGCCGGACCAAGGCACGGTGTTCATCAGCGTGAACGACCATCAGAAGCCGGAAGCCGTGAAAGTGGCCAAGTCGTTCGCGGACCTGGGATTCAAACTGGTGGCGACGCGCGGCACGGCAGCGGCGCTGCGCAACGCCGGCCTCGTTTGCAAGACCGTGCTCAAAGTGAACGAAGGCCGGCCGAACGTGGTGGACCTGCTGAAAGGCGGTGCAGTCCAATTGGCGATTTACACCACCGCCGGCGCGCCCGCGTTCCACGACGAGAAGGCCATCCGCCGCAGCGCGGTGATGTACAGTGTGCCGTGCATCACCACCATGAGCGGCGCGCGCGCCGCGGCCGACGCAGTGGCGGCGAAGCTGCGCGATCCCATCCGCGTCTGGAGCCTGCAGGAGATTCACCAACAGAAGACGGTGGCGTAAAGCTCCTGCCTGGCACGCTGGCGGTGATGAGGTGGCGCACCCACTCATGCCGGCGCCCAGCCCCGGCAGACCGTCCGTACCCCATGGTTAGAGCAGGCGTTTTTCCAAGTCGTCCTGCGAGACGCCTTCCACTTCCACCACTTTGATGCGGCTGGTTGATCCGCTGACAATCCGCACGCGCCATTTCGGTACCCGGGCCAACTCCGCGAAGAAGCGTACACATTCTTCGTTGGCTTTGCCATCGACCGGAGGCGCGGCCAGAGCCAGCTTCCAGGCATCGCCCAGGCGGCCCGCCAGCGCGGTGCGGCGGGCGCGCGGGTGCACTTTTACCGTGAGACGCGCCATTCCACTTTCGCCCTGAGGTTCGCCACCCCGGCCGCCACTCGCGTATCCACCACTTCAAAGGCGATGGCGTCGTCGAGCCAATCGTGGCTCGAGCCATCGGGATTCTGCGTGGCCACCGTGAGCGTGTACTGCTGCGGCGTCAGCCAGCACTCGATGGCGAAATCGACCTCGAGCTCATCGCCCTCCTGGAGATTGCCCAACTCCGCCTGCTCGAGGCGTGTGTTGGTGCCATACACGTCCATGCCGATGCGGGTGCGGATGAGAATGCCCACCATGGGGTCCGACACGGACCGGCGGAAGCGCGAGCGCACGCGCACGGTGATGGGCTCGCCGCTCGACACGGAGGCCACCGTGGCGCCGCTCGCGTTGAGCAGGCGGACGTCCAGGATCTCGCTCGATCCATCGCCGTGGCGGAAGCTGGACCGCACGCGATCCCCTTTTTTGTTCGGGGGCTCCTGTTTTTCGAGCACTAAGCCGATATAACGGTTGATGACGTCGCTGGGCGCGCCCTCGGCGGCAATGCGGCCGCCCAACAGGAGGATGGCGCGGTCGGAGAGTTGCTTCACCAGACCGAGATCGTGGGAGACGAAGAGAACGGTGATTTTGCGCTCGCGCAGCTCCTGGAATTTGCGCACGCAGCGGTTGGCAAAGACGGCGTCGCCCACGGCCAGGGCCTCGTCCACGATGAGGATGTCGGGGTCCACGTGGATGGCGGTGGAAAATGCCAGGCGCACGTACATGCCGCTCGAGTACTCCTTCACCGGGCGGTCGATGAATTCACCAATCTCGGCGAAGGCTTCGATGGAAGGCATGGCTTGGCCGATTTCGGCGCGGCTGAGGCCCAGGATCTCGCCGTTCAGATAGACGTTTTCGCGCCCGCTAAATTCGGGGTTGAAGCCGGCGCCCAGTTCGAGCAGGGCCGCGATGCGGCCGTGCGTGACCACGCGCCCCGTGGTGGGCTGCAAAATTCCGCTGACAATCTGGAGCAGGGTGCTCTTGCCGCAGCCGTTGGGTCCCACCAGGCCGAGCATCTCGCCTTTCTCCAGGTGGAAGCTGATGTCGCGCAGCGCCCAAAACTCGGAGTGGCGCTGGCGCGCGCGCGGCAGCATCTCTCGCAACCGGTCGGCCGGGCGGCGATACAGGCGGTAAAGCTTGGAGACATTCTGAACCAGGACCAAATTAGATTCTAGCCTCTTGCAGAGGGCCTTCGGCCCGCGAAATTTCATGAAAACAGTGTGGGGACCCTCGCTGCTCGTGGAGCGGGCCTCCGTCCCGCAACGCCGGCTTCCGAGCCGGCGCCCCGCTTTTTCGACCCTGCTGGGAGGTAGCCCAGGTTCCGCAGTTTGAAGCATAAAGTCTTTGGTTTCAGCGGCGGCGTGGGCGAGTTTCCACTACATCGCCGCTGGTTCCAGCGCGCTGGGCAGTTTCAAGCCGAGCCGCTGGAGCA
>JBEKQS010000121.1:0-14863 GCA_049519475.1 Bryobacteraceae bacterium | reverse complement strand
TTGTCCTTTCCAAATCGCCTATCAACTATCCCATTTCGAACTGGCGCCGCAAGAAACGGCGGATCGAGCGCGGGACACCCGCGAAGAATGCACACGGCAACTCCCACGCAGTACGGGGGCGGAAACGGGGAAACAGGGACGGGAAGCAGTGACGGGAAGCAGGGACAGCCTGAACTGTGCGACTTTCCCGGTTGATTTACTAGCGGTCACGGCACCCCCCTACCAGTCCACCGTCTTCCCCGGTTCCAGCGCCCACACTTCCGTGGCAAGATCCTCGACCAGTTCGGCTAACTGAGCCGGCGTACCCGTCAGCGCCGGAAATGTTCCGTAGTGCATGGGGATGACTTTCGCCGGCCGGAGCAGCTTGCAGGCCACGGCGGCTTCGCGCGGGCTCATGGTGTAGAGATCGCCGATGGGCAGAAAGGCCAGATCGGGGTGGTAGAGATGCTCCACCAGGTGCATGTCGGAGAAGACGTTGGTATCGCCGGCGAAATACAGCGCGCGGCCGCCCGGGAAGCGCAGCACGTAGCCGGAGGCTTCCCCGCCGTAGACCATCTTGCCATCGTCCAGGATGCCGCAGCTATGCACGGCGTGGGTCATGGTGATCGAGACGCCGCCGACCGCCTGCGATCCGCCTTTGTTCATGGGTCGGGTATTCTTGACGCCCTTCGATTCGAGCCAGTGGCAGGTCTCATAGATGGCCACCACTTCGGGTGAGAAACGCGCGGCCAGCGGCGGAGTGCTGTGGATGTGGTCGAAGTGGCCGTGCGTGATGCAAATGGTATCGACCCGCGTGATCTGGTGGTCTTTGGGATAGGAAGGGTTGCCCTCGATCCAGGGGTCCATCAGGATGATTTGGCCCGAGGGGAGTTCGAATTGGAATGAGCCGTGTCCAAGCCAGGTGATTCGCATAATCTCACTCGGAGTCTACCGCCGCCGCAGGTGCGCGGCAAGCCTGCACGTGCGACAGACAGCCGCCTACTGGTCCTTCACTTCGATCGTCAGTTTCTTCTGCGCCTTGTGCCCGAATTTCCCGGCCACCGTCAGCGTGTAGGTGGTCGTCTTGTCCGGCGCCACGAAAAACTGGCCGAACGGAGCCGAATCTTCGATCGGTGAAAACACCGGCGGATCGATGCTCACGTCTTTCCCGTTCTGAAATGCGAACGCCAGCGTGTAGATGTGGCGGCCCTTTTCCACCACGTGTTTATCGATGGCGAACGAAGTGATGCGGGGCAGCGACTCGGGGTCGGCCTGTACGCGGATGGTGAAGGAGGCGGAAACCGTCTTCCCATCCTCGCCTTCCGCGGCCAGCACGTAGGTGGTGTCGCGTTTGGGCGCGGCCTCCACGCAGCGGTTGAAAGCGACGTAGACGCCCTGGGGGAACGGCGGATCTATGGTCACCGATTTGGCATTCGCCAGTCCGTAACAAATCACCGTGCTCTTGCCCTCGTAAAGCACGCCGTCGCGAGCGTAGAACTGGAGAATTCTGACGCCGGTGCCCCCATAGGCCGCGTCGCGCGCACTGGTGGCGGCGTCGCTGAATGCCGCATGCTGCCCGGAGAAACGCCTGTCCGCGTTGTGCCGCGCCAGGAAAACGTAAAGCAGATACACGAGGACGATGGCGGCCGCCACTCCCAAACGGATTTCAACCCGCCGCAACACGTTCCGCATGGTCCGATGGCCTTACTGCGCCCAGAATAACATCCCCCTGTTAACCAAAGGCATCTTGCCTAGCCGGTTTTGCGATGCTAGTTTTCTGATAAGCTTCCTTTCTACTACGCGAGGGTCCGCTGGCGGCGACACCAGCGGCCCTCTCGAAGTCCTCCCAGTCTTGCCCGCTTTACAGCGTTGGCCCTTTTCCCATACTCTCGAAAGGTGTCGTCTTCCCCAAACGCCCTCCGTGAACGTTTCCGCAGCCGCCGCATCTCCGGGTTTGGCGAATCCGTCATCCGTGAAATGACCCGTCTGGCTATGCGCCACGGCGCCACCAACCTCGCGCAGGGTTTTCCCGATTTCCCCGCGCCCGCCGCGCTCAAGCTGGCTGCCGCCCAAGCCATCGCCGACGACTTTAACCAGTACGCCATCACCTGGGGCGCTAAACCGTTCCGCGATGCCATCGCCGCCAAATATCTCCGCACCTACGCCATGGAGTTCGATCCCGAACGCGAGATTACCGTCTGCTGCGGTGCTACCGAAGGCATGATTGCCTCCCTCATGGCTGTCGTCGATCCCGGCGACGAAGTGGTGCTCTTCGAGCCCTTTTATGAGAACTACGGGCCCGATACGCAACTCTGCGGCGCCCAGCCGCGCTACGTCCGTCTGCGCGAGCCGGACTGGAGCTTCGATCCCGACGAGCTGCGCCGCGCCTTCACCCCGCGCACCAAAGCGATCGTGCTGAACTCGCCCAACAATCCTACCGGCAAGGTCTTCACGCGCGCCGAACTTGAATCCGTGGCGGCCCTTTGCCACGAGTTCGATGCTCTGGCCATCACCGACGAGATCTACGAGCACATCCTCTATGACGGCGCCGTCCACATCCCCATCGCCTCGCTGCCCGGCATGCAGGAACGATCCATCCTGGTCAACAGCATGAGCAAGACCTATTCGGTGACCGGCTGGCGCGTGGGCTGGGTGCTCGCCCCGCCGGACCTCACCGATTCCATTCGCAAGGTGCACGATTTCCTCACCGTGGGCGCCGCCGCGCCGTTGCAGCAGGCCGGCGCCGTAGCCTTGGGCCTGGATGAAGGCTATTATCGGGCCCTGTCCGCCGAATATGCGCGCCGCCGCGACCACCTGCTCGCCACCTTGGAATCCGTCGGTTTCCGCTGCTTCCGCCCCGCCGGCGCCTACTACCTCATGACCGATATCTCAGCCTTCGGCGCCTTGAGCGACCTGGCCTTCGTTTGTCACCTGATCGACACAATCGGCGTCGCCGCCGTGCCAGGATCGAGCTTTTATGCACAGCCCGGTGGAGGAGATCATCAGATCCGCTTCTGTTTTTGCAAAAAATATGAGACTCTAGAGTTAGCTCGGCACCAATTAGCGAAGGTCCATCGCGCGTAGCCGGATTTTCAGCCGGGAGGAAGACTAGTTATGCTTCCACAGTTCTTACTGCAGGAGACTACGGTCCGGACTGCCGGAGCGTCGTCCGAAATCGATCTTGGCGGGAAATTGGGCGGAACGCTGCTTCTGACCCTCGGCATCACGCGGATCATCGAACAGGAAAGCCTCGACGTCTCTATCTGGGGCTCCGCCGATGGAACCGAGTGGGGCTCGAAGCCGCTGGTTTCGTTCCCGCAAAAATTCTATTGCGGCACCTACCAGATCGTGCTCGATCTCGGCGATCCTCCCACCGTGCGATTCCTGCGCGCCAAATGGCAGGTCAACCGCTGGGGCAAGGGCGAACCCAAGCCTCTGTTTACCCTTTACCTGGTGGCCGAAGCCCACAAGCGCGAGCTGGCCCTTCAAGCCTGAAGCCGCGCCGCGTCTGCTATCTTTGAATTAGCCCGCTGGGTAACCGTATGATCACTCGCCAGGAAGCGCTCGACTTGTTTGGTTCCGACGACCTGATCGGCATCGGCATGGAGGCCGATTCCGTCCGCCGTAAGTGGCACCCCGAAAACGTCGTCTCCTACATCATCGATCGCAATATCAACTACACCAACTTCTGCACCGAGTACTGCACCTTCTGCGCCTTCTACCGGCCCATGGGCCACGCCGAAGGCTACGTGCTGCCCAAGGAAGTCATCTATGAAAAAATCCAGGAGACCCTCGACCTCGGCGGGACCGGCGTCCTGATGCAGGGCGGCCTCCACCCCGATCTCAAAATCGAGTGGTACGAAGATCTCTTTCGCGGCATCAAGCAGCGCTTCCGCATTCACCTGCACTGCCTGTCCGCGCCGGAAGTCACCAACATCGCCGATGTCAGCGGCCTGACTCTTCGCGACACCATCCGGCGCCTCATGGATTCCGGCCTCGATTCCATCCCCGGCGGCGGCGCCGAGATCCTCGATGACGCCGTGCGCCATCGCATCAGCCGTCTGAAGTGCAATACCCAGGATTGGGTGGACGTGCATCGCACCGCGCATCAGCTCGGCATGCGCACCACCGCCACCATGATGTTCGGCTGCGGCGAAACCATCGAGCAGCGCATGAATCACCTGGAACTGGTCCGCAATCTGCAGCAGGAAACCGGCGGTTTCACGGCCTTCATCCCCTGGACCTTCCAGCGCGAAAACACGCCGCTCGGCCACTTCGTCAAAGAAGAAGCCACCGCCGTCGAGTACCTGCAAACCCTGGCGATTTCGCGCATTTACCTCGACAATTTCGAGAACGTGCAATCTTCCTGGGTGACGCAGGGCCTGAAGACCTGCCAGTTGGGCCTGCGCTTCGGAGGCAACGATGTAGGCAGCATCATGATCGAAGAAAACGTAGTCTCCGCCGCCGGCGCGCACCATCGTGCCAGCGAAGAAGAGCTGCGCCGCATCATCCGCGACGCCGGCTTCGTCCCCAAACAGCGCGACACTTTGTATCGCACCTACTTCCTGAACTAAGTCCGGTTGGGACCGGCCTGCTGGCCTGTCGAGACCCGTCCCCGCAACCTGTCAGCCCCCTTACCTCCCATCCACCCGTCTCGCGATCACCAAATCCGGTGCATCGCCCACGTCTTCCCCCTGCGCCATCGGGTCGGGATTATTCCCCCACATCACGTCGGGCGCTATCAGCCCTACGGGCACCCAATGATATCTTGCCGCCTCTCTTGCAAAAACCGGCCAGTGCACGAAGCCCACCGACTTGCGCAGCACCAGGAATCGCGGCGCAGTCCTGGCGTCGTCTTCCACGCGGAAGGCCACAATGCCCCCGCGGATCGGGTTCGGCAGGTAATACATCAGCGGCAGGTCTTCATAGTTGATCAGGATCTCGTCCGATGCCGCGGCGTTGCGTTTCAACCATTCCGCCACCAGCCGGTTCGGATCCGCCCGATGCCCGAAGACCTCGGCGCACAACACCGGCAGTTCCCCGCGCAGCAACGGGCTGCTGAGGTACCAGTCCGGCGGCGGCGCCAGCGCGTGCAACGGAAGGCTGGCCCAGGGCGTCAGGGCCAGCACCGCCGCCGCTGCCGCCGCCAGCCTGGTGTTCCGTCCCGCAACCCGCACCACCAGCCAGGCCGCCACCAGCGCGCCGGCTGGCGCCGCGATGATGGCATACCGCAGAAAGGCCTCTGGCGCCGCGGTGGGAATCCACAGCGCCAGCGCCGCCGGCGTGGCGCACGCCACCGCAACCAGGCGCCGTTCGGGCTCCGGCAGCTTCTTCCAGCGCCGTGCCAGCAACACCACCGCCGCCAGCACCACCAGCGCGGGCGCCACGTATTCATTCATGTTGAAGAGATCGCCCATGAAGCGATCGCTCCAATCGCCCTCCTGCACCGCGAAGCGCCCCCACAACTCGTAGTAAAAGGCAAATGGCGCGATCGCCGCCGCCAGCGCCGCGCCCACCGCCGCCGTGCGCCACAGGTTCTGCCGCCGCGCCAGAAAGGCATCCAGGAAGAGCACCGCGAACACCGGCCAGACCGTGCCGTAATCCACTTGAAACCAGCACCACGCGGCGCCCACAAACGCAGCCGTTCCGAAGCGGCCGCCGGACTGCCAGCGCGCGTAGCCGAAAAGTGTCAGCACCAGGAACAAACTCGACAACGAATAATAGCGGCACTGGCGCGCGTGCAGAATCCAGTAGGCGTTCGCCAGCAGCAGCAGCGCCGCTATCGCCGCCATCGGCAGACTTCCGCAATACTTGCGCACCAGGCGGAATAGCAGCATTACCGTTGCGAATCCGGCCAGCGCAAACGGCAGCCGCGCCCCCAGCGTCGTCTTGCCCAGTGCCGCGATGCCTGCCGCGGCCGCCACGAACTGTCCCCACGGCTGCCACTTCCAGGTGGTATCGGGCTTGTAATCGCCGCGCTGGATGTAGTAGTCCACCGCCCGGCGTGGATCGCCCGTGCGCTGATCGATGGTGGCCTCGTCTTCGGCCGCGAAGTGGTCGATGGTCACCAGGTTGACGCCATCGTAAGCCAGCGGCCGGCCGAACTTCAGCAGGCGCGCCGCCAGCACCGCCGTCGCCGCTTCATCCTGCCAGAGATACTTGTCCGTGAGTCCCCAAAACAGCAGCAGCGCGGCCAGGCCGGCGATCATCGCCGGCGTCAGGCTCTCCCATCGGTTGCGGGCGGCAGGTGGCGGCACGAAGCTGGTTCCACGTGGAGCATAGCACACGCGCGGCACGCCGAATCAAAACAGCCCTCGGCTGTCGCCCTGTTATAATCGGCCAACGGTAACGGAGAAATCAACCGATACGAACTATGGCGGATCGAGTGATCGGACGGCGCGAGTGCTATCTCACCAGTGCGCTGATTCTCCTGTTCCTGCTGGTCTTTTCCGTTCTTCCTCCACCGCCGCGTCTGGATCTCAGCGAGGGATCTCTCGATCAGTCCTGGCAGGTGACCTTGGTGGAGCAGTTCCTGCGCCATGCGCAGTGCGGCACCGATCTGGTCTTCACCTACGGCCCGTGGGGCTTTCTGGCCGAGCCCCGGGGCAATCCCGCCATCTACCCGTGGCTGCTGTTCGGCCGCCTGGTGCTGGCGCTCGGCGTGGGTTCCGGCGCGGCCTTCCTGGCCCTGCTCCGCATCCGCCGCCGCGCCTGGCGCTGCATCTGGCTGGTTTGGTTTCTGGCGCTGGCCGCTCCGTGGATTGTGGCTCCTTTCCTGCTCTACGCGGTCGTGTTCGAGACCACCGATGCGCCGCATCGCGCGCTCGGAGGTGGGGCAGGCGGTTTCGCCCGCCAATCGAGTTCTCCCCGGTTTCTGAGCCTCGCGATGCTCGTCCCCGCCTGCGCTTTGAGCGCGCATGTCAAGCTGGTGGCGCTCCCGCTGGTGGCGGCGCTGGGCCTCGCGATCCTTCTCGATGAGACCCTCCTGGCGCGCCGCATCCCGTACCTCTCCGCGAGCCTGGCCGCCTGCTACGCCGCATTCTATTTCGCCGCCGGCCAGCACGCCGCTTCCTTCGTGCCGTATCTGCGGGCTGCTTTCGCCACAATTTCTGGCTACAGCGCGGGAATGGCGCTAGAGGGTTCCGGCCTTGAGGTGGTTGCCGGCGTACTCTTTTGCCTGATTGTGTTGCTGTCTTACGCCGTCACCAAACGCAGTCGCCGCGGCTGGATCGCGCTGGCGGGTGCGTCCTGGGTCGCGGCCTATTTCTTGATGGCATTCAAGCAGGCCTTCGTCCGGCAGGATGGCGGCCACATCTGGGCGGGCATCCTGATGTTCGCGGTCCCCGCATCGCTGATCCTGATCCTCTTCGCGGGAAGAGTCTGGTCCCGCCTGCTCGTGCCGCTGGTGGCCGCCGCCACCGTCTTCTTCGCCTGGACCACCGCCCCCGCGGGTGAGCTCCATCGTTACCTCGCGTCGAGAGGGAACGCCATCCGGCAGTTTCCACGCGCCTTCCAGTCGAGGGCCCAACTGCGGCGCGACTGGCGCGAATCGCTCGCGGCCTGGCGCGAGATCTACCCCATCGCTCCGCTCACCGGCTCCGCGGACATCCTGCCGATCGACATCCTGACGCTCCTGGCGAATTCCGTCGACTACCGGCCGCGCCCCGTTATCCAAAGCTATGCCGCCGTCAACGAGTATCTGGCGCGGCTGAATGCCGATTTCCTGGCCGGCCCGCGAGCGCCCGAGTTCGTGCTGCTGAACGCCGATTCCATGGACGGCCGCTATCCCAGCACGGAAGATAATCTGGCGTGGCTGGAACTCCTTGCGCGCTACCAGCCGGCCGGTTTCTCGGGCGATTACCTGGCTCTCCGCAAAGCGCCCGAGGCCACTCCGCTCGACAGCGCCAAAATCCTGGAGCGAACCGTCACCTGGGATCAGGAAGTCGAACTCGACCCCACACCCGGGGGCCCCGTCTGGGCGGAGATCGATCTCCAGGTTCAGCCTCTCGGCCGTCTGATCGACTTTCTGTTCCGCCCACCCGAAGTCCGTCTCAGCGTGCGGGCCGGCGGCGTGTGGAATACCTATAACCTTCTCACTCCGCTGGCGCGCTCCGGCTTCCTGCTCTCGCCGGTGGTCGAAAATCCCGCGGCTTTCGCGCTGCTCTATCGCGCGGACCAAAGCCATCCGCTGGCGCCCGATGTGTCCCGCATTTCCGTCGGCACCGGTTCCGGCGGCAAGCGATTTTATCGCCCGCAAATCGCGCTCCGCCTGTACCGCCTTTCCGTTCCGCCGCGGCCCGTGCCCGAAATGCTCGCGGACGACAAGTGGCGGCTCGCCGGGAGCATTCGCTCGGCCGAAGTCTCGCCAGGCTGGGACCAACGGCCGGATTGGAGCGTGGCGTCTGGTGAACTGCGCCTTGAGGCCCACGCCCCCGCGTCCGGCAGCCTGCCCTACGATGGCGCCGCGGCGTCTCTCGACGTGGCGTTCGGTCTCGCCAACCAATGCGGCGATCCGCCTATCCCCCATTCCCGCGTGGAATTCCGCGTGAGTTATCGCAACAGCGCCGGCTCCATCGACCGCATGTTGCTCCGCCGCACTCTGGAGGCGCGCGGCCCGGAGGACGTTAGCGCGGGCGAAGTGCTGGCGCTTCCCGAAGGAATGCCGGGGAGCTTGCAGTTCTCGACCACGCCGCTCGCGGGGAACTGCCGCCTGGGAGCTTACTGGTCTCGCGTGAAGCTGCGGTGACTCGGTCGCTGCGCCGGTACACTGCCAGGAAGTACGTAGACTGCGGCTGATAAGCTTCCGCCGCGGCTGCCCAACGGTACTCCGTGCGCTCCTCCGAAATAATGTCGGCGATCCCTACCAAACGGTAATGCTGCGCTCCGTACTTGTACCACCAGTCGAAAATCTCCGTCCGCGATGCCGGGTCCTGCAGCCACGATGCATTGCCGGAAACCTGCACCACGTACTCGGGCGCGGCCGACTCCACTTCTCCGATCATTTCGTTTTGCATCGTCAATGCATAGGGCTGCGATTCCATCAGTCCGTACATGTAAATGTAGGACGTCGCCGAATGGCGATGCGCGTAGAAGTAGATCTCCGGCTCCGACCCCAACACCGCGATCCGCGCATCTTTTCCCGAATGCGCCCGGATGTAATCGGCCACCGGAATGGCTTCCGGAAACGGATTGCGCCCGTAGAGTTCGCGGCATGCCTGCACCGGGCTGAGCCGGAACAAAAACTCGCGCTGCAATCCCAGCGACAATACCAGCGCCGCGCCGAACACCCAGTACATCGCGCGATGCCGCACCGCGGCCCCCGCCAGCAGCGCCACCGCCGGCAGCAGCAGCACGAAGTAATGTTCGCGGAAAAACAGGCCCGGACAGACCGCTAGAAACGAGAAGAGCAGGAACACCGTCGCAAAGGCCGCGGCGCCCCGGTCTTCCCGCTTCCGCCAGGCCAGCGCCAACCCCGCCGCCGCCAAAAGCCACAGCGGAGCGTTCTGTTCCAGGATGGGTGCGAAGTTCTCCGTGAGGGCGGAAATGCCATCGTTCAGAGAGCTTTCGGCGGCGTATTGGCGGGCATAGGTGAAGGTCCAGAACCAGAACTTCGGGAAGACTCCCGCCCGCCACAGCAGCAGGCAGGTCACCGCGAATGGCGCCACCGCGCCGCCCAGGAATGCTCCCAGTTTGAGCGCCAGGCCGCGGCCTTCGCGCCAACACCGGGCCGTCACATACAGTGCGCCGAAAATTCCGAACAAGGCGCCCTGCTGCTTCATCACAAAGGCCAGCCCGAACAGCAGGCCGCTCCACCACAGCGTCGCCGGCCGCCACGAATCGGCCGGGCGCGCCAGCAGCAGCGCGCCCCCCAGCGCCGGAAGCACCACGAAGTGCGTCGCGTGCGCCTCCGTGCCCATCACCCCGGAGCCGATTGAGAGCAGGGCATAGGCCGCGCACGCCGCCACCCCCGAGGCCGTTCCGAAAAGCCGCTTGCCCAGCAGATAGACCAGCAGGATGGCCGCGCAGTTCACCAGCAGCAGTCCCCAATGAATCCCCGCGATGCTTTCGCCGAATACCGCCATCAGCACGGCATACGCCGCATACGTTCCCGGCAGCTTCATGTTACAGGCCAGTTGATAGGGCGGAATGCCTTCGAGCATCAACTGCCCGGCGTACGCGTACTCGCCTTCGTCGCGCTCGAGCGGCACGTCCAGCAGGCGCCAGCGCAGCAAGCCCGCCGCCACCATCACCAGCAGCACCACCACCCAGGGCCGCAGCTTCATGGCTATGTGAATTTGTCCACCTTCTGACTCCTGACTTCCGACTTCCAAATCCCGCAGGGATTGCAAGGGCGAAAGCCCTTGCTTAGGCCTCCGCCACCTTTCCTCCAATCAATTCACGCCGCCCCAGGGAACGCCAGAAGGCGAAAATCGCGATCCCCAGCAACATCGTCACCGTCGCCAGGCCGGCCGGCGCGTACCACGTCTTCCAATCCGCACCCAGCGTGATGGCGTCGAGAGAATTAATGAAACAAGCGGCTGCCATAATCGCCACCAGGCCATAGCGCAGCAGCACGAACATCAGGACCGCAAACATGACCACATAAGTCGCGCATTTCACTTTCCAATCCGGCGAATCGAGCACGTTGCCCTGGACGAACGTGAAGAACAAAGCAGCCAGGCTCGCCGCCACCACGTCTTTCTTGACCAGTTGGCGCAAACCCGTGAGGGCGAAAAAGAAGAGCAGCCCGATAAACAGGACTGCCGAAAAATCGCTGGCTTGAAACGCGATCCATTGCCTGGTGCCCAGCGTGGCGGCCAGACCGCTCGCTGAGCCCATGCCGCTCTCCGTCAGCCCGTCCACCGCCGCCGCCGCCGTCCACACCGCCGATCCCACCGCCGCACCGATCAGGATGTGAGCGCCCACCTGCGCATCCAGCCATCGCCCCGCCAGCAGGCGATTCCAGGTGACGATGGAGTGCGGCCACCGCGCCCGCACCGAAGGTTCGAGCGCCAGGTACAGCAGCCAGATTGCGACTGCCGTTCCCAGCCACGTGGCGGCGCCGGCGAAGAAGAGACCGAACATCGAATCGCTCGGCACCGCATGCACCGTGCCCAGCCAGCCGATCATTCCCAAAAAGAACGCCGCCATAGCGATGCGCAGCGCTCCCTTGCGGTCGGTCCGCCCCAGTTTCCAGTTGCGCCGCGCCAGCAGCACCGCGGCCAGCACCGCTAGCGCTCTCAGCACCAGAAAGAGGATGCCGCGCACTTGTGCGGCCTGGCTCTGGCCCGGTTCGGTTGCGCCCGCCGGCTTCCAGTCGAATTCCACTTTGGCTTCCGTGACCCGCCCTTTCCAGGTCGCCATATCCACGGTCAGATCCAGGTTGGGGATCTTGGGATGCGGCCCCTTCCAGGCATGCGACTCGTTGGCCGCGGCCGATGGCAGAAACTGGGGCGGGGTTTCGCTGAACGCGGCCATATCCAGGCCGGCCGCGTGAAATACCGCGGCGGGCTCCACGGCCTTCGCCAGATCGGCGCCGTCGGCATAAGGCACCGCGTAAAACTCACGCAATCGCCCCGCCCCGTCCACCACCGCGCGCACCATCCCCGGCTCAACCGGAGGCGGGTTGTCGATGGTCACCAGGCCGTAAGGCTCGGCCACCAACGACGATTGGCTCTCGCGGTAATCCAGGCTGATGGGAGACTCCGCCTCGAACCACTCGCGCCATTTCGGCGGTCCCGGCAACTTCTTCAGTTGGTCGCGCAATCCGTCGCGGTTCTCCAGGGTGACGTTGGTGTCGGCCGGCTTGCGCGGGTAGCCGAACGCCGCCGCCATCTCCCGCGCCTTGTGGGCCAGCACGTCCGGCGTGTCGTCCAGCGGCGCGTTCATCATGGCGACCTGCCGGCTTTGCAGCACAATGGCGGCCACCAGGCAGACCATCACCAGCACCAGGCACGGCACCGAATACTTGCGTTCCAGCCCCTCTTGCTGGCCGGCCGCTGCCACCAGTTCGGGCGATGGCGTTTCCCCCGCCGCCAGCGCCGCCGCCAGCGGATCGCCGCCCGGCAGCGCCGCTGCCACCGCCAGCGCACTCGCCGGCCGTCTCGCCGGGTCCGCCTCCAGGCAGCGCCGGATGGCCTTCTCCACCGCCGGATCCACCTCCGTCGTCCCGCTCGTCATGTTCGGCAGATGCCCCGATTCCTGTTGCTCCAGCAGGTGCTTCACGCTCTGCCCGTCGAACGGCCGTTTGCCCGTGAAGATTTCGTATAGCACCAGTCCCAGCGCGTAGATGTCGCTCCGCGCCGTCACTTCCGCGCCCTTCAGTTGTTCCGGCGCCATATACGCCGGCGTCCCGTTGCGCACCTCCGCCCCGGTAAGCTGGTCGGCGATGGCCGCCAGGCCAAAATCCATGATGACCACTTCGCCGCGCTTGTTCATCATGATGTTCTGCGGTTTCAGATCGCGATGAATCACGCTGCGGTCGTGGGCCGCCGCCAACCCCGCGCACAACTGCCGCGCCGTCACCAGGGCCTTGTCTTCCGGCAGTCGCCCAATGCGCTGCAAGAGGCCTCCCAGGTCCTCGCCGTCCACATACTCCATCGAGAGGAACGGCATGCCTTCGATCTCGCCGATATCGTAGACCCGGCATACATTCGGATGCGACACCTGCCGCGCCACCCGCACCTCGCCCTGAAACCGCTCCAGCAGCCGGGGATTCGAAGACGCTTCCGGCGGCAGAAATTTGAGCGCCACCGATTGGCCGAGCATCAGGTCCGTCGCCCGGTAAACCTCGCCCATCCCGCCGCGGCCCAGCAGGCCAATCACGCGATACCGCCCGCCCAGCAGCGTGCCCGGAACGAAGCGTCCTTCGTCGGCCGTCGGCGCCGATGAGATGTGCGAGATCCCCATGCTGGAAGATGACGAGGCGTTCGGCGGCCCCGGTTCCAGCGTAGTCTCAACCGTCGACGGGTCGGCCTTCCGTTCCATACCAACCGATTCTAGCGCGGGATGGGACGAAGGTTAGACGCACTGCTCGCTCACGGTCGAAATCAACGGCTGGTAACGCCGTAATGATGAACAAAACAAAGCGGTCAGCCGTTTTCCTCGTTTACCACCAACCGGAACACGTCCGGCCGCGCGTAGTGCCCCGCCACGTCCAGATCGAACTTTCCTTCGGCGATCTCGCCCGTGTCCAGGTCCGCCGTCAGAATGTATTCCTCGTCGTAAACCGGCCCCGCCAGCACCTTGCCCAGCGGTCCCACAATCACGCTGCCGCCGCGGATCGTTTCCCGCGCTCCGGCACCGTCCGGCCGGCTATACTGGCACGCCGAAAGCACGAAGCAGCGGCCTTCGAGTGCGATGTGCCGCATGCTGGCCTGCCAGATTTCCCGGTCGTCTACCGTGGGCGCGCAATAAAACTGGATTCGCTTGGCGTACATCGCCGCGCGCATCAGCGGCATGTAGTTCTCCCAGCAGATCACCGCGCCGATCTTGGCGAAGCCGGTTTCGATCACCGGCATGGTGGTGCCGTCGCCGAAACCCCAGATCAGCCGTTCCATCGCCGTCGGCATCAATTTGCGATGCTTGCCGGCGAGCGTGCCGTCGGGTGCGAAAAACAGCACGGTGCAATACAGTGTGCCGCCATCGCGTTCGATTACGCCCATCACCAGCCAGACGCCGTGCGTCCGCGCCGCCTCGCCCAGTCGCGCCGTGCCCGGCCCGTGCACGTCCAGCGCGCTTTCGAAATACCGGCGGAACAGCTTGCGGCCCTCCGGCGTGCGCGAGCCCACCAAGGTGCCGAAATCGGCCCCCTTGGGATATCCGCCCGCAAAGGCTTCCGGGAAGACGATCAGCTTCGCCCCGCCGCCGGCCGCTTCCGCGATCAGCCGCTCCGCTTTCGCCAGGGTCGCTTCGATGTCGAAAAGAATCGAACCGGCCTGCACCACGGCGACGCGCACGTTAGGCATAGCCGCTTTATTTCCCCATAGTGGGGCGGACGCCCTCGTCCGCGCGCGACCCCCTGGTCGCGCTCTCAGAAGTTACGCCGAACCGCGCGTTAAACATAGCTGCTTCATTTCCCCTTGATGGCGAAATCGAAAACCTGCATGTTCACCTTGCCGTCGGTGAACTCCACCACCGCGTATTCGCCCGGCTCCAGCTTTTCCTGCGGCCAGATCTTGTAGAGTCCCTCGGCCATCTCCCGCCGCAGAATATCCACCAGGGTGCGCTCTTCCTCCACCAGGTCTTTGACCACCGGGCTATAGGTGAGGTTCTCGACGATCCGCACGCCGCCCTTGGCGGTCAGCTTGGCGATGCCGAAATCTTCCGGCTCGGAAAGCTGGATGTAGAACTCCTGCTCCGGGTCCGAAAAAACATTAAGGGAGTGCGAGCCGTTCAGTTCCAGCGTCCCTTTGCCGCTGAAAAACGGCCCCACCATCTTCTGCAGCACCATGCGGCCTTTGCTGGTGTGCACCGAGACTTCGCCGGCCCTGAGGATCCTGGTGGTCTTGTTTTCCACCCAGTAGACTCCCGGGTCCTGTGGAATTCGGCTCACTTCTGCCCGCGCGGCCTTCTCCGCGGCCTCTTCCTCGGCGCTGGCCTTGGTCTCCTTATCCACTGCGGCCTGCCGTTCGGCGGCTTCGCTTGCGGTCCGTTTCAGGTCCACCAGGTCGAGCGGGATCTCTTCCCAGTCGCTGCGCTCCACGCTGTAATAGCGCACCCGGTCGGCCTGCACCTGGTATTCGCGCACCATGTGATACGTGCCGTCCTTCAGATACAACCGGACATTTGCCGCCCATGCCGCCAATGCCAGCGCGGCCAGCGTCAACCAGAGCTTCCGCATACCCTATCGACTACTTTACCGTATGTAGGCTGGGCCTCCCGG
>JBEKQS010000120.1:0-15324 GCA_049519475.1 Bryobacteraceae bacterium | reverse complement strand
GCGGATTCGTCCGGATTCCGCGATGGCGCACAACAATCTGGGGTACGCGCTGTCACAAATGTCCGACCGGTTGCCGGATGCCGTCGCCGAGTACCGGCGGGCTTTGCAGTTAGACCCCAACTACTGGAACGCGCATTACAACCTGGCCGGCGCCCTGGTACGGATGCCTGGCGGACTGGCGGAGGCGCTCGCTGAGTATGAGGCCGCCCTGCTACTCAAACCGAGCCCGCAACTGCGGGAGATCGTGGAGCGTCTGCGCGCCTCGAAAAAATGAGCCCAATCCGCGCACGCTTGAGATGGGCATCGAAATCCAACAACTACCGTAGGACTAGCGCCGGAGGCCTCTACACACAAAAGGTCCGGTCGTATGGTCGCCGACTCGGAGCCGGCGCTCAATCCGCCGCCTGCGCCGTCGCCAGCGCTTCCGTCACCATCCGCACTCCCGTCCGCCCGCAACAGCACGGTCCCGCGGCCACCAAACCCGCCGGCGCCGTATATTCCGCGGCAACGTGCAACCCGTCCTGCGCCTCGCATTCATACCCCAACAGGCGGCCATTCCTGTCGAGCAGCATCCCATACACCGGTGCCTGGAACATCTCCCACAGTGCGTCCCGTTCGCCCTCGCTCAGATGCGGCCGGCCGCTGTAATGCAGCACAAATACCGCGCGCCGCGCCCGTGCTCCCGCGGCCCGCGCGCGCGCCAGTTCGTCAAATGAGCCCGCCAGCGCGGCATGCTCGCCCTTGGCCACCGCTGCCCGCGCGGCCGTCAGACCCGGATACAGCGGATGCCGCGGCGCCCCTCGGGCCTTCCGAATCGTCAATCGCATAGCGTCAGAGGGGTAGTGTCCCGGCCGTCCGAATTCTCTCAGGATTTTGCGGCGGCCGCCGCTATTTTAGTGGGACAGGCCGTCCTACGCCGCCAGCACCCGCGCCAGGTTCTCGCCCAGGATTAAGCGTGCATCGTCCACCGTGACTCCCAATTCCAGCAGCGCTCGCGTCTCCACTTGGAAAACCGCGTCGATCCAGCCGCGCGGAAAGAAGGACGAATCCGTGCCGAACAGCAGCCGCCGCGGCCCGGCCACCTCCAGCGCGCGCCGGAATACCGTCGTCAGATTGAGTTCTTCGTAGCGCATCCAGGAATTGCTGCTGGACGTGTCCAGGTAGACGTTGGGGCAGAGATCGGCCAGCATCAGCGCTTCGCGAAAATACCCGGCGCCGAAGCTCGGAACAATGAACCGCACGCCCGCGTGCCGTTGCGCCACCGCGTGCAGGTCGAGCGGATTGGAATACCGCATGTCGAAACGGCAGGGTAGTCCCAGCTTCTTGCGCACCCCCACCGTCAGCACGCCGCAGTGTACGAACACCGCGCAGTGCTGTGCCGCGGCCTGTTCCAGCAACGGCTCCACGCGCGCATCCTGCACTGCGTATCCGTGCATCGCCGGAAACAGGCAGATGGCGTTGAGCCCGCGCTCCACCGTCGCGCCTTGGCGCAACGGGTTCACCATCGCGTAAGCGTAGAACCGGTCCGGAAATGCCGCCTTCGCGGCCAGCACCGAGGCTTCGTCTCCCGGAATGCTCGCGATCAGCGCCGCGCGTGCCACGCCCTGCGCATCCAGCTCCGCCACCCAGCGCTCGGCCAGCCCGGTTGCATCTTCGGGCGGCAATTCCCAGCCCAGCGTCGCCGCCACCGCCGCGGCGTCTTGCCCGGTTTCGTTCCCCAGCGCATCGAAAAAGCGCCGCGAGAAAAAATGCGTGTGCGCGTCCGCTACCGCTAAATCACTCCATGGTGTCTGCATCCGGCTTGTTCCAGTGGGTGATGCCAGCCGCCAGCGCCAGTTGCGTCAGGCCCGCCACGTTGTTCACCCCGAGCTTCTTCATCATGGTCTTGCGGTAACTGCGGATGGTCTGCAGCCCCAGGTCCAGCAGCACCGCGATGTCCTTGCTGGTCTTTCCTTCGGCCACCAGCCGCAGCACCTGCAACTCGCGCGGCGAGAGCGATTCCAGCGGGCTCCGGTCGTGCGTGTCCAGGTCCCCGCGCTGGATCCGCGCCAGCAGCCGGTCCGACACCTGCGAGCTCAAGTAGGAACCGCCGCGCGCCACCGTCCGCAGCGCGTCCAGCATTTCCGCGGACGAGGCCTTCTTCAGCACGAACGCCCGCGCGCCCGAGCGGATCGCGCTCACCACCGAGTTCTCATCGTCGTACATCGAAAGGATCACTACCTTCACTCCCGGGCAGTGCCGCAGCAGTTCGGTGGTGGCTTCGATCCCGTTCATGCCGGGCAGTCCGATATCCATCAGCACCAGGTCCGGCGCCGCCTTCTTGCAAAGTTGCACGGCGTCGGCTCCGTTTTCGGCCTCGCCCACCACGCGGAACTCCGTTCCGCGTTCCAGGATTCCCTTCACACCGTCGCGTACCAGCTTGTGGTCATCGACAAGAACAATGTCGAATGGCATATTCGTCTCTCACTCATTCCTGAGTGCGGTTGCCTGGATCGTGGTCCCCGCTCCCCGATTGCTTGTAATCGAAAGATCCAATCCCGCCTGCGCGGCAAAGTGCTCCATGCTCAACAATCCCAACCCTCTGCACCCCTCCACCACGTCCGACGGGTCGAATCCGTGTCCATTGTCCCGAACGTCCATCGTCAGACCGGTACGTGTGGACTTTACCGCGATTTCAATCCAAGAGCAACTGGCGTGTTGGACGGCGTTCCCCACCGCCTCCTGCGCAATCTGGTAGAGTGCCGACGCGATCTCCGGCGCGATCTTCAATGACGGGTCCACATTCACTCGAAGCGCGCCCGTATAACGCTCGCGGATGCGGCTCGCCAGGCGGTCCAGCGCCGATCGCAGCCCGGCCCGCTCCACCGCCGAAGGGTTCAGCTCGTAGGTGTACTCGCGCACCTGCTCCATGATCGGTTCGAGTATCTTCTGGATTTCGGCGATGCGCCGGCACGTCTCCGGCGAGATCCCTTCCACGTCCATCCGCGCCAGGTCCAGTTGCAGCCCCAGGCCGGTCAGGTTTTGCCCCACCGAGTCGTGCAGGAATTTCGAAAACATACTGCGCTCGAATTCCTGCGCCCGCAGCGCACCCAGCACCGTGTTGCGCAGTTCCAGCTCGGCTTTGTTCCAGAGGGTGACTTCGGCGGCCATCCCGCCCGCCATGGCCGGGCCGCCTTCCCGGCGAATGGGAAAGAGCCTGATATGCCATGCCGCGTTTCCGCGCCGCTCGCGCAACAGCAGCGTCTCTCCCCTGAGCGCGCGCGCCATGCGGTCGCTCCATACGGGCGCCGCTTCCGCGTCGAGCGCCTGCTCGACGCGCCGGCCCACCAGTTCAGCCGCCGCTTTGCCGAAGACCGGAATCGAATCGCCGTACACGCGCTGGAACTCCGACTCCGCACTCACAATCCAGGAACACGCCGGGCTCTGTTCCAGGAATGCTTCGGCGAGCCCGGCGCTATCGGCCATTGTGGGGCGGGCAATCCTGCCCGCCGCCGGCTTTCAGCCGTCTGGACCCGCTGAAAAGCCAGTCCGTAGCCTGAACAGGCTGCCCCACAGAGCAGCAGAGCCGCAACCAGGCGTCGACACGAGTGTCGACGCGGCACGCAAGAGTGCGTGCGCCACGAAGATTGTCAGAAATTAGAACGGACAGCATGCTAGCTCTTGCGCGCCAGCACCCGGCGGGCCGCCGCCGCCACGTCGCGCGCCACCAGCCCGTACTTGTCCATCAGCTCGTCGGCCTGCCCCGATTCGGCGTAGGTGTTCTGGATGCCTACGAACTCCATCGCGCACGGCCTCGTCTCCGCCACCACCTGCGCCACGCGAACGCCCAGGCCGCCATCCACCAGGTGCTCTTCGGCCACCACGATGGCCCGCGTTTCCGCCGCCGCCCGCCCGACGGTTTCGCGGTCGATCGGCTTCGCCGTGTGCATATCCACCACGCGCGCCGAAATGCCTTCGCCTTCGAGCACGTCCGCCGCCAGCAGCGCCTGCGCCACCAGCAACCCGCTCGCGATGATGGTGACATCGCGTCCCTCCGCCAGCTCGATCGCCTTGCCGATCTCGAAGCGCTGGTCCGCGCCATACACCATCGGCGCCTTCGGCCGCCCCGTTCGGATGAAAACCGGCCCTACGTGCGCCGCCGCCGCGCGCACCAGCGCTTTCGTCGCCGCTTCGTCGGCCGGCGCGATCACCACGAATCCGGGCAGGGAACAGGCCAGCCCGATTTCCTCGATGCTCATCTGCGAAGGCCCGTCTTCGCCGATCGAAATCCCGCTGTGCGTCCCCACCACTTTCAGATTCACGAAAGGATACGCCGCGCACACGCGCAGTTGTTCGAAGCCTTTGTTCATCGCGAATGCCGAAAAACTCGAAACGAACGGGATCTTGCCCCCGAGCGCCAGCCCCGCGCCCACCGCCGTCATGTTGGCCTCGGCGATTCCCAAGGAGACGAACCGCTCCGGAAACTCCTTCGCGAAATACACCGTCATGGTGGATTTCGAAAGGTCCGCATCGCACACCACGATGTCTTTGTTTTCGTGACCCAGCTCCACCAGCACGCGCCCGAAGGCCTCGCGCGTGGCGGCGCCCAGCTTGATTTCGAACTTGGTTTTCGCGGCCATTTTATTGCAGCTCCTGGAGCGCCAGTTTCACTTCGTCCGCCGTCGGCGCCGTGCCGTGGAATTTGGGATTGTTCTCCATAAAAGAAACGCCTTTGCCTTTGATGGTGTGCGCCACAATGCAAGTGGGCTTTCCCTTGGTGGCTTCGGCTTCGTCGAACGCCTTCTCGATGGCCGCCAGGTCGTGGCCGTCGATCTCGATGGTGTGCCACCCGAAAGCCCGCCATTTTTCGGCCAGCGGCGCGATTTCCATGATGTCGTGTACGAAGCCGTCGAGCTGGATCCGGTTGTAGTCCACAATCGCCACCACGTTGTCGAGCTTGTGGAACGCACCCGCCATGGCGGCTTCCCAGATCTGCCCTTCCTGCACCTCGCCGTCGCCCAGCATGGCGTACGTGCGGCTCGCCCGTCCGTCCAGTCGCGCCGCGAAGCCCATTCCCAGCGCCATCGACAGACCTTCGCCGAGCGATCCGGCCGATGCCTCCAGCGATGGTATGAACCGCATGTCCGGATGGCCTTGGTATACCGAGCCGAGCTTGCGCAACGTGTTCAGTTGATCGAGCGGCGTATCGGCGTACCCCGCCTCCGCCATGACGGCATAGAGCACCGGCGCCGCGTGCCCTTTGGAGAGAATAAAGCGGTCCCGGTCCGCCCACTTCGGGTTCTTCGGATCGATGCGCATTCGGTTGAAATAGAGTTCAACCACAATTTCCACGGCCGAAAGCGAACCGCCCGGGTGGCCGGACTTCGCCGCGCCAATCATCTCAATGATTTCCCGCCGGATCCGTTTGGCGATGATCTTCAACTCGTCTATGGATTTAGACATGGTAGGACGAGTCCATTCTAGCAAATCGCTGGAAATCGCCACCGTACGCTCATATCCTCTTAAGATAACTTCCTGTTAACGAAACGCGGTATTGTTACCTACCCCTCTAGAGTTTATTCTGTATGCGCGGGCAGAATCATGAGGGCCAAACCGGAAACCGAGGGCCGCGTTGTCTCCCAATCTCGCCGCCTTCCGGCGGTGTCACGCGATCCAGGTGCCTCCTTGGAATCGCACCGGCTCTTCCGCGCCGGAGCCCGCCAATTCGGGTCCGAAACCGGATGAACGGGGGCCGTGTTTCGTATGCCGAATGAAGCCATTCTGGTGGTCGATGACGCTCCCGTCAACCTGAAACTCACCGGAATCCTTCTCCGCAAGGAAGGCTACGACGTCCATTCCGCAGTCGACGCCGAGCAGGCCCTCGATCTGCTCCAGACCTTCCATCCCGATCTCATGCTGGTCGATATTCAACTCCCCGGCATGGACGGCCTGGAACTGACCCGCCGCATCAAGCGGGATGATCGCACCCGCAACATCATTGTCGTCGCCCTCACCGCCTGCGCCATGAAGGGAGACGACGACAAGGCCTTCCGGGCCGGCTGCCAAGGCTATATCACCAAGCCCATCGAAACCGGCACGCTTGCCGGCCGCGTTCGCGAGTATCTCGACCGCCGATCCGCGCTGCCGCCGTTCCCTGTCGAGTCACCTCCGCCGCCCGTCCACGTCGAGCCACCTCCGCCGCCCGTCCACGTCGAGGCTCCTCCGCCGCCTGTCCGCGTCCAGGCTCCTCCGCCGCCGCAACGCCTTCCCGGCGGACTGTCCTTCAGCCCTGCCGAGATGGAGGGATTGCGGCGGCGATTTCTGGAAGACGCCACCCTCCAGGTCCGCCTCATGACGGAATCCCTCACTCGCTCACTCGACGCGCAAAGCGCCCTGCGCACCTGCCGCGATTGGGCCGCCGCCGCCGCCATCCTGGACTACCAGGCCATCGCCACCCTGGCAAGCCAGGTGGAAAGGCTCCTGAGCGCCGCCAAGCCCGATCCCGCCTCGCTCGACGAAGCTCTCTCCAACCTCATGATCGGTCTGATCGAGGCTCCCGAGTCCGTCACCGGTCCCGTGCCCGGTCACATCGCTGCCGCCCTCAAGGGGAAACGCGTGGCTCTCGTCGGCTTCTCCGCCGACGATGCCGAACGTCTCTGCCTCGCCCTGGAACGCGCCAGCGCCAAGCCGCGCTATTTCGACCGCGTCACCTCGCGCGATTCGGACCCCGTTCGCGATTGCGATCTGGTCTTCGTGAACGTCACCCCGGCAACCAAGGACACTTTTTTGCTTGCCGCGGGGCCCGCAGCCTCCGGCCTGCCCCTGGCGCTGGCTGGAGCCCGCGACCAGATCCTGGCGCTCGATTACTCGGTCCAACTCCGTGCCTGCGAGCTTCTCATTGATGGCTGGCAGCCCGAAGAAGCGCTCATGCGCCTCGCCTTCGCGCTCTCCCGCAAGGAAGCCGCCCGCGCCGTAGCCGCTCCCGCCCTGGCCGCCGCGGCCCGCACCGCTGCCACTCAAGCCCCGGTCAACGGCAACAACAACCACACCAGCTCGGAAGTGCTCGTGGCCGACGACGATCTGACCGTCCGCCTGGTAGTGCGCAGTGCCCTGGAGAACGCCGGCATCAAGTGCCGCATGGCCTCCAACGGACCCGAAGCTTTGCAGATCCTCCGTGATTGCCGCCCGTGTGCCGCCGTCCTCGACATCAACATGCCCGGCATGGACGGCTACGAGGTGCTCTCGGCGGCTCGCCTCGAAGCCATTCCCGTGCGCGTCCTGCTCCTCACCGCCCGCCAGCAGGAAGCCGACATCACCCGCGGCTTCACGCTCGGCGCCGACGACTATCTGATCAAGCCCTTCAATCCCCCCGAACTGGTCGCCCGCCTCAGGCGTTTCCTCCGGCCTCGCGCCGGGTAATGAAGTGGCGCAAGCACTCATGTGCTGCACGGCATAGGTGGGGCATGCTTTAGCTTGCCCGTCGGAACTGGCCAAAGCCAGCAGGTATATGCGCGCCCGGTGAGTCGTTATGACAACAGCCGCGCGGCCGGCTTCGCAAAATAAGTCAGAATGATGCTCGCCCCCGCCCGCGTGATGGAAGTCAACGTCTCTATCATCGCCCGGTCGTGGTCCAGCCACCCATTGCGCGCCGCCGCCACAATCATCGAGTATTCCCCGCTCACCTGGTAGGCCGCAATCGGCGCGTCGAACCGCTGCCGCGCCCGGCTGATCAGGTCGAGGTACGCCAGCGCCGGCTTCACCATAATAATATCGGCGCCTTCCGCGAGATCCAGTTCGATCTCCTGCATCGCCTCGCGCCCGTTGGCCGGGTCCATCTGGTAGCTCCGCCGGTCGCCGAACTGCGGCGCCGATTCCGCCGCCTCCCGGAACGGCCCATAAAACACCGACGCGAACTTCGCGGCATACGCCATAATCGGAGTCTTCTCGTACCCGCTGGCATCGAGCGCCTGCCGGATCGCCCAAACCCGCCCGTCCATCATGTCGGAGGGCGCCACCATGTGAGCCCCCGCTCGCGCGTGCGAAAGCGCCGCCTTGGCCAGCCATTGCAAGGTGGTGTCGTTGTCTACGTCGCCATCCTTGATATACCCGCAGTGCCCGTGGCTGGTGTATTCGCAATTGCAGACGTCCGTCACCACCAGCAGATCCGGCACTTCTTTGCGAATCGCGCGAATGGCCCGCTGCACAATGCCGTTTTCGTCATATGCGCCCGACGCCATCTCGTCTTTCGATTCCGGCAGCCCGAACAGGATCACCCCGCCGATGCCCAGGGACTGCACCTCCACGCACTCCTTCACCAGTTCGTCCACCGACAATTGATAATTGCCCGGCATTGAGCCGATCTCATGGCGCACCCCTTCTCCCGGGCAGACAAACAGCGGCAAAATGAACTGGCCCGGATGGAGATGAGTCTCGCGGACCAGATCGCGAATGGCCGGCGTTGCGCGCAACCGCCGCAGACGATGGGTAGGGAAGGGCATAAAACTGAATTGTAACTCCCCGCCGCAGGTACCATGCAGCCGGGCGGGGGCTTGACATGGCCCGCCGCCCGGTTAAAATAAACCTCATCTATCGTTCTTATGCAACCCGCTTGCGAGCACACCCGCACCAGGATCATCGCCCGGCGAGATGGCGTGGACTACCTGGAATGTCTGGATTGCCATCAGATCTTCGAGGAAGAAGACCTCGATCCCGTAAAGCTCGAGGAAGACGAAGAGTAGCGGCCCCGGCATTCGCGCGAGCGATTGTGGGATCGCGCGCCTCCGGCGCCAAGTGGGACCGGCCGCCTGGCCGGTCGATGACAGGCTGGCAGGCCTGGCCTACCTTATGATGTGGGCGGCGGCGAAGGCGCCGATGTAGGCCACCGCCGTCATGTAGGCGAACTGCGCCGCCGGCCATTTCCATCCGCCGGTCTCGCGCCGCACCACGGCGATCGTCGAAATACATTGCATGGCGAAGGCGAAGAAGATCAGCAGGGCCACCGCGCCGCCGGGCGTCAGGTCGTTGTGCAGCGCGGCCTCCAGGCCATGCTGGTCGGATTTGGGATCCATTCCATAGATGGTCCCCAGCGTGGCGATGATGGTCTCGCGCGCGGCCACCGCGGTAATCAGCCCGATCCCGATCTTCCAGTTGAAACCGAGCGGCTTGATGATGGGCTCGATGGTCCGCCCCGCCACACCGGCCAGGCTGTCCTCGATTTTCGGCGGATGGCCGTTGCGGTAGGGGACATTCGCCGCCACCCACAGGATTACCGTCACCAGCAGGATGATGGTGCCGGCGCGTTGCAGGAAGATCTTGGAGCGATCCAGCAGCCGCAGACCCAGGGATTGGAACGTGGGCCAGCGGTAGGACGGCATCTCCAGCAGAAACGGCGACCGCCCGCTCTTCAAAATGGACGATTTCAAAACCCGCGCCGTGAAGACCGCCATGGCGAAGCCCAGAATGTAAAGCCCCAGGATGGCCGCCGCGCCTTCGGAGAGGAATGGCCCCAGCAACTGCTTCTTGGGAATGAAGGCCGCCACAATCAGGATGTAGACCGGCAGGCGTGCCGAGCAGGTCATGAAGGGCGCGACCAGGATGGTGGCGATCCGGTCCCGTTTGTTTTCGATGGTCCGCGTCGATAGAATGGCCGGCACCGCGCAGGCGTAAGCCGAAAGCAGCGGGATGAACGATTTGCCTTGCAGCCCCACCCTGGCCATGGTGCGGTCGGCGATCAGCGCGGCCCGCGCCAGGTAACCCGAATCCTCCAGAATGCCGATGAACAGAAACAGCAGAAGCACCTGCGGGAGGAAGGCAATCACCGAGCCGACGCCGGGCCAGATGCCGCCCGTGAGCAGCGAGCGGAAGAGCGAATCGGGCAGCACAGTTGCAATCCAGTTGCCGGAACTCTGCACCAGCCAGTCGATCGCGTCCTTGGTGGGGGCGGCAATTCCGAAGATGGTCTGGAAGATTCCAACCACCACCGCGAGGAAGATCAGCGGCCCCCAGACCGGGTGCAGAAACACGCCGTCCAGGCGGCGCGTCCATTTGGGGGGAATGGGCGGGAGATACGCCGCTTGCTCGCCCACTTGCCCGGCCCACGCGCGGCACTTCGGCACGTCGTGCAGCACGGGCAATCGCTTGGGCTCCGGCTTGGGCATGGCGCCGGCCAGAAAGTCGAAGACCTGTTCGATGCCCATGCCCTGCCGGGCGGCAATCAGCGCCACGGGCGCACCCAACTCCGCCGACAGCTTCTTCAGATCCACACGGCCGCCGCGCCTCGCGAGATCGTCGGCCATGTTCAGGATCACCAGCGTCGGCATGCCGAGCGCCAGAATGGGCGCGGCCAGCATCAGGTTGCGCGACAGGTTGGTGGAATCCAAAACCAGCAGCACCGCTTCCGGCCTGGCGGTATCTTCACGGCGCCCTGTCAGTACGTCGAAGGCCACCTGCTCATCTTCCGAGCGCGGCGAAAGACTGTAGACGCCGGGAAGGTCGATCAGTTGCACCTGGCGGCCGTCCGGCAGGGTGGCAATCCCGGTGTGCTGCTCCACGGTGACGCCGGGGAAATTGGCCACTTTCTGGCGAAGACCGGTGAGGCGGTTGAAGAGCGTGGTCTTGCCGGAGTTGGGCGGCCCGATTACCGCGACTGTCTTGGGCGCCGTCCGCGGACCCGGAAACGGGATCGCCGCCGTAGCGCAGGTTTGGCAGTCGCTGCAACCGCTCATTACGCCCTCGGTGCGTGAACCGGCTTCGCAACTTTCTCGCGCCGCACCTTGAGGCGCCGCGCGGTTTCCCGCCGCAGCGCGATTTCCGACCCGTCCACCTGGAACACCTGCGGATCGCCTCCCGGAGCGCTGCGTCCCGCGGTGACCCGCATGCCCGGCAGAAAGCCCAGTTCCATCAACCGGCGCGCTTCTTCACCCGGCAAGTCGATTCCGTCGAGAATCGCCGCATCGCCGCGGTGGAGATCCACCAGGCTTCTTTGGACCTCATCCGAAGTTTGGTAGTTGCCACTCAGTTGCATCTCTATTCCAGTATGCGGGAGTCCGAAATGCTTGTCAAGAGCCGGTTGTTTTTTTTTGCGTTTTTTCGATCCCAATGGTTCCCCGGGAGGCTCCAAGTGCGCCAAAATAAAGGATAGCAGAATGTCCCCTGAATTCACTATAAGGCGTTTCCGCCTGTCCGATATGGGTAGAATCCTCGAGATCGAGCAGGCTATTTTTCCCCGCGATGCATACGATCGCAACCTGTTTGCAGAATATTTCCACACCTGCGGGGACCTGTTTCTTGTCCTGGTGGAGCGCGGGAACATTTGCGGGTACATGCTCACCTGCATCCGTCCCCGGCCGGAAATCGTCTCCATAGCGGTTCAGCCCGCTCTGCGGCGCAAGGGCGCGGCATCCCTTTTGCTGGAATCCACAATCCGTCGGTTGCGGCGCCGTCAGGTGGACCGCCTGAACCTGATGGTCCGCGTGAAGAACCGCGCGGCACGGAAGTTCTACGTAAAGTATGGGTTTGCGAAAATCCGCGTGGTCCGGCAGTACTACGACGACGGCACGGACGCCTTCCTGATGTCGAAAAATCTGTAAACCTCGGGAAACGTTCGGGCCGTGCCGCTACGTCTAACGAGCATGCCTCAACATGTCAGTCTGTTTCCGATGAGCCGCCGGACTATGTTGGCACTGGCCGGTGCGGCCCTGGCGCCGTGGGATCTATTGGAAGCCTCCACCAGCGATTTCTGGAACAAAAAGGATCCATCCAAGTGGAGCCAGGACGAAATCGACCGGCTGACCACGAAATCGCCCTGGGCGAGGGAAGTGACGGCCCAGTACGCGCCCGGCAGCAACAACGGCGGTTACGGCAACGGTTCGCCCAACGGCAACCCTAATGGGGGCGGCTATCCGGGCGGCCAGGGCGGTGGAATGCCGCGCATCGGGATCGGCGGGATTGGAATGGGGGGGCAGCGCCGTGGCATGGGTGGGGGCCAAGGGCGCGGCGGCCAAGGCAACGGCAGCAACCTCTCCACCTACAAAGGCACGGTCCGCTGGGAAAGCGCCCAACCCATTCTGGACGCGCTGAAAACGCCGCTGCCCGACGCGTTCGCCAACCACTACGTCATCAGCGTGATCGATTTCCCGCTGCTTTCCGACCGGCGGCGCCAGGATACCGATCAGGATTCCGGTTCCGGATCGGGTTCCGGTTCCTCGAACTCGCAGCAGCAGGACGACAAGAAGATGCTGGACGACCTCAAACAATACACGTCGCTGCAGCCCAAAGACAAGGACCGCGCCCAGCCCGGAATTGTCCAACGCCTGACTGCTTCGGGCAGCATTTTTCTTTTCGGCTTCGCAAAGGACTTTTTTGATTTCGGCAAAAACGACCACGAAGTGGATTTTTCCACGCGTCTGGGCCGCCTGCTGATCAGAGCCAAATTCGACCCGCGCGAGATGATGTACCACAAGAAACTGGCGGTGTAGAGGCCGCGGGAGGGTCACGCTCGCCGCGAGGCCGTACGCGCCCGGACGTCGCACGCTGCACGTCAGCCCCACAAATTTTGCAACTTTCATCGCGCCCGCGGCGTTCTGTTGGTAGTGGGAACCTTCTTCGCCGACCTGCGCTATGCCCTGCGCAACCTGCGCACCAATGCCGGCTTTACGGCGGTGGCTGTCGCTGCGCTGGCCCTCGGAATCGGCGCCACCGCCGCCATTTTCACGGTCGTAAACGGCGTCATGCTGGCGCCGCTGCCTTACTCGCAGCCCGACCGGCTGGTGCGGCTGGGACGGAAATACCCGGCCGGAAACGGTTACTCCAACTCCATCCCCAAATTCATGGTCTGGCGCAACAACGACGTCTTCGATTGCATGGCGCTCTATGAACAGGGCGGCCTGAGCATGAATTTGGGCGTTGGCGAAAACCCGGCACAGGTCAAGGCGGCCCACGCCTCGAATGATTACTTCCGCGTGTTCGGCGCCGCGCCGTTGTTCGGCCGCACCTTCACCGCAGCGGAAGACCAGCCGCACGGCGCGCCGGTTGCCGTGCTCAGTTATCGCCTGTGGCAGAGCCGCATGGGCGGCGACCGGCAAGTGACCGGGCGCAACATTCTGTTGAACCAGCAGCCTTACACCGTGGTGGGCGTGATGCCCAAGAGTTTTGAATCGGATCCACTGATCGACGTATGGATTCCGCTGCAGGCCGATCCCAACAGCACGAATCAGGGCCACTACCTGGCTGCCGCGGCGCGTCTCAAACCCGACATCTCGATTGAACAGGCCCGCGCCGCCATGAAGGTGCTGGGCGAGCGGTTCCGCGGCGCCAATCCGAAGTGGATGGATGCGGGCGAGAGCGTCGCGGTGGTGCCCATGAAAGAGGCCATGGTGGAAGATGTGCGGCTGGCGCTGCTGATTCTCTTGGGCGCGGTGGGGTTCGTGCTGCTGATCTCCTGTGCCAACGTCGCCAACCTGTTGCTGGCGCGCGCGGCGGTGCGGCAGAGGGAGTTGGCGATCCGGGCGGCCATCGGCGCCGGGCGCGGGCGCATGATTCGCCAGCTTCTGACCGAAAGCGTGTTGCTGGCGGTGATCGGCGGCGGGCTGGGATTCGCGCTCGGCGCGTGGGGCGTGCGTGCGTTGCTGCTGGTGGCGCCAGGGAACATCCCGCGCCTCACCAATGAAGATGGGCTGCACCAGGCGTTGCCGCTGCTCGATTGGCGGGTGGCCGGCTTCGTCCTGGGGATTTCGGCGCTGACCGTGGTCCTGTTCGGGCTGTTTCCGGCGCTGTCGATCTCCAATCCAGATCTGGCTTCCACGCTGAAAGAAGGCGCCCGTACCGGCGGCGCCACGCTGCGCAAACGCGCGCGCTCGTTCCTGGTGATCGCGGAAGTGGCGCTCTCCCTGGTGCTGCTCACCGGCGCGGCGCTGCTGATCCGCACTTTCGCTGGCTTGCGGTCGGCCGATCCCGGGCTGAAGGCGCACAATGTGCTGGTGTTCGAAACGTCGCTGGCCGGCGGTTCGTACGGTTCCACGGCCCAGGCGGATGGCTTTGTCCGGCAGGTGGTCGCGCGAGTGGAGGCGGTTCCCGCAGTGCAGGCTGCTTCCTCGGCCGTCGTCCTGCCGATGAGCGGCACCGATATTGACCTGCCGTTCAGCATTGTGGGCCGTCCGCCGGCCAAGGGTGAATACAACGGCGATGAGCAATGGCGCTCGGTCTCCGCGCATTATTTCACTGCGTTCCAGATTCCGCTGCTGCGGGGCCGCACGTTCGGCGATGCGGACGCGGGCGGAACCCCCGGCGTGGTCATCGTCAATCAGGCCATGGCCAAGAAGTATTGGAAGGATCAGGACCCCATCGGGCAGGTGATTGTCATTGGCAAGGGACTCGGGCCCCAGTTCGACGACCCGCCGCGGCAGGTGGTGGGCGTGGTCGGCACGGTGCGGGAAACCGGCCTCGATGCGGTGGATGAAGGCGTGATGTACATTCCCCAGAGCCAGGCGCCGGAGGGCCTGACCAAGCTGCTGAACGGCCTGATCCCGCTGAGCTGGGTGATACGGAGCGCCGGCGACCCGATGGCCCTGCGCGCTGCCATCGAGCGCGAGATCCGCGCCGTGGACCCGCAGATGTCGACGGCGCGCGCGCGGCCGATGGAGCAGTTGATCGCGCAGTCGCTCTCACGGCAGAACTTCAATATGATGCTGCTGGCCATTTTCGCGGGTATCGCTCTGCTGCTGGCGGCCATCGGGATCTACGGGCTGATTTCGTACTCGGTGGAGCAGCGCATGCAGGAAATCGGCATTCGCGTGGCGCTGGGCGCGGCGCGCGGCGACGTGTTGCGGCTGATCGTGTGGCAGGGAATGAAGCTGGCGGGAATCGGCATCCTGCTCGGCTTGGCCGGCGCGTATGGCGTGACGCGGCTGCTGCAGAGCCTGCTATTCGGCGTGAAGGCCACGGACCCGATGACATTCGGCGGCGTTGCCGCGCTGGTGGCTCTGGTGGCGCTCGGCGCGAGCTTCGCTCCGGCGCAACGGGCGGCTGCGGTTGCGCCGGCCGAGGCGTTGCGGCACCAGTAGGATTTGGTATTACACGCCTTTGAGTTTTCTCCCCCTGCGAAAATTTTGTCAGCCTCGGGGAGCAGGCCTTCCAGAGAGCGCTTGTTTCTCTTGTTCCTTTTCTCCGCGCCTCCGCGCCTCCGCGTTTCAATTCTCCGGTCGTTTGCCAGGTGGCGCCTGCCCCACCTAGCCCAGCTTCCGCAGTCCAAGGAGCCCCGGGGCTTTTTTGATGCCTCTATGAGGCGCGTTGCTCGCCGGAACACGCGGGCAGTCTTTTGTTTCCATCACGGCGTGGCGGCGGCTTGTC
>JBEKQS010000119.1:0-19360 GCA_049519475.1 Bryobacteraceae bacterium | reverse complement strand
TTCGGCACGGAACCGCGAGCGTCGGCGAGCGGCCATCAACGCCTCCGTTGAGAGGCCGCTCGCTGGCGCTTTCGGTTCTGTGCGGAGTGGTTCGGAAAGCGAGTCGCGCAAACCGTGCCACGCTATCATTAGATCTTGGGACCTTCCGCAACGCCGCGCCGCAAACTGCCTTCCTGGGTGCCCCCGGCCGCCGGTTATTGCCTGTCGCTCGGATGCCTGCTCTGGGTGCTGCACGGCTACCCGCTCGCCGGCCTGATTCCCCAAATTCGCTCACTCGATTGGCGATGGGTGTCGATCGCCGTCGTCACCGATCTCTCGGTCTACCTGTCGCACGCCTGGCGCTGGAATACCCTGCTCAGCCCCATCGTCCGTCTGCGGCTGTGGCGCACCGTGCAGGCCATCTACATCGGCCTGTTCGCCAACGAAGTGCTGCCGTTGCGCGTGGGTGAGCTGATCCGCTGCTACCTGCTGGCCCACTGGAACGATTTGCGGCTCTCCCTGGGTTTCGCTTCCGCGGCCGTGGAACGGCTGATCGACGGCCTCTGGATGCTGATCGCCTTCCTCATCACCGCCGCCCTGGTGAAAGGCATCCCCGAAGATCTCGTCATCCTGGTCCAGATTCTGGGCGTGTTGGTTCTGTCGGGGGCCGGCTTGCTGTTGTGGATCATGGTGCACAAGCAGCAGGCCCACGCCGTGGTGCGCGAGAGCCGGTGGTCGTCGACGCTCCGTCACGTGCTGGAAGGCCTGCACCTCATGGGCAACTTGCGCACGCTCTCGCTCACCAGCGCCATCAGCCTGCTCTACCTGGTGCTGCAATTTTTCACGGTGTACGCCCTGATGCGGGCCTACGGCCTGGATCTTTCCTTCTGGGCGGCGGCCGGCGTGCTGACCATCGTGCGCCTGGCGACCGTAGTGCCCAATGCGCCCGGCAACGTGGGGCTGGTCAACGCCGCCTGTGTGATGGCGCTGCGCCTCTTCGACGTGGAGAAGAACGACGCCACCACGTTCTCGTTCATCCTCTTCGGCGCGCTGACGTTGCCGCTGCTGATTGGCGGAGCCGTGGCGACGGCGCTCACCGGCTCCAATATCGGTGAGCTTCGCAACCGCGCCAAGAGGGGCCTGGCAGCCGTCCGCCACGCCGGCGAAGCGTAGAATCAGCCTTGTTATAATGAGCAAATGCTCACGCCTACCGAAAAAATATGGCATAACGGCCGGTTCATCAAATGGCAGGATGCCACCGTCCACGTTCTCTCGCACGTGGTGAGTTACGGCAGCTCGGTATTCGAAGGAATCCGCTGCTACTCCACGGCGGTCGGGCCGGCGATTTTCCGCCTTCCGGAACACGTGCGCCGCATGCTCGATTCGGCCAAGATCTATCGGATGCAAATCCCCTACACCGCCGAGCAATTGGGCGACGCCATGCTCGAAGTGGTTCGCGTCAATAAAATGGAAGCCTGTTACGTCAAGCCGATCGCCATGCGCGGATATGGCGACGTGGGCGTGAACGGCATGAATAACCCCATCGACGTCTACATCGCCTGCTGGGAATGGGGCAAGTACCTGGGCGAAGAGGCCCTGGCGCAGGGCGTGGACGTGTGCGTTTCCAGTTGGAACCGCATGGCGCCCAACACCCTGCCGGCCATGGCCAAAGCCGGCGCCAATTACATGAACTCGCAGCTCATCAAGATGGAAGCCGTGGCCAACGGCTATGTGGAAGGCATCGCGCTGGATACCGCCGGCTACGTCAGCGAAGGCTCGGGCGAGAACATCTTCGTGGTGCGCGACGGCAAGATCCACACCCCGCCGCTGGGAGCCTCGGTGTTGCCGGGCATCACCCGCGACACCATCCTGACGCTGGCGCGCGACAACGGCATCCCGGTGATCGAAACTCTCATACCTCGCGAGATGCTGTACATCGCCGAGGAAGTCTTCTTCTCCGGCACGGCCGCCGAGATCACGCCCATCCGCTCCATCGACAAGATCGTCGTCGGCAAGGGTCGCCGCGGCCCCATCACCGAACAGTTGCAGACCGAATACTTCGGCGTGATCACCGGCGCGCGCCCCGATCGTTACGGCTGGCTGAGCCCGGTGCACGCGCCGGCAGCCGTGAAGTAGCAAAGCTGAGAAATTCGCCCAAGTGGGGCAGCCAATCCTGGCTGCCGCCGCCTTTCAGGCGGCGCGCGTTTTTTCTGAGAATTTCCGCATCCTGAAGCCACAACTCCAGAGATGAGGTCATACCAAAGACGCCTGCCGCACGGGGATGTCATCGGACAACCGATGTTCGTTACCTTCCGCCTGCACGACAGCTTGCCGTCCAGCCGAGTCTTCGCTCCCACTCGCCTCACAGGAGGCAGAGCCTTCGTAGCAATGGACAGACTATTGGACCGGGCTCGTACAGGACCATTTTTCCTCCGACAACCCGAGATCGCCAATCTGGTGGTATCGGCATTGCACGATGGAGAAGATCGCTTTCACCGTTATCGACTGCATTCGTACGCGGTGATGCCAAATCACGTTCATATGCTGGTGACGCCGAGCATCGCCTCGCCGAAGTGGCTGGGTCCTGAATTCCGAAGCTGAACTGTACTTGGCACGTAAATGCCTGCGATAAAGGGAAGTGGAAGTAAACACCTCGGACAAATCGGTTCCGCGAGAAATCGCTGCTCTGCTCTCTGGCGAGCGGTTGATTCTGCGTGAGACCCAACGAGCGGTGACCCCTTTCGGCGGGATCGCGGTTTTCATCACGTATCTGCAGAAGATTGGTCTGGTGGAGCAGGTACGCCGTCACCTACCCATCCAGTGGAGTTCGCCGAATCAGATTGAGCCAGCCGCCACGTGGATGGCGTTCCTGATGACTGTGCTGGTAGGCGCCAAACGCTTCGCTCACGCGGGTCTGTTGCGCGGCGACCAGGCGCTCCATGCACTGCTGGGCATGAAACGCTTTCCCACCGACGACACCATCTGCAATCTGTTTCGGAAGTTTGGCATGGGTGAGATACAGCGCTTCTTCGAGCCGATCGGCGAGTGGGAGATGCAACGGTTGCCGCTGCGCCGTGAAGGCTACACCCTGGATCTGGATTCCACCGTGTTTGAACGTTACGGCAGCCAGGAAGGATCCCTGAAAGGGCACAACCCGCGGCGACACGGGCGGCCCAGTCATCATCCCTTACTGGCGGTGCTAGGGGAAGCACACTTCCTCCTCCACGGCTGGCTCCGCAGCGGCAACTGCGGAACCGCGCGTGGGGCGGAGGAATTTCTCAAAGAAGCTCTGGCGCTGTGGGGACAGCGCCAGAAGATCCGCCTGCTGAGAGCTGACTCTGGCTTCTTTGAAGGCCTATTGCTGGACTATCTGGAACAGCACGACCTGCCCTACATTGTAGTCGCCAGGCTGACCAAGTGGGTGAAGCGAGCCGCCCAACGAGTGGAAGCGTGGACCGTGCTGGACGAGCACTATTGCGTCGGCGAGTTCCGCCTCAAGCTGTACGGTTGGAGCGTAGAACGGCGCTTCGTGGTGATTCGCGAGGAAATCCGCGAGACTCGCGCCAGTGTCGGACGCAAACTGATCGACGTGCCTGGCTACACATTCCGCCTCTTCGTCACCAGTTGTAGCCACGAGCCGGCGGAGATCTGGCGCGACTACAACCGGCGCGCCGACATGGAAAACCGCATTGCCGAGTTGAAACATGATTTGGGAGCCCACGGCTTCTGCATGAAACAGTTCTTCGCCACGGAAGCCGCTTTTCGCTCCGTGCTGCTGCTGTTCAATCTTCTCGCCGAATTCCAGCGGGCGGCTGGCCTGCCAGGCTATCGGGAGCCAGCCACGATTCGCACACAGGTACTTACTTGCGGCGCCATTCTCGGCCGCGCCGGCCGTCGATTGGTTGTCCATCTATCCAAAAGCTGGGGTGGATCTTGGCCTGTGAGTTTTCAATTTCGCCGAAGTTGGATCCGGTGCTCCAAACCTGACCCCCAAAACGGGCCCCAAAGACACGTCACCCCGATGCGAAAGGAGGTTCAACTTCGGAATTCAGGCTTATACCCCCCCAACTCTTACGCCACAAGTGTCTTTTCTCCGCACCTCCGCGTCCCTGCGGTGAATTCCTGATTCCTGCCTTCTGACTTCCTCGACTTCCAACTCCTGACTCCCATATCCCGCGGGGATATCAAGAGCGAAGCCCTTGCTTAATGCGGCTGCAGGGCTTTCTGAATCGTGGTGATGTTCTGTTGGGCGAGCTTGGCTTCGTCCATGTCGGGGTTGATGAACACCACTTCCTGAAAGTGGACCAGGGCCGGGCCGAGGTCGGCTATGTTGCCGGTGTCGACGGCTTTGTGCATGAAGGAAAGACCTAGCGCGTAATGCGCATATGGATCTCTGGAGTAATAAGTCAGAGATCTCTGGCAGTAACCGATTGCTAAGTCGTACTGCTTTTGACGGTACTCACAGTCGCAGAGACCGAAAAGGGCCAGGCTGCGCAGTTCCTTCCAGATGTCGCGCGTGCCGGCATGGTGCTTCTTGCCAAGGCCGATGAGCGATCCCAACACATAATAATTCAACTGGCCGGCCAGGTGGCTGTCGAAGTTACTCAGGGCGAGATACTGCTCGTACTCGGACTGAGCATCGGCCAGTTTGCCGGTGAGGCGCAGACTGTCACCCAGCCAGAGATGGGGCTCGGCATCCTTGGGGGTTAGGCGAATGGCCTTGCGGGCGGCGTCGATGGATTGCGGGTACAGCTCCTTGAGGCGGCAGGCCTGGGCCAGCATGGTGAGAGCCACGGCATGATCGGGCTGGCGCTGCAACACGATGTTGATTTGACGGATGGCTTCATCCACGTCGCCGATATCGAGAAGCATGCCGGCGTAATTGGCGTGCGCTTCGAGATAGTCGGGGTCGATTTCGATGGCCCTCTTGTAATACTGCTGGGCCTTGTCTTCGTCGAACAGGGCGCTATAAGTCAGGCCCAGGTAATAAGCGGCCTGGCTGTAAGTAGCATCGAGCTGAAAGGCCTTTTCAAACTGCTCGGCGGCCTTCTTGTAATTCGCGGCGTCGCCTTTCTGATAGTATTCGACGCCCTTGTCGAGCGCATCGGTGGCGGCTTTGTCGCGGTGGCGGGGAATGAGGATCTTGATGGTCACGGCGGAATCGGTGCCGGGATAGACGGTCTCCTGGCGGGGGCCATCGGGCTCGTAGCCCATCTTCACGCCTTTCACGGTGTGCTGGCCGGGCGCCAGGCCGGGCACCGCAAAGGGCTTGCCCTTGGGCACAACGCCGATGGACTTGTTGTCGACGAAGACTTCGACGCCGTCGGTATTGGCGGTGAAGATCAGAGAGCCGAACTGCGGCGCGGGCGGAGTGGCCGGAGCAGCGGTCGATGGCACAAAGGAGAGCCACATGTTGGCATCGAAGCTGCCCCGGTCGGAAGTGGGATTCTGCTCGCCCCTGGTGGCTTCGCGGACCTGAGTGTGAACATACTCGGCCAGTTCGTCGGCCGTAACTTTACCGTCGTGCGAGGCATCGGCTTCGCCTTCCAGACCCTTCACGACATAGTAAGTGAAGACCCCGTGGCCGCCCTGCAGGTCGGGACTTTCGAAAGATTTCTCGCGGTCGCGGCTGGCGGTTAGGGAGAAGAGCGACTGGTTCAGAGTAGAGAGCGTCTGGTTGAGGGTTTGGGTATCTTCGGGGGAGATGGCGCCGCTATGGCAGGCGTCGGTCAGGAGGATCTTCCATTTGGCGTGAATCTTGGACCCGATGACGGCGCCGAGCTCATCCATGGGATAACCAGTGGTGTCGGCCTGGTCGAGTTTGAAATCGGAAGGCGCCAGATAGCCCTTGCCGCGATACACGAAGCCGTGGCCGGCGAAGTAGATGAGGACGCGGTCGTCGTCCCGCGCGACGGAAGGTAGCCATGTGTCGATCTGGCTCTTCATGGCGGCGAGAGTGGCCTGGGCGCCGGTGAGAACCTTGACGTTTTCCACTTTGAAATTGCCGCCTTCGGGGCTGATGAGAATGGTGTAGATGGCCTGGGCGTCGCGCTCGGCGAACTGAAGCTGGAGGTTATCCGGCAGGTTGGGGTACTTCGAAATGCCCACCACCACGGCGTAGCTATGGCCGGAGAGTCTGGCCGGCAAAGTGGGATCTTCGATTTTTTCGAGCTTGAGGTCGCGCTGCTGTTGCGGCGACTGGGCCCAGGCCGGGGCGAGAAAAGCAAGAGCCAGCAGAAGATAGCGTGTCAGCGACATAGCATCACCGGTGCGCGAGGTGAAATTCGTAGAGGACCGGGCCGTTGAGCGGCGCGGGAGAAGAAATGACGGCCGTGTCTTTCTGGCGCATGAAGAGCAGATCGCGGCTGCCGGCGCCGGCGGCGGCGGCAATGTTCTGGGGAAGATCGGCGCCGCGTGGAATCAGTTTGGGGCCGGCGGAAGTATCGATGCAGTCTCCGCGGGCGCGGAGGATGGTATCGTCGCAGCGCGGAATCAGAGTGATGGGCGCGGACTTACTCCGGGGCGGCGGGGCCAGGTGGGGCGGAGCATCGGTGAGGCGCGCCGGCGTCACCAGCCAATAGACCACTTCATGACCGGCGGGCCCGGCGATGCGGAACGCGGTGGAAGTGGCGGGCACGCGATAGTCCGTCGAGGCCACGATGCGATTATCCTGGCCGGTTTCTTCGCGGGGGAAAAGCTGTTCGTACTTACCGGAGGTGCTTTGGTTCATGACGTAGAGATAGCCGTCGAAGTTGGTGCGGAAGCGGAAGCGCACGCGATCGCCCTGGTTGAGGACCAGGCCGGGGTCAATGGCGCGCCAGGCGGAGCCGTCGAGGCGTTCCAGCATCAGCTCGATGCGGTGCGCACCCTCCGACATGCTGTGGGTTTGGGGCAACGCCGGCGTGAAGAATGCGAGCACGGGCAGCAGGGCCTGTGCGCCCCGGCGGATCATTGGTGCACCAGTTTGAGATCGGCTACCACGCGGGAATCGGAACTGCCGCTCGGATTGACCACGTATACCGCGTTTTCCTGCTTGCCGCTCTGGTCGGCGGGGGTTTGGTCGTCGACGCGTTCGATGATGAGGTCGCGGGAGTAGGAGGTGCGCAAGCGCCCCACGGTCGAGTCATCGATGTTGAGGCCGGCGATCCGAACCATCTGTTTGGGCTTGGCAACATCCTGGGCGGCCGGGTGGGGCTGGTTGCCTTGCAGGGAGTAGATCATGTTTTCGAGATCGGTCTCGGGCTCGCGCGAAAAGACGATGAAAATCTTTTCGATGCCGGTCTGCTCGTCGAAGACCATGCGGAAGTTTTCCGACGGCATGGTGTACGGATGCAAGCCAACCACGCGATTGTTGCCATCCTCGACTTCGGCGGACGGGAACATGGGTTTCCAGGTTCCGCTGGAGCCCTGGCTGACGATGTAGAGGTAGCCGGGGCCGTTGGTCTGCACGCTGAACTGGATGCCGTCGCCCGCATGGAAGACGGTGTCGGGCGGAACTTCGACCTTGCCGCTGCCCGACCGCCTCAAGATGGTGTACTTCAGACCGAGAGCGGCGCCGGTGGAGGGAGCGGGCGCAGTGGACGGCGCGGTAGAAACGGGCCGAATGGGGGAGTCACCGAGCCGGATGGGCCCTACGATGACGTGCGGCGGAGTCATCACGCGACCCAGCGGCTGATCGTCGGCGGCCGTCCGGGCGGGCGCCGGCGTGGCCTTCTTCGGCGATGCCGTGGCTGCGGTCTTCGGTGGCGCTTTGGCGGTGGGCGCGGGCTCGGAGGCGGCGGAATAGAACAGCTCGCGGGCGGTGAGTTGCGGCTGGGGCGCGGCATCCTGCGACTGGGCGGCAACTGCCAGGATACAACCGGCAGCGCAGAGTGCCAGCGTGAAACGCGAGGTATAGGACATCCGTGAGGTCCCCCCTTGATTACTACGATATCACCCGCGGTAAGGGATGAAGGCGATCGGGGAGACAGTACCAGGGCCGGACAAAACGGAAAGGGACCGCTCTCCTCCGAACGGTCCCGGCCCTACTTCATGAACTTCCAAAAGAGAAACAGCATCCCGGCGGCGAATCCAGCCCCGGCATTATATTCCTGGTTCTTTAGATAAAGAGAGAACCGGAAAGGATTCGGCTTTCTTTGGGGAAACGGAGTGAAGCGGGGCCAGAGGATGGGAACCTGGGCGGCGTAATCGGCGTAGCCGGCGAATAGATTGCGAAGGTGCTGCTGTTCGTTCTGGATGACCGGCAGGTATACGAATACAAAGATGGCGGCGAAAAGCGCTGCCAGGCCGGGGCTGCGCGCGGCGGCCGCCAGTCCGGCGGCCACCACCAGCGTGCCGATATAAAGAGGATTCCGCGTATAAGCGTACGGACCGCCGGTCGAGAGTTGCTGATTCTTGGCGAGCGAACCAGCGGCCCAGGCACGCAGCGCGAGACCGAGCAGGGAGATGGGCAGGCCGATGGCCAGCGAGAGAGCGTCGGGGTGGGAGAACCAGGCGAAGACCGCGACGATGAGGAAGCCGCTGGGGACACGCAGCCGGGCGACGGCATCGGCGTAAGGTTTGGGAAAATGGATCATTGGCGGGCGAAGCCGGCGAATTTGTTCAGCGTAGCGCTAAGAGTGTCGAAGACCTGGTCCGGCGAGATGAGTTGCATGCTGGGGTCGATCAAGGCGCCTCTTTTATAGGTTGTACCGGCGGATGGGCTGCGCAGGACGTGCAGCGAGTTGCCATAGGGGCCGTTGCGGGCCGGATCGGTGGGGCCGAAGATGGCAACCCCGGGCTTGGAAAGGGCGGCAGCCAGATGCAGCGGGCCGCTATCGACGCCGACCACGGCGGCGGCGCGGCGCGTGGCGTGGATGAGGCCGGGCAGGCCGGAATAGTGCACCACGGCCGGCTCTACGTTATGGAAGGGAGCGCCCGGCGGGCCGTTGAGAACTAGCGGGATGCCGCGTTCCGTGAGCAGGCGCGCGGCCAGAGCGCGGTAATGATCGAGGGGCCACTGCTTGGACGCCCAGCCGGCCAGCGGTGAGGCGAGCACGAAATCGCCGCTGGGAAGATCGCCCTCGGGCGAGCCGGGCGGGAGAGGAAAGGAAGCGGGACCGGCCGGCTGGGGCGTGCCCGGCGGAAGAGCCGCAGCCAGTTCGAGGTTGCGGTCGACCATGTGGGCCGAGTGGACGAGGATGCGGTGCGAATAGAAGATGGCCGCGCTGCGTTCGCGGATTTGCGCGGGGTCGAAGCCGTAGAGGCGGCTGGGGTGGGCGGCCGAGGCAGCCAGAGCGGACTTGAGAAGGCCTTGAAAGTCGACGGCGTAATCGCAGCGGATTCGAGCCAGAGCGCGCCAGCTTTCGAACAGGCCTGCCAGGGACTCGCGGCGGAGATACAGCACGCGGTCGACGAACGGATTGGCATCGAGGAGCGGCGCCCACTTGGGTTCGACGAGCCAGGTGAGATGGCACTCGGGGTGAGCGAGCTTGAGCCAAGTCACGGCGGGCAAAGCGTGAATGATGTCTCCCATGGCGCCCAGCCGGACGGCCAGGATGTGGAGACTAGCAGTTTTGCCGGCGATGAACATGCTCGATCAACTGCCGGGCGCGGCGCATATCGGCGTCTTCCAGGCTGACGGTTTCCGCGGGACCCAGCGAGGACACAAGCCGATTCAAGTCTTCGCAATCCCCGGGTAAGACGTAGTCTACCATGCGTAAAGCAGCCGCCAATTCGGCGCGCGCCGCGAGCGGCAGCAGGCTATGGTCGAGGGGCAGGACTACGGCGAGCAAGGTGGCGGCGCCGGTACGGCTGCGGATTGCGTCGAGCGACCGCGCGTGCTCCGCTCGCAGGAGATCGAAGTAGCCCTTGACGACCACCAGCGGACGCGGCGGCGCAAGCGCGAGCAAGCCCGCGGGCGTCAGAAGTTTGTTTCGTGTATCCACGCGGGGGCGGATTCCTCCCAAAGTTGAAGCGCCACAACGGCGGCCAGTTCCGTGGTGACGGCGGTCATGCAGCGGTGGTCGATGGGACACTCGCGGAGCAGGCAGGGACTGCACTCGGCGTGTGCGCGGACCACGCGCGCGAGTGGCCCGGTGGGGCCGGTGGTGGTGTCATCGGTTGCGCCGAAGATGGCCACGGTGGGAACGCCCAGCGCGCTGGAGACGTGCATGGCGCCCGAATCGTTGGTCAGGAAGAGGCGGCAGGCAGCGGTGAGATCGATGAATTCGCGGAGCGTCGTCTGGCCGGCGAAGTTGTGGGCGTGAGGGATCTGAGCGGCCACGGACTGGCAGAGCTCGCGTTCCGATGAGGACCCGAACAGCAGGATCGAAGCCGAAGGGAATGAGCGGGCGACCGCGGCGAAGCGCTCGGGGAGCCACCGCTTGGCGTTGCCGTAGGCGGCTCCGGGGCTGATGCCGATAGCCGGCGCCGAGATACCGAGCGCGGCGAGATGCCCGGCGCCGCCGCGGCGGGCGGCGTCGATGCCTTCGAGGCGAATGGCATCGGAGGGCGGGAAGCGCTCAATCAGCGAGGCGCGGCGCAGGAGTTCGAGGTAATAGAAGCGTTGGTGGCGGGGGATGTCGCCGGGTTCGGGAACGGGAATGGCGCGTGTCAGCAGCAGGCCGCGCGCGTCACGATTGTAACCGATGCGCTCGGGGATGCCGGCCAGGCAGGCAATGAGCGCGGCGTCAAAGGCATTTTGCAGCAGGATGGCGGCGTCGAAGCGCTCCTCCCGGAGGCGCGCGGCGAACTCGCGTTTGGCGCGGAGACCCTTCTGCGCCGGGTAGAGAATGATGCGATCGATGGAAGATTCGCGAGCGTAGAGATCGGCTACCCAGGGGCGCGCGACCACGGCCACGTGGGCCTGGGGGAAAATCTGGCGGATGGTGCGGATGGCGGGCAGAGACATAACCGCGTCGCCGAGCCAGTTGGTGGAGCGCACCAGCAGCCGGGACACCGAGGAGGGATTCAAAGCCACTATTCTTCAGGATAGCAGCGGATTCTTGCGCGGAAATCCAAGCCTATGACAGAATCGACTTGGGATGTCTTCCTCCGGCGAGACCACCGAAGTGACCCTCTTGCTGAAGCGATGGCGGGAGGGAGACGAGCACGCCTACGACCAGGTGGTGGATTCGGTCTACAAGCGCCTCCTGGCCATCGCCTCCAGCCTGGCGTCGCAAGATCGTCACAACGTCAATCCGGCCGCCCTGGTCAATGAAGCGTACCTGCGGCTGCGGCAACTGCAGCGCATGGAGTGGAAGAGCCGGCACCACTTTTTCGCGTTCGCGGCGACGCAAATGCGGAGAATCCTCATCGAGCAAGCGCGCCGGCGGCTGGCCGGCAAGCGCGAAGGCCAGTGGGAGCAGGTGCCGCTCACGGCGCACCTGGCCTGGACGGAACTGCCGGAGCCGGAGATCCTGGACCTGGAAGTGGCGCTGGAGTTGCTGGCCAAAAGCGATCCGGACCTGGTGCGGCTGGTGGAACTGCGGTATCTGATGGGATACACCGTGGCCGAGCTGAGCGAGCTGACGCATATGTCGGAAGCCACCGTCGACCGGCGCCTGCGGTTTGCCCGCGCGTGGCTGAACGCCCGGCTGAGCGGAACCGAAGAGTGACAAGGGCTTCGCCCTTGAAATCCCTGCGGGATTTGGAAGTCAGGAGTCAGAAGTCGGGAGCCAGAAGAACAACGGCGCCGCGCAGTTGTGCCAATCTGGAGAGATGGGCTTCCGATTGGCGGTCAACTACCGGCCGCGCGGCGACCAGGAAAACGCCATTGCCGAATTGACGCGCGGCGTGCGGGAAGGCGAGCAGCACCAGGTGCTGCTGGGCGTGACGGGATCAGGGAAGACTTTCACCATGGCCAAGGTGATCGAGGCGATGGGAAGGCCCGCGCTGATCCTGGCGCACAACAAGACACTGGCGGCGCAACTGTACCACGAATTCAAGAGCTTCTACCCGGACAACGCGGTGGAGTATTTCGTCAGCTACTACGATTACTACCAGCCGGAAGCCTACATTCCTTCGAGCGACGTCTACATCGAAAAAGAAGCCACCGTCAACGATGAGCTGGATAAGCTGCGGCTGGCGGCCACCAAATCTCTGTTCGAAAGACGCGACTGCGTGATTGTGGCCAGCGTGAGCTGCATTTACGGCCTGGGTTCGCCGGAAGCCTACTACGGGATGTTGCTCATGTTGGAGAAGGGGCAGAAGATTTCGCGCAACCAGATCGTGTCCCGCCTGGTGGACATTCTGTACGACCGTAACGACACGGATTTCCGTCGCGGGACGTTCCGTGTGCGAGGCGACGTGATCGAGCTTTATCCCACCTACGACGACAACGCGTACCGCATCGAGCTGTGGGGCGACGAAGTGGAGAGCCTGTCGCAGATCGATCCGCTGCTCGGCCAGGTGAAGCAGACCTATCAGCGGCTGCCGATCTATCCCAAGACCCACTACGTGATGAGCGACGAAACCCGCTTCGCCGCCATGCAGAGCATTCGCGCGGAGCTGGATTGGTGGCACAAGGAGCTGGAGAAGCAAGGGAAACTGATCGAAGCGCAACGGCTGCACCAGCGCACCATGTTCGACCTGGAGATGATGAAGGAGATCGGGTACTGCCACGGGATCGAAAACTACTCGCGGCATTTCTCGGGGCGGCTGCCGGGAGAAGCGCCGCCCACGCTGCTGGATTACCTGCCGAACGATTCGCTGATCTTCATCGACGAGAGCCACCAGACCGTCCCGCAACTGCACGCCATGTATCACGGCGACCGCTCGCGGAAGGAGATGCTGGTGGCGCACGGATTCCGGCTGCCGAGCGCGCTGGACAACCGGCCGCTGACCTTCGAAGAGTTCGAGCATCGCGTGAACCAGTTGGTGTATGTTTCGGCGACGCCGGGACCGTACGAGCTGACCAAATCGGCGGGAGTGGTGGTGGAGCAGATCATCCGGCCCACGGGACTGGTGGACCCATCGGTGGAGATCCGGCCGGTGAAGGGGCAGGTGGACGACCTGCTGGGCCAGATCCGCAAGCGCGTGGAAGCCAACCAGCGCGTGCTGGTGACCACGCTGACCAAGCGCATGGCGGAGGACCTGGCGGAATACTATTCCGAGGTGGGAGTGCGCTGCCGGTATCTGCATTCGGAGATCGACACGCTGGAGCGGATCCGGATCTTGCGCGATTTGCGGCGCGGGGAGTTCGATGTGCTGATCGGCATCAACCTGCTGCGCGAAGGTCTGGACTTGCCGGAGGTATCGCTGGTGGCCATCCTGGACGCGGATAAGGAAGGGTTCCTGCGATCGTCCGGCGCGCTGATCCAAACCATGGGGCGGGCGGCGCGGCACGTGGAGGGGCACGCCATTCTGTACGCCGACGTGATGACGGACAGCATGCGGAAGGCGCTCGAGGAGACTTCGCGGCGGCGGCAGGTGCAGGTGGACTACAACGAGCGCAACGGGATTACTCCGCAATCCATCGTGAGGCCGATCGATATGAGCCTGGTGGCGGTGGCCGAAGGCGACTACGTGACCGTGCCCCTCGAGACCGACGAGGAAGTGGAAGGCCTGACGCCGGAGCAGCGCGCGCACTTCATCGGAGAACTGGAAGAGAGCATGCGGGATGCGGCGCGAAAGTTCGAATTCGAAAAGGCGGCACAGTTGCGGGACCGCGTGAAAGCGTTGAAGCTGGTATGAGCGGGCCCGAATTCGACAAGTTCGCCGGCAGTTACGACCACCTGCTGGAGGATCCCATTCGCGACCGGTTTTCACGCGCCGGCTCCCGGTTCTTCCACGTGAGAAAGCGCGACTTGATCCTCGGGCACTTTCGCCGCCACAAGATCGATCCTTCTCGCATGACTTACCTCGACTTCGGGTGCGGCCAGGGAGAACTCCTCGGCCTGCTGGGCGGCTCTTTCGCCGAAGCCCGCGGATGCGATCCTTCTCCGCAAATGATGACGGAGATTCGCGGCTTTGAGACCCGTGTACAGCAGGATCCGCTACGCATTCCCTATGAGGATCGGCGGTTCGACTTCGTAACGGCCGTCTGTGTGTACCATCACATTCCGCCCGCCGGCCGCGCGCAGCTCACCCTGGAAGTCCGCCGCGTCCTGCGCCCCGGCGGAACCTTCTGCATCATCGAGCACAACCCGTTGAATCCGGTAACCCGAACCATCGTGAGCCGCACGCCGGTGGATGCGGATGCGATCCTGCTCACCGCAGATTCCACCCGGAGCCTGATGCGGCGCGCCGGGTTCCAGCCGCACAAGACGGAATACTTCCTCTATTTCCCCGAGCGCTTATACAAAACTTGCGGCCACTTGGAAGGGCTTATGAGAAGGCTGCCGCTGGGTGGCCAGTATGCCGTCTTCTCCCGATTCTGACATCTCGACTTCCGGCTTCCGGCTCCCGTATCCCGGGATATCAAGGGCGCAGCCCTGGTGTGGTCTTCGTGCCAAGCGCTTCTTCCACCACTTTCAAGGTTTCCTGAAATCGAGAATCCCAACTGGTTCCGGCGACAGACGCCATGCGCCTTTGCCGCTCTTCCGGGCAGTCCTCGCGCAGGGCCGTCTCGATCGCTTCCAGATAAGTGGGGTAATCGGTGGCCAGGTAGACATAATCGGCAAACTTACTGGTTTCCGGAGTCACCACCGCCACCACCGGCTTGCCGGTGGCGAGATACTCGCGCAGCTTGAGCGGATTAGCGTGTTTGACGAACCGCGTCATGCGGTGCGGAAGGATAGCCACATCGAAGGCCTTGGCCCACCGCGGCAAGTCTTCATACGGCTGGGGGCCCGGCAGCACTACGTTACTGCATTGTGCTACCTCGCCCACCGGTGACGCGACCAGCCCAATCAACAGGAATGTCCAGTTCGGCCGCGAGCGCGCCAGCCAGGTAAGAAGCTCGTAATCCAACACCTCACTCAGCGTACCGAAATAGCCGATGACCGGATGGGTGAGCGACCGGACGCGTTCCGCGGGCTCGAAGGAAGGGTCGCTCGCGCGGGCGAAGAGTTCCATATCCACTCCATGGGGAGAGAAGTGCACATGCTCATTCAAGGCGCGCTTGGACTCCAGCAGCGTGGAGGAAGCCACAAACACCACATCGGCCTTGCGGGTGAGCTCGTCGTCGAACTGGCGGATGGCCGCTTCGTCCACGCCCGGCAGGGCCGAGTAATCGTCAATGCAGTAATAGATCACCAGACACTCGCCGAGCTTGCCGGCGAGTTTGCCCGGATGGGGCACGACGAACCAGGAAAGGTAGCGCGTGTACCCGAGTTTGCGCAGCGCCCGTTTCACGCGCCAGCGTCCCAGCCATTCGTTCAGCCGCCCGGCCAGCGGCAGGCTCCTGAAAGGAATCTGCGGTAGTGTCATGACGCGCAGGCTGTCGTGGATTCTGCGGGGCGGCGCAAACCAGGCCAGCAGGTTCCGCCAGATCTTGCGGACATCTCTCGAAGTGAGCGCCGGTTTGCGCATGCCCGGCGTTTCAATGTAGAGCACGGGAACACAGGCAGCCAGGCGCCGGGCGATGTGGTGGCTGCTGGTGCGGTTCTCCGTCGACCAGACATTGCCGAAGTACACTACGCAATATCCTCGGGAACGCTGTGTGGGTGTGGCCGGCTGGTGCATGATATCCATTCTGACGCGCCCGGCGCCACCGGCGCCAGCGGCGAATTCATCGTGCTCTGGCCCGCGCGGACTCAACCACGCTGCGGCAGACCTCGAAGGTCGCGCGCGCCACCTGTTCCCAGCCGCGATGGAAAGACCGGGCGATGGTCGCCCGGTCCCATGGCTTGGCGAGAGCGCTTTCCAGGGCCACACGAAGGCTTTCCGCCTGGTGCGCCGGCACCAGAATACTGGATGTCTGGTCGCAGAGTTCGGGAATGCCGCCGACGTTGGTAGCGACGACCGGGCAGCCGCACGAGAGCGCTTCCACGATCACATTGGGACATCCCTCGGAATAACTGGGAAGACAAAACACATCGGCGGCCCGCATCCAGGGCGCTACGCGTTCCGAGGGCAGGCGCCCGAGCATCAGAATCCGGTCGAGGATACCCGCGGCGGCGGCATTGTGCTCGAAGGTTTCCTTGTACTCACCGTCCCCGATGATCGCCAGCCGCGCATCCGGGGCTCGCTGGAGCAGCCCGGCGAAGGCTTCCAGCAATTCCGCCATTCCCTTGGTCTTGAGGGCGGAGCCGACGAATAAAATCAGGCGGCCGGATTCAAGATAAGCGATCTCGCGGCGAGCCTCCTCACGGCTGCCCGGGTGAAAGATGGCGCCGTCGCAGCCGTTCAAAATCGTGGTTACATTCTCCGCCTTCGCGCCCAAGGCAATGGCGCGGCGGCGCAAGTCTTCGCTCACCGTGATTACGCCGGAGGCTCCCACCAAGGTCCGCTTCACGTTGCGCAGCGTGAAGGGATCCGTGATTCGGCAGAGATCGGAGCCAATGGACCCGGCAATCGCCGGTATCCCCAGAATGCGGCCGGCGCCGACGGCGGCGAAACCGTCGGGATAAAGCCAGTAATTCATGATTACGTCCGGGCGGTTGGCGCGCAGCAGGGGCAATAAGCGTCTTAAGCAATAGAAGCCATTCGTCGGACGGGTAAGCAGCGGGATGGCGGGGTAGTGAAAGTAAGTGGTCTCGATGCCCGCGGGTCTGTAGTTAGGGTCCAACCGGGCAGCTTCATGAAACCATCCGCGCGCGCTTGGGTATGCGGGCAAAGGAACAATGGCTTTAATGTCCGCCAGATCGAGCAGGTGTTGAAAAGTCCGAAAAGCCGAATGTCCCTTGTAAGTGTCGGTGGAAGTAGGGAAATAGGAAGATACCAAGGTAATTCTCAGCATGCAGCTTATGTCCGGCTGGCAAGCAGCCAGGGGTTATCGACGAGGTACTGGACGGTCTCGCCCACCGCTTCGCGGATCGGATAGCGCGGTTCCCAGCCGAGCGACCGCATCCTGGCGCAATCCAGAAAGATAAAGGGGTTGTCTCCGATCCAGCCGCGATCTCCGCCGGTATACTCCAGTCGCGGCTGAACGCCCAGGCGTTCACAAATCCAGCCGATGGAATCGTTGACTTCACAATACTCGCTGGTGCCGAGGTTGAAGATGGCGATCTTGTCTTCCACCTGGTTCATGGCGCGCAGAATCGCATCCACGCAATCGTCCACGTGCAAATACGATTTGCGCTGGCGGCCGTTGCCGAGAACCCGCAGGCGATCGGGGTGTTCGAGAAGCTGTTGCGAGAAGTCGAAGACGTGACCGTGGGAATAGCGTGCGCCCAGAATGGAGACGAAGCGGAAGATCAGGCCTTGCATGCCAAAGCCTTCGCAATACGCGGCGATCATGCCTTCGGCGGCCAGTTTGGAGGCGCCGTAGAGCGAAGTCTGCACAGGGAAGGGGCAGTTTTCGGGCGTGGGAATCACCCGCGCCTCGCCATATACGGATCCGGTGGAGGAGAAGGCGATGCGGCGAATGCCGTTGCGGCGCATGGCCTCCAGCACGTTCCACGTGGCGATCGAGTTCTGGTCGAGGTCGCGCCGGGGGTGTTCGGTTCCAAAGCGGACATCGGCGTTGGCGGCCAGATGAAAGACCATCTCGCAACCGCGCATGGCTGGCGAGAGTTGGTCGAACTCGAGGAGATCGCCGCGGATCAACTGGAAGGCCGGATGGGGAGTGGCCCGTTCCAGAAACCGCTCCTGGCCGGTGGAGAAGTTATCGTAGCCGATGACTTGGTGGCCCAGGGAAAGCAAGCGGTCCACCAGATTGCTGCCGATAAAGCCCGCGGCGCCGGTTACAAAACATTTGGCTGGATTACCCATGGATTTTGGTCACGCGTAGAACGCTTTCAGAGTCCGGCAAATCTGTTCGATCTGGTCAGGCGCAAGTTCGGGGTGGATGGGCAGCGCCAGAACCTCGCCGGCCAGGCGCTCGCTGACTGGGAAATCGCCGGCCTTGTATCCCAGGTCCGCAAAGCAGACCTGTAAATGAAGTGGCAGCGGGTAGTAGATTTCCGTGCCGATGCCGTTCTCTTTGAGGTAAGCCTGCAGTTGATCCCTGCGCGGGCACAGGATCGAGAACTGGTTGAAGATATGACGCGTTTGATAGGGCGCGGGAACGGGAGGCGTCACCGGCACATCCAGCGCGGCTAGAAACTCGCGATACAGCGCCGCGTTACGCCGGCGGCCCTCGGTCCAGGAATCGAGATAACGGAACTTCACGCGCAGGACGGCAGCCTGCAACGCGTCGAGGTGAGAATTGATGCCCACCCAATCGTGGTAATACCTGCGGCGGCTGCCGTGGAGGCGCAACGCGGCCAGGCGCGCGGCGTGAGACGCATCATTGGTGGTGAGCATCCCGCCGTCCCCGTAGCCGCCGAGATTCTTGCTCGGGTAAAAGCTGAAGCATCCGATATCCCCGATGCTGCCGGCGCGGCGGCCTTTGTACTCGGATCCGATGGCTTGGGCGGCGTCTTCGATGACGGGTATGCCGCGCTCCCGCGCCAGGCCGCACAGAGGATCCATGTCGGCACAGCCTCCGAAGAGGTGAATGGGGATGATGGCTTTAATCTTGGGGTGGGCAGCCAGAGCCTCGGCCACGCGGCGCACGTCGATGTTGAAGGTATCGGCCTCGATATCGGCGAATACCGGGATGGCGCCGACGCGGTGAATGGCGCCGGCCGTGGCGAAAAAGGTGAAGGGCGCGGTCAGGACCTGGTCGCCCGGCTGAAGGTCGAGCGCCAGCAGGGCCAGACAGAGAGCGTCGGTGCCGGATGCGCATCCGATGCCGAAGCGGGCGCCGGAATAGGCGGCGATTTCCCGTTCCAGCATTTCGACATCTTCCCCCATGATGAACTTTTGGGAGTCGATGACACGGATCACCTCGGCCAGGACTTCGTCGCGGATCTGGCGGTGCTGGGCCCGCAGGTCCAGTAAGGGGATGGGCTTTTCGATGACGCGGTCCATAGTCCAATTAGTACTCGCTGGAACCCACGCGGGGCGGCCAGAGGGGCAAGTCCTATTGTAAGGGCCCGCGCGTTCCGCGTACAATGGGCTGTACTTTGCAAAATGCAGGAATTCAGTGCGTTAATCGGGGGTCAGCCGCCTGGAAAAGTCGCGGGACCGGCGGATGCCGAAGCGGTCTGGAGAATTGTGGAAACCATCTATCGGGAGTCTCGCCGTGATCATCACCAGTAGCCCGCTGCGCATATCGTTGGGAGGTGGAGGAACCGATCTGCCGTCTTACTACCGCGAACATACGGGGTTTGTGATCTCGGCGGCCATCAACAAGTACGTTTATATTACTCTGCACGAGAGCTTCTCCGAAGGCATCATCGTGAAGTACTCGAAGATGGAGACGGTGCAGACGGCAGGGGAAATCAAACACCCGATCGTGCGGGAAGCGCTC
>JBEKQS010000118.1:0-15523 GCA_049519475.1 Bryobacteraceae bacterium | reverse complement strand
ATCCACCGGGACCATTAAGGGTGTTCTCACCGACGATTCGGGGGCCAGCATACCGGCCGCTTTTCTCACGGTGACGAACCCTGCAGGAAAAAAGCAGGCACAATCGCAGGCTGACGGTACCTTCACGTTTATCGGGTTGCAGCCCGGCGATTACACACTGAACGTGACTTACCCCGGATTCGGCCCTTTCAGCAAGGTGGTGACGATAAGCGCCGGGGGCACGATTCAACTGCCCATTCAGCTTTCGGTGGTGGTGGAGAAACAGGAAATCACGGTGAAGGGCGAACCGGGCCCCAGCGTAAGCGTGGAACCGGATAACAACGTCGGCGCGCTGGTGATTAAAGGAGACGACCTGATGGCGCTTCCCGACGATCCCGACGATCTCTCGGACGCGCTGCAGGCGCTGGCCGGACCGGGCGCCGGTCCCAACGGCGGCGCCATCTATATCGACGGCTTCAGCGGCGGCCAATTGCCGCCCAAGGAATCCATCCGCGAGATCCGCATCAACCAGAATCCCTTTTCGGCCGAGTATGACAGACTGGGATTCGGCCGCATCGAAATTCTCACCAGGCCGGGCAGCGACAAATACCGCGGCATGTTTTCCTTCAACGATACCGATGCCGTGCTCGATTCGCGGAACCCGTTTGCCAGCAACAAGCCGGATTTTTCCAACCGCACCATCGTCGGCAACCTTGGCGGCCCCATCAACCATAAGACGTCCTTCAATCTGGATTTCCAGAGGCGCGATGTCCAGGACAACGCCATCACCAACGCCTTCTATGTGGATCCCAGCACGTTCAACGTCACCCACCTCGCCAACTCGCTGGTCACGCCGACTTACAACACCACCATCACGCCACGCATCGATTATGCAATCAGCGAAAAACACACGCTCACGGTGCGGTTCGAGGAACGGTTGAACGAACGCGACAACCAGGGATACGGACGGAACGTTCTTCCACCCGGCTATTCCGTGGCGGGTTTCCCCAACGAAGTCACCTACAACACTACCGGCGACGCGCAGAACCTGATGATGACGGAAACATCCATTCTCAGCACCAAGCTGGTGAATGAGACGCGTTTCCAATTCACCCGCACCTGGAGCCAGTCGCCAGGCAACCTCATTCCCTCGATCAGCGTTGCCAACGAGTTCAGCACGGGCGGCAACGGGATTGGCAACAAGCACGATCTCGGCAAGCACTTCGAGATGACCAACACCAGCATCATGCAGCAAGGCGCGCACGCTCTTCATTTCGGTGTGCGCGTGCGCCGCGAAAGCGATCAAAGTGCCAGCCCCCAAGGCTTCAACGGGTCGTTCAGCTTCAGCGGCGGCAATGCGCCGGTGCTGAATTCCTCCAACCAGATTGAATACGATTCCAGCGGGAACCCGGTGGTCACCGAGCTCACTGCCCTGCAGCAGTATATTCGCAACCTGCAGTTGTTGCAGGCCGGGTTCACGGAAACGCAAATACAGGCGTTGGGCGGCGGACCCAGCAAGTTCAACCTGCAGGCCGGCCAGCCATACGTCAGCATGGTGCGGTGGGACGGCGCACCGTTTATTCAGGACGATTGGAAAGTGCGCCCGAACGTGACCTTGAGCCTGGGCGCGCGGTATGAAGTCCAGGGCCTGGTGAGCGACCACAAGGATTTTGCGCCGCGCGTGGGGCTCGCCTACGCTCCCGGTTCCGCCAAGAAGGGTCCGCAGAAGACCGTGATCCGCGGCGGCGTTGGCATCTTCTACGACCGTATCGGCTTCGGTCCGTTCGAAAACGCCTTCCTCAACAACGGCATCAACCAGTTCGACTACACGGTGACCAATCCGACGTTTTATCCCAACGTTCCGAGCCCGTCGTCGCTCAACGCGGGCACCAACGAGATCTACAAGGTTGACCCCAAATTGCGCGCGGATTACAGCATACAGAGCGCCATCGGCGTGGAGCGGCAGTTACCCCACAGCACCACGGTTGCGGTCACTTACACCAACAACCGCTCCAATCACCTGGCGCAGACCATACCCATCAACACCCCATATCCGGGAACTTACAACTACTTACTCGCTCCTGGTCCGACCAACGGCCTGTTTCCGTATGGTTATAGCGCCGGCAACATCCTGGAATACGAATCGGGCGGCCTTCTGAAGCAGAACATCCTGATGGTCAACTTCAACACGCGATTCAGCCGGAACGTATCCCTGCAAGGCAACTATCAGTACACGCATGCCAACGATCTGCCTTCCACGCCCACCAATCCGTACAACTTCCTGCAGGATTGGGGCACTTCGAGCCTGAACCGGCGGTCCAACTTCACCGTCATCGGGTCCATCACGGGGCCTGCCAAGATCGTCATCGCCCCCACCATCGTGGCGCGCTCCGGCGGACCGTACGACGTGACGGTGAACCAGGATATCTATGGCGATAACAGCACGGCTCGGGCGCTGTTTGCGCCTGCCGGCAGCACCTGCGGGGTGGGTGGCGTGGTCTGCACGCCGCTTGGCAACTTCAGCACCAATTACAATGTGCCTGGGACTTCGACCAGCATTCTGAACGGCGCGGCCATCCCCGCGAACCTGGTGCCGCGGAATTACCTCACCATGGCCGGGCTGGTGTCGGTGAACATGCGCATCTACCGGGTGTTCGGATTCGGCGCCAAGAAGAACGCCGCGGACGCGGCAGCGCCACCACCGGGAGGCGGCGGAGGCCGCGGCGCTGGCGGTGGTGGATTCGGCGGCCCAGGCGGTGGTGGCGGCGGCCGCGGCGGCGGCGGTATGCGCATGGGCGGGGGCGGCGGCGGCCGGGGCGGTGGTATGGGCGGTTCATCCGATCGCCGTTACAGTGTCACCATCGGCGCGAACTTCACCAATATGCTAAACCACCTCAACCCGGGCGGATACGAGGGTGTTCTTACTTCCAACCAGTTCGGCCAACCGACTAGCGTGAACACCGGCTTCGGCGGTGGCGGGGCGGGAGGCGGCGGTGGCGCCTTCGGGGGCGGCGGCTCGAACGCCAACAACCGCCGCATCGATCTCTCGGTTCGGTTCAACTTCTAGCGGTGGGACCGGCCTCCTCGCCGGTCCTCCTGTGAGAATTATGAAATGACAGGCCGGGAGGCCTGTACCACTTCCATTTGCGTCTTCCCGCCGGCTCGTCCTACAATTTCTAGTGGGACAAAGGGGATGGGCCCCGCAGAGGCCAAATGAACATTTCCGTCAAAGCTGAATACGCCTTGCAGGCGATTTTCGATCTGGCCGCGCAGCGCCCTGGCGAGCCGGTGCGCATTGCCGATATTGCCCGCCGCCAACAAATTCCGCAGAAGTTTCTGGAATTGATTCTCGCTGGCCTGAAGCAGGGCGGCTTTGTGGAATCGCGGCGCGGCGCCGAGGGCGGCTACCTGCTGGCGCGGCCCGCCGATTCCATCACGGTCGGCGAGGTCACTCGTTTCGTCGAGGGGCCGCACCAGGGCAGAACCCGTCCCCGCCGCAAAACGGAGACGCCGTTCTCCGATTTGTGGCTACAGGTGGACCACGCTGTGGCGGAAATCGTCGATCGAACCACCTTCGCCGACCTGCAGCGCGGCTGGACCGAGAGACAGAACAAGTACGTTTTGACCTGGGAGATCTGAGTTGAGAGTCTTCGAAGACAATTCCTTCAGCATCGGCTCGACGCCGCTGGTTCGCCTCAATCGAGTCACCGATGGCGGACAGGCCCTTGTACTGGCCAAGATTGAAGGCCGCAACCCGGCGTACTCCGTGAAGTGCCGGATTGGCGCATCGATGGTTTGGGACGCGGAAAAGCGCGGCATCCTGAAACCGGGCAAAGCGCTCATCGAGCCGACCAGCGGGAACACGGGAATCGCTCTGGCGTTCGTGGCCGCCGCGCGCGGATATCCCATTACCCTGACCATGCCTGAAACCATGTCGGTGGAGCGCCGCAAGGTGCTCAAGGCGCTGGGCGCCAGCCTGATTCTCACGGAGGGTTCGCTCGGTATGGCGGGCTCCATCGCCCGGGCTGAAGAAATGGCGGCCTCCGATCCGGGGCGCTTCGTACTGTTGCAGCAGTTCAAGAACCCCGCCAATCCGGAGATCCATTTCCGGACTACCGGTCCCGAGATCTGGGAAGATACCGACGGAGCGGTCGACGTGCTGGTTTCCGGCATCGGCACCGGCGGAACCATTTCGGGCGTTTCGCGTTATATCAAGAAAGAGAAGGGCAAGCCGATCCTCTCGGTGGGCGTCGAGCCTTCCGCCAGTCCGGTCATCACCCAGCGGCTGGCCGGCCTACCCCTGAAGCCGGGGCCGCACAAGATCCAGGGTGTGGGCGCCGGATTCATTCCCGATACGCTCGATCTTTCCCTGCTGGACCGCGTGGAACTGGCGACCAACGAAGAATCCATCGAAATGGCGCGGCGCCTGGCGAAAGAGGAAGGCATTCTGGCGGGCATTTCTTGCGGGGCGGCCGTTGCGGTAGCGGTCAGGTTGGGCAAGTTGCCCGAATTTGCCGGCAAGACCCTGGTGACGATTCTTCCCGATGCTGCCGAGCGCTATTTGAGCACAGCGCTGTTTGAGGGATTGTTCGACGAATGACCCGAACCGAAACAGGGCAGGCGATCGCCGGACAAAAAAAGAAAAGCGGGCGCGGTTTGGGTGATAGGGGTGAGAGCGCCCGCTGTCGTAACGGGGATTTACCTACTAGACGCGTTAACCCGTGGACGAGTTACAAGTTGCGCGGAAATCCTACTCCAAGCAATATAGCCATAAATAATTAGCCCTTTAGGGCCATGTCACCGCACGCTACAATTTGGGAAGAATGCGGTGGCGGTTTGCCGGCGTCATTTTCGCGATGGCAGGGTTTTGCGCCTGGGCCCAAGATCAGCCGCCCATCCCGGCTGCCAGCGCGCCGATCGCGGCGGCGCCGGTGGTTCTCGAGAACTCAGGCAAACCCATGTTGCTGCCTTTCGCATGCACACCGGATGACGTGCAATGGGCGGGTCTGAGCTGCCTGGAGGATTCACCGTGCCCAATTTTCCTGGAGCTGACCGCCGCAACGTCGGCGGGCGATAAGTTTTTCGCAGCGGGTAATATTCATTCCGCCGCAGTAACTCTTTACTCGGTCCTGCTGGGCAGCGACAATGCCGGCCGGACGTGGCGAGAGATCCATCCCCGGATTCGCGGCGCTGGTCTCGATCATCTTCAGTTTGCAGACACCGAAGCCGGGTGGGCCGCCGGGCAGCAACTTTTTCCTTTGCCGCAGGAGCCGTTCGTGCTGTTGACCACCGACGGCGGCAAGACGTGGCGCCAGCAAAACATCCTCAACGAAAACGCCGAGAACCGTTTTGGCTCGATTCTGGAATTCCGTTTCGGGTCCAAGACGAGCGGCGGCGCGGTGGTCGACCGGGGGCAGGGAAGCGACGCCGGCCGTTACGCACTTTTCGAATCGCCCAACGGCGGCGAAACGTGGCGGATCAAGGAAGAGAGCAGCAAGCCGCTGCACCTCAAACTGGCTTCCACCGAGCCTGCCGAGTGGCGGGTACGCGCCGACGCTGCGTCGGAGTCCTTCCACCTGGAGCGCCGCCTGGGGGACCGTTGGATCTCTCGCGCCGCCTTCGCGGTGAAGATCGGGGCCTGTAAGCCGCCGGAATAGCGGCGGCTGGTGGGTCACTTTTGCCACGCGGCGTGTGTCGCTGTCAAGCAACTTGCTGTACATTTTTCCGCCGCGTTGAAGCCGGCAGTGTCGCCTGACACCGCCAAATCAGCCCAAATCATGCCGGCACAGGAGCTTGCCAGCCTCTGCCTCCCAAAAATTCCTGCTTCGCCTCTATGGCCCTTGACTTGCCCCGCCGATCTGTCAGAAGAGGGACCGGACATGATGGTCGCAGCGGGACTCGCGGTTTTAGTGGTGTTTTGCTTACTGCTCTCCATGGTGCAGAAGCCTCCGGAGATAGGCAGATAACACACCAGCGGGCCAAACGGACACACTTTGCGTTGCGGGGAAACGGGGCACCGGCGAAACCTGGCGCGAAAACCTGAACCACGGGTATCGGGGGCGCGGCACTGGTCGAGTTCGGCGAGAGGTTCCGAACAGAGCCGCGACCGCAAGCACCCGCCGAGTTGAATCCTCTCGCCGCCCTGTCGGCAGGACCTCCGCTTCCCCAGCGCTCTCAGGTTCTTGATTTTGTTTCTGTTCCTCCGCGTCGCCGCGCCTCCGCGATGAATAAACAGTCTCCTCTTTGGTTCCGGCTCTGCCCTATGCTGATCTCTACACTGCCAGCGCGCAGCCCGGATGCCCGCAGTCGCAGGAAATCTCAACCTCTTCTTTCGCGTCTTCGCAGCGCTGGCTGCAGTACTTTTTCGGATCCGGCACGATGCACCGGCATGCCGGATGCGCACATTTGTTTTGCTCGATAGTTGTAGCCATGATGATTTGCCTTTCCTGTCAATCGCGAAGCAGAATTACTGATTGCCGCGGCCCTTCTGGTAGCCGGCCTCGTAGGACTTCTGGTCTACGTCCTTTTTGAAGTGCCGATTCTTGCTGTGGTCCTTGTTATGCGTACGGTCATCCTGGCCTTCGCGCATACCTTGCTGGTATGTTTTGTTTTTCGAATAATCTGGTGCATGGTCCTGGAAAAATGGAGCCGCCATGGCCTGTACCACGCCTCCGGTGATACCCAGACCCACCGTTACCGCCAGAACTCCAACAAACCGTTTCAGATTCAGTCTCATGAAAAGTGATCCCTTCGTCTTGCAAGAGGCACGCCCATGGCCGTTCAGGCGGGTGCGGCGCGAGTTGCACCTGTCAAGGGGCAAGACCCGCCGGCGTCAGTAGTGAAGCTGCATTTCTCACAACAATTCGGCAGCGACGATGTAACGCACGCACTCGTGCGTGCCGCGTCGGCACTCTTGCCGACGCCCGGTCCCGACAGACTGTTCCCCCCACCCAGGGTGTCGAGACGAGTCTCGACACGGCACGCACGAGTGCGTGCGCCACTTGATTGGCCCTTCTGTGAGAAACCAGGCTAACCATATACGGTCATGTGACCGGGTATGGTCAGGTCTCCGCGGCTAGTACGCGCCGGAGCAGCAGGCCGCTTTTCTGACCAGCTTTCTGCCGCTCTTGCGCAGGATATCATCCTGCCCCACCAGTGCGCTTCAGAAGAGATCGGCCAGGAGTTCGGCGGTGTGGCGGACCTTGACGGGAGTGGTTTCGGCGGGGCTGGCCTTATCGATGCCGCCGCGGATCTGCATGGCGCAGCCAGGACAATCCATGGCGGCGATGGCGGCGCCGGTCTTCTGAATGTTGGTGAGCTTGCGTTGCAAAATGGGCGCGGAGATTTCGGGAAGCTTCAGAGAATAGGAACCGCCCATGCCGCAGCACATGTCGGATTCGAACATCTCCGTCAATTCGTAGCCGGCTTGCTGGAGCAGGTCGCGCGGGGCTTGCGACACTTTGAGGGTCTTCTTCAAGTGACAGGAATCGTGATAGGTGATTTTGGCGAGATGCCGGCCCTCTGGAATGGTGAGGCGGCCCTCGTCGACGAGCTTCTTCACCAGGGTTGAGAAATCTATGACCTTGGCGGCGAGCACGGCGGCGCGGGGCAGGCTGCCGGTCATGCCGAGGCTTTCGAAAGTCTTGGCGAAATCATGCTTCAGCGCGACAGTGCAGGTGGGGCAGGCGGAGACCACGTAGCGGACATCGTCCTGGAGCAGGGCGTCGATATTGGCGGTAGCGTTGCCGGCGGCCACTTCATAGGCTCCGCTGAAACGGGCGGGCGCACCGCAACAGGTTTGTTCCTCCGGAAAAATCACCTGGATGCCGGCTCGGTTCAGCACCTTGACCACGGCTTCGCCGGTTTCGGGATACGCGAAATCGATCAGGCAGCCGGCGTAGAACGCGGCCCGCTCTTGGCATCCGGGCTGCCGGATTTTGCGGAAGCGGTCGCGGAAAGGCTCGTCGGCAACCGCGGGAAGGCTGCGGAACTCGCACAGGTCCGAGAGGAACATGGGCAGGTGGCGAATGAAGCCATCCTTGGCAAAGGGCTTCTGCACGGTGGAGGCGGCGCGCAGCAGGGAGTGGAACAGCCGGCGGTTGTTGACGATGGAGAAGGCGGCTTTCTCTTTGAGAGAAGGGCCCTGCTGCTGCACCAGGCGGCGGCGGAGTTCGAGGATCATGTCCGGGATGGGCACCTTGCCGGGGCAGACCTCCACGCAGTTGCCGCACTGGATGCACAGGCCCTGGATGTCTTCGGACTTTTTCAGCTCGTCAAACCAAGCGGTGAGGATGGTGCCGATGCCGCCGGTATAGATCTTGCCGAACACGTGGCCGCCCACCAGACGAAAGACCGGACAGACGTTGAGACAGGAAGCGCAGCGGATACATTGCAGGGCTTCCTTGAACAGGGGATCGGCCGACATGTCGGTGCGATGGTCGTCCATGAGGACGATGTGGAGGTCTTTCAGGCTGCCATCGGGATTGGGCGACGGGCCGGTGATGATGGAGACGTAGCTGGTGAGCAACTGGGCGGTGGCGCTGCGGGGCAGAGCCGTGAGGATGGGAAGAATGTCGGTGAAAGAAGCGACCAACTTCTCGACGCCGACGATGGCGACGTGGGTCTTGGGTAGCGTGGTGACCAGGCGGGCGTTGCCTTCGTTGGTGACGATAACGATGCTGCCGGTTTCGGCCACGGCGATATTGGCGCCGGAGACGCCCATTTCGGCATCCAGGAACTTGGCGCGCAGTTCCTTGCGCGCCAGCTTGACGAGCGCCGGAATATCGGCGGCGAGACGCTGGTTGACCTCTTTGCTGAAGACGTCGGCCACCTGCTCCTTGGTCATATGGATGGCGGGCATGACCATGTGGGAGGGTCGTTCGCCGGCGAGTTGCACGATCCATTCGCCCAGGTCGGTTTCGCTGACCGAAATGCCCGCGGCTTCCAGATGGTGGTTGAGGTGGATCTCCTCGGAGGCCATGGATTTGGATTTGACGACGCTGCGCACCCCGTTGGCCTTGGCCAGGTCGAGGATGTACTGGTTGACGGCGGCCGGGTCCGCGGTGCGAAAGACTTTGGCGCCGCGGGCCTGGGCGTTCTTTGTGAAGATCTCCCCAAGCTCGTCGAGGTGCGAGGCGGCGTAGGATTTTAGTTCCGCGATGCGGCCGCGGACTTCTTCGAAATCGATGCCTTCGTAGGCCTTGGCGCGGCTGATGCGGTAGGCTTCGGAGAACCGGCCGAGCGCGCCGGTGAGGTTGGCGTTATTGACCGCCGAGTGAATGGATTCCCTAAAAGCGGTGCTCATCGGTTTCCCCCCAATTCGTCCACGAAGACGATGACCAGCCGGGACGGGCCGTGAACACCGATGGTGAGGACGCGTTCGATATCGGCGGTGCGGCTGGGGCCCGTGATCATGGAGATGTAGCCGCTCTGGCTGGGGTGGATGCGTTTGAGCACGGCCTGCATGTCGGCCTCGATGGCACTGGTGGGGACGACGGCGATGTGGATGACGGGAAGCGACGAGACCAGGCGCCGCTCCACGGGCGCCGCGTCCGTGACCAAGGTGCCGGTATCGGCGATGGCCCACTCGATCTGGCTGATGCCGATTTTGGACGACTCGGCGGCGTCGCGGGTGACGTTGAATGTGAGGCCGGGCGTCTGTTCGGCCAGGCGGCGGCAATCGACGCCCTCGAGAAGCGATCCGCGGGCCCAGACGGCGCGCGCCTCGTGGGCATCGGCCACCTTCTCGTCCCGCAGGAAGCCAAGGATGAAGTCGCGGGCCTGGCTGCTGGTTGCGAAGCGGTGGACTTCGGCGCTCACGGCTTCGGCGCGAGCTTTGAAAGTGTCAAAAAGCGGAGACATCGGTGGCCTCCCCATCGCGCCCGGCGCGGGCGGATTCGGCGGCGTTGCGTCCGGCGATCGAAGCGGAGGTCCTGGAATGCGCCGGCATGTAGGAGCCACCGCTGCCACAACAGGCGTCGGGCCGCGACATCTCCTTGAAGATAACACCCGGCACGCGGGGAGGCCGGAACCCCGAGAGTGCGGGCGGGTTCCGGCCATCACGCGAGGGGCTAGAAGTAGAAGAGCTGCATCTGCAAGGTGAGCTCGTTGCTAGGCCGGATGGTCGAGCCATTCTGCGGCTGGGCGCGGAGCCACTGGAAGGTGAACTTCATGTTTTGAGCGCGGGCATAGTAATTGGCGCCGAAGCCGACGCGGTTGATGTCCTTGGTGTTGTTCACGGCCGCGACGAACCGTTGGGTTTCCCACTTGAAATACGGCTGGAACTTGGCTTGGTGAATGTAGTAGTCGAATTCGCCGAGGAAGTTGTTCTGGTCGGGGATGGCGGTGAACTTGTTGCGGCCGTCGAAATGGTAGTAGGTGAGGTTCAAGCCTACTTCATCGCCGCCGTTGACGGGGGTATCGTTGGCGATGTTGGCGGATTCGGAGCGGTACTTGCTCTGCTTGTCGCCGCCGACGTCGATGGCCAGGATCTTGCGCTTGCCGAGGGCCGTTCCGGTGTAGGCGTATTCTTTCTCGGGAGAGAAGAAGTCATATTGGAGATAGAGGGCCGGGTGGAGGGCGTCGCGCCCGTTGGCGTCGCGCTCCCCTTCAAAGATGCCGCCGCGATACTGGAAGTGATCGTTGAAGAAGTAGCCTCTGGCTTGCAGACCCGTATCGCGAAATGCGGATTCCTGCAGCGCGGAGATGCTGACGGTGGCGACGGAACTGTAATCGAGGGTGTAGAGGGAGAACGGAGACTGCATGTTCTGGCGCGAGCTGGGCAGCAGCATTTCACCGCCCGTGAGCGCGAAGTAGTTGTTCACCTTGTATTCGACCCATGCGTCCTGAATGATAAAGCCCGTGGCCAGGTTCTTGGGGGTGAGGCCGAGTTTGGGATCGTCAGTGTCGAAGAAGAAGCTGATATGCGGGCCGAAGGTGCCGCCCAGCAGGAAGCGGGCGCGGCGGAGTTCGAAACTTTGTGAATAGCCCTGGTTGCCGGCGGTGGCGGCAGTGGCGTCCTGCAGCCAGTCGGTCCAGAACTGGCCCGCAAAGCCGAACTTGATGGTCACATCGTCATTCTTGATCTGAATCTGTGCCGAAGCAGGCGCGGGGACGAGCGCGAGCAACAGTACGCAAACCATTACGCTGAGCAGCGAACGGCGGAGGAGAGTAGTCGACATTTTCATTACTCCTGTTAGTCTTTCGTTATTTGCGGTGCGAGCCGTGCTCACTTCGTCACCACCGGAATCATCCACGGGAATACATAAGCCATCAGAAACACCACGACACCCACGAGACCAGCAAGAGCGATGCTGTGGAGGAAAACATAACGCAGAATGCTTCCTTCGTTGCCCTGTTGCCCGGTAGCCACACCGGCAACCACGATGCTTTGGGCGTCGATCATTTTGCCCATGACCCCGCCGGCGCTGTTGGCGGCGGCGGCGAGCACGGGCGCCACACCTACTTGTCGGGCGGTAATCTGCTGTAAACCTCCGAACAGGACGTTGGAAGAAGTATCGCTGCCGGTCAAGGCCACGCCGAGCCAGCCGAGCAGGGGGGAGAAGAACGGAAAGAGGACGCCGGTGGAAGCAAAGGCGAGACCCATGGTGGCGTCGAGACCTGCATAGCGGGTAGAAAAGCCGAGCGCGAGCATGGCGCCGATGGTGAGCAGCGACTTTCTGATCCGCATGAGCGTTCCCTTGAAAACTGCGAAGAGCTTGAGCGGGGTGAAGCCCAACAACAATCCACTGGCGCCGCCGGTCAGCAGAAGGCTGGTGCCGGTGGCGGAAGCCCAGTTGAAGACGAAGATGGCCGGCTCGGCGACCGCCTTGGCGACTACCGGCGGCGTGCGAGTGACTGCCTTATGAAGACCCGGGACCGTGATACTGACGGAGGAAATGCCGCTGAGGAAGTTGGGATGGCCGGCGGGGCCACCGTTCAGAAAAGTTTTTACCGGCGTGAGCCCCCAGGTGAATACAAACAGAGAGAGCAGAATCCAGGGCATCCAGGCTTTGAGCTTGCGTCCGCCGGCATGGACGCGGCGGTTGGCATGTTCGGTGGCGCGTGCGGCGGCGTCTTCATGCTCGAAGGACCAGATGGTGGCCGGCTGCCAGAACTCGAGCAGAACGACGAGCGCCAGGATAGAGACGATGGAGGCGCCGATGGCCGCGAGCGAGGGTCCGATGTAGTTGCTGATGGCGAATTGAGTGGCGCCGAAGGTGATGCCGACGGTGAGGCAGGCCGGCCAGACTTCCATCATTTGCTTGCGCCCGCACATGGTCCAGACCACCCAGAAGGGAACCGCGACGCAGAACAGCACCAGGATGCGGCCGGCCATGGCGCTCAGCAGGTCCACGGGTAAGCCGGTGACGGTGGCGAGAGTGATGACGGGAATCCCCAAGGCTCCGAAGGCCACCGGGGCAGTATTGGCAATGAGAGCCAGGCCGGCGGCCTGGAGCGGCCGGAAACCGAGCCCGATGAGCATGGCGGCGGAAATGGCGACCGGGGTTCCGAAGCCGGCGGCGCCTTCAATGAAGGCTCCAAAGCAGAAGGCGATCAGGAGCACTTGCACGCGGCGGTCGCTGCCGACGCCGGCGATGGTGTCTTTGACGACCTCAAAATCGCCGGACTTGACCGTCACGTCATACAGGAAGATGGCGCCCAGGACGATCCAGCCAATGGGGAAGAGACCGTAGGCAGCGCCCATGAGGGCGGCGGAGCCGGCCAGCCGGGCCGGCATGCCGAAGACCAGGATGGCGACAGCAAGCGAGGCAGCCAATCCGGACAAGGCAGCCCAGTGAGCCATTACGTGGCCGAACGCGAGAAGCCCGAGGAGAACGACGACCGGAAGGGCTGCCACGAGAGCGGACAGCCCGAGGCTGCCACCTACGGGCGTATAAATTTGGATCCACGCAAGCATTTAAGGCCCTAAATTCCCTAATAGCCGAATCGTCCCCCGAGATAAGTGCCGCAACCAAAATGTTCGAGCCGGTAGCCAACACCCAGTTCAGGGCGTAGACGGCAGCTTCCGCCATCGGCTTGCGCCACCGGCGGCACGCGTGGCACCATCAGGTGCAGACCCACGAGGGGAAACTTCGGCGCCGAGAACTTGCCAAGCTTAGCCTTAACCAGCGTCCAATCCGGCAATAAAGACTCCCAAAATCTGATTTAGTTGCAGATTGCCACAATTTAAACACGCATGGCAATAAGGTAATACACTGAGGCATTGGGCGACGTGGATTGGGAGATCTCATTGAGCCCTATCTGAGATGCCAGACGGTGCGCGCATTCCCAAGACACATCGCGACCGTCTCACCAGTGCCGGTCTCCGCAGCGCTGTCTTTTGCACCCGGGCCCACGCCTGAATCCCGCGGGCCGGCCTTGGCCTTGCCATTTGCCGCGCGCCGGCCATCTGGCGCGGCGGCGACGGCGGAACGTTTCAATGGAGGATTCCCGCGGCGTGTCGCACGACTTGACATCGGAACGAGGGCGGCGGCGTGCTCGATTTGGTTGGGTGCATCCGGGGCAGCAGCCGTGGCGATGCACTCCGCCGCTGCGCGGACCTGGCCGGCGTTCCGATCGAGGACAAACCGCTTCCCGCCGAAAAGCGGGATCGGTGGGCGCGGCAGCAGCTTGAGGGCAACTTGCCGGGCGGCGCGGCCCGTGCTCTTCGTCGCCACCCGCGCCCGCGTGTTGCCGTATCGGCGCAAGCGCGGCACCATGCCCAACGACCAAGCTTCCCTTGGAGGCAACCGGCCAGCTCTCGCTGCGCGAACGGATGTTCAGGATTTACTTCTGCTTCTGCATCCTGACCTTGGCGCACTTCGGACACTTCCACTTCCGCTGCTTGTGGTAGATGTGCCCCTTGAACTCTTTCATCGGGACTTTGCACTTTCGACACGTCACGTGTACACCAGCATCGCACCAAAGTCCGCCTCCCCATGGCGGGCCGGTCTCGCAGCTGGGTTGTCTTCGCCGCCGCCCGCGCCCGCGTCGCGCCGGCTCGGCGGAAGCGCCGCGCCGAGTGCATTCGTTCTCTTCCGCGCGCAGACGCGCCCGGCGCCGGAGGCACCGGCGACGGCGAAGCGGCGGATCTGGATCGAGCCACAGGCGGCGCGTGTGGAGCCTCGCTTTGGAGTCCAAGCGGAGGCCCTTTTTGAACGCCCGGTTGTTCCTTCGCCAAGATCCGGCGCCAGGTGACCAGCGGACGATTTGGCCAACCGCTTGCAAATCAGGAGTCATAGAACCGCCAAGTGACAATGTTATGACGCTCTGTCAAGGATTTGATAGTACTCGGATGCCTGTGAGCGTGCTTGGAAGCTGGCGCAGCTCCCGGATGCTCACCAAAAGATGCACAGCGCCCGGAAAAGCACTTCACCATCGGGATCACTGCGTCCATGCGATGTTGTGCAATCACGCTGGGTGATCAGTATTGCCTGATCCCCCGTAGTGAAGCCTGGGAACTCCGCAATATCGGAGGAAAACACTCAGACCGGCATCACGGTACTTGTCCCGGTGCAGCAACACCGTGATCTGGCGGCGCAGGTCGAGCCACGGCACATACACGCGCCGGAGTTGACCGGACCGGATCTCGGCGGCTACGGCCGAGCCGGACATGCAGCTCAGGCCGGCGCCCGCCACCACCGCCCGTTTTACCGCTTCGATTCCTGAAAACTCAGCCGGAACGCGGTCCAAACGGAACTTTCCCTCGATGGCGCGTTCAAAGACGGCCCGCGTACCCGACCCTTTTTCACGCAACACCCACGTCGCCGCGGCCAGGCCCTCGATGGTGGCCTTGCGGCCGGCCAGCGCATGATCGGGCCCGGCCACGACCACTAGCGGATCTTCCCGCCAGGGGAATGCCATTAGGGCGGCGTCTTCGACGATCCCTTCGATCCATCCGGCGTCGCTCTCAAAGCGCAGCAGAGACCCGACCACCTGCGCGGTATTTCCAATCGACACGTGGAACCGATAGTCCGGATGGGTCCGGGCGAATCGCGAAATAATCGCAGGCAGCATGTAATTGCCGGCGGTGAGACTGGCATACAGAGCAACGTTTACAGGCTGACGGACTCCGGAGGATTCGATGTCGCGAATGCGGTCGAGCACTTCGATGGCACGCGGCAGCAGGGTACGGCCCGCCGCGTTCAACAGAAGCCGCCTGCCGTGCCGGTCGAACAGCTTGCGCTCGAGCAGGTTCTCAAGTTCCGCCAGCGCCTGGCTGGTCGCGGCCTGCGATAGTCCCACCCGCGCGGCCGCCGCGGTGACCGTCCGTTCCCGGCAGATGGCAGTAAACAATTCGAGTTGGCGCAGGGTGATGCGCATATTGATTAAACCGAATAAGTATATAGATATTATCCATTATTTTTATGTCCCGGCAAAGGCTACGCTGAGGCATGTCGAAGCTCAAGGGATCGGTCGGGTTGGCCGGCGGGGTGCTCTTATCGCTGGTGGCGGCACTGGCAGCCTGGCGGTTTGCCAGCCTCGGCTGGAACCACAGCCTGCAACTGAGCCCGCTGACCCTGGCCATCCTGGCCGGCATGCT
>JBEKQS010000117.1:0-15621 GCA_049519475.1 Bryobacteraceae bacterium | reverse complement strand
CAGTTGCAGGCCGGGGCTGGTGCCGTCGATGGCGACAATTCCGCGATCAATTGATCGCGGCCCCATTGAAGCACAACCGTAGCGGCGCCATCCCCGACAAAGCTCACAATTCCGCGATCAATTGATCGCGGCCCCATTGAAGCTGGCGAGCGTGCAGATGCCGGTGGACGTCCGCGCGGTAATTCCGCGATCAATTGATCGCGGCCCCATTGAAGCTGCGCCGACTCCACCAGGTACGCGGCGATCCCCACCAATTCCGCGATCAATTGATCGCGGCCCCATTGAAGCAGAGCCGCCCACAGCGCCGCAATCATCTGCGGCAGCAATTCCGCGATCAATTGATCGCGGCCCCATTGAAGCCGGCCACCTACCGATGAGGAGAAGGCGAAGGGCGCCGAATTCCGCGATCAATTGATCGCGGCCCCATTGAAGCCTAAGGTCCTCCAAGTCACGAACGCCAATCTCTCCAATTCCGCGATCAATTGATCGCGGCCCCATTGAAGCACCAGAGCACTGTGGGCAATTGTCCATTACGGCACCAATTCCGCGATCAATTGATCGCGGCCCCATTGAAGCTTGCTCGAAGTCTCCGGCGTCCAGGTCGTTACGGGAATTCCGCGATCAATTGATCGCGGCCCCATTGAAGCCATTGAGAGGAACACTGGCTTGACGGAGCCTGTGAGAATTCCGCGATCAATTGATCGCTGCCCCATTGAAGCCGGGTAAAGTTAGCCCGCTGGCTGCGCTCCATTGCAATTCCGCGATCAATTGATCGCGGCCCCATTGAAGCTTGTATCCTTGCGTGATCGCGTCTAGCCCCTTCGTCAATTCCGCGATCAATTGATCGCGGCCCCATTGAAGCGAGTGCTGGTAGCGCCGCTAGGCCAGATCAGACCGAATTCCGCGATCAATTGATCGCGGCCCCATTGAAGCAGAAACTGGCCGTCCGTTCCAATTGCCACGCGAGCAATTCCGCGATCAATTGATCGCGGCCCCATTGAAGCATTCATCGGACAGCGCTCGCACCGCGCCACCGTGAATTCCGCGATCAATTGATCGCGGCCCCATTGAAGCACGCCGGTTTGCGTGGATTCAGTTTCGGCGGCGTGAATTCCGCGATCAATTGATCGCGGCCCCATTGAAGCTTTGCTTTGATCTGCGCGTAAATCGCCTGCTTCGAAATTCCGCGATCAATTGATCGCGGCCCCATTGAAGCTCGTGGCAGCCCACGAACGGGAACGTAACAAAGGCAATTCCGCGATCAATTGATCGCGGCCCCATTGAAGCAGGAATCAGGTTCCACCCGCCGATGGACGCGGTGTAATTCCGCGATCAATTGATCGCGGCCCCATTGAAGCAATAGCGCTGCTGTTTACAACCGCAAGCGCGTTATTAATTCCGCGATCAATTGATCGCGGCCCCATTGAAGCCACTGGAAAAGGCCGCCATCCACGACACAGAACGGAATTCCGCGATCAATTGATCGCGGCCCCATTGAAGCCTGGTGGCCGTCCACATCGGCGAGCGCTTCGTATAATTCCGCGATCAATTGATCGCGGCCCCATTGAAGCAAGTCTGGCCGGACCCGGCTGACACGGGCGTAACCAATTCCGCGATCAATTGATCGCGGCCCCATTGAAGCCGATCAACGCAGATATCCTTTCCGTCTCGCTGGAAAAATTCCGCGATCAATTGATCGCGGCCCCATTGAAGCCCATTCATGCCGTATGCGCTTGATAACGGGGCCTTAATTCCGCGATCAATTGATCGCGGCCCCATTGAAGCCCCCGGCCCCTCCAGCCCCAGCTCCTCCGGCGGGAATTCCGCGATCAATTGATCGCGGCCCCATTGAAGCGCGGCCACTCGGCGGGAATGCCCGAATCGGTTGGAGCAATTCCGCGATCAATTGATCGCGGCCCCATTGAAGCCGACCCCCCTACCCCCTCCATCGCGTAACAGCGGGCAATTCCGCGATCAATTGATCGCGGCCCCATTGAAGCCCGCGGGTTACGATCCCGACCCTAACGCGGTGGATACAATTCCGCGATCAATTGATCGCGGCCCCATTGAAGCCAAAGTGACCCTGACGATTGACCATACCCAGTGTGGAATTCCGCGATCAATTGATCGCGGCCCCATTGAAGCCAATTATCGCCGCCATCGGTTTTCAGCGCGAGACAGGAATTCCGCGATCAATTGATCGCGGCCCCATTGAAGCTCCCCTGGCGGTGACGGCGGGAGCCGGTTATTCTACTGAAACCGGAACGATCGCGCCAGTACCCACATGCCCGCCAGCGTGGCGACCGCCAGCACCAGGAAGTGCGGGACCACTTCAGCCGGCGAGGCGCCGAAGTTCACCAGTTTGTGCAGCGCGTCCATGGTCAGGCCCGTGGGCAGAAACAGCGCCAACTTTTGCGCCCATAGCGGCGTAACCTCGATGGGCCACCAACAACCGCCCAGGCCGGCCAACAGGTTGCTCAAGATCACGCCGAACCCGATCACCTGGCCTTCGGTGCGTCCGAAGTTGCCGAGCAGCATTCCCAGCGTGGCCGCCAGAGCGCCATACGCCAGCAGAACCAGCGCCACCGCCGGCAGGTTGGCGCCCCACCGCACGTGGAAAATCACGCTGCCCACGGTCATGGCGAAGGCGATCTGGATCACACCCACCGCCATGCGCGCGCCCCACTTGCCGGCCACCACCGCGCCGCGCGACATGGGCGAGGAAGCCAGGCGCCGCAGAATCCCCTGGTGGCGTTCGATGGTCAGGCTCACCGCGCCGCTGGTGAACATCACCAACAGAGTGAACATCACCATGGTGCCGGGAACCGATTGCTCGAACCCGGTGGGTGGATCGATGCGCCGGCCGGCCGGCTTCACTTCCAGCGTGAGCGTACGGGGTTCGCGCTCCAATGCGGCGAACCGTTCCGGGGTGGCCTCGCCGCCGCTTGCCGTCACCACTACCAGATCGGCCAGCACGGTGTAGACCGCGCGCGTCAGCCGCACGCGGTCGTAATCGGCGCTAATGTCCTTGCCAGTGTGCGTGAGGCGGATTTTTTGCGGCTTGCCCTCGAGCACCGCGGCGGTGAAACCGGCTGGAAACTCCAGGCGCGTGCGGAACTGTTCGAACTCCTGGCGTGTTTCGGTGCGCACCACGCGGTAGTCGGCGGCCTTGAGGCGCTCGATCACCTGGTTGGCCAGAAAGCCCGCGTCCGCCGGCACGCTCACTGCGATGGGATCCCGGGCATCGCCGCCTCCGGCGTTCCTCCCAATGGTCCCGATGAAGTAGAAAAAAATCACCGGCATGACGAACGTCCAGACGATGGTCTCGCGCCGCGTCAGCAGGTAGCGGGCGTCCATGCGGGCCAGGAATAGAGCGTCTCGCAACATCAGACCAGGAACCCCGAGCGCAAACGGCGCAGCGCCACGATGAACATCAGGGCGCTCACGGCGGTCAATCCGGCGACGGCCACGGCCAGTTTCCGCACATCGATTTCACCGGACAGGATGGCCTGGAACTGGGTGATGGCCCACCCGTTGGGTGTGAGGCGGCCGATGCGCGCCATCCAGGGGGGCATCCACTCAAACGGGAAAAAGCATCCGCCGATCATGGCCAGCGGAAACACGATCAGGTTGCCCATCACGCTGGCGGCGCGCGCCGTGGAAGCCGCCAGCGCCAGCACCAGCATCATCAGGAACAGCGCGGAGCCGGCGAAGGTCAGCCACATGATCGCGGCGGGCAAATTCGGCACCGGCAGGCCGGCCAGCCCGCGCGAGGCCACCAGGCCAACCAGGGCCACCAGCGCAAATACGCTCGCCACAAAAATCAGCCGCCCCGCCAGAAACGCTCCCAGCGGCGCCGGCGAAACCGCCAGCCGCCGCAGCGTTCCCATCAGCCGCTCTTTCCAGATGTCGAACGCCATGCTGTTGGCGATCATGAGCAGGCCCATGAAAATCATGCTCGGCAGAAACGTGGCCGCGAAACTCCTGCTCTCGCTCCGGTCCGCCACCACCTCCGTCTCCAGATCCATCGCCAACGGGTACAGATACCGCCGCAGGCTGGCGACCAGGTGATTGATGGAGACGCTGACCGAGGCGATCAACTCATCCGGGGGCGCGTTCCGGGTGTCGAACGCGCGCAGTTGGTCTCCGGCCACGTGTTCCAGGTAGAAGGCGCCGTCCACCATGATCGACAGGCTTTGCTGAACGATCTGCGGCAGAATTCTTTGCGACGGGTTGGTAAAGAGCTGCAACTGGAACGGCCGGTTGCGAAGGAAGGCCTCCTGAAAACCGGCCGGAATCATGAGCAAGGCAGAGCCATCGCCGCGATTGATGCGCGCGCGGCCGTCGGCTGGGGAAACCTTTTCCACCAGCAACATCTTGTCCAGCGGGTCGCGGTTGAAGACCCCCAGCAGCAGGTTGCTGGCCACGCTCGAGTCTTCATCGGCCACCAGCAGCCGGCCTTGCGGCACAGCCTGGCCGCGCCCGAACACCAGGCTCATCATGACCGCCAGAATCAGCGGGATGGCCAGCGAGGCGGCGAGCGAAAACGGATCGCGCCGCACGCGGCTCCAATCCTTGCGCACCGAGATCCACAGGAACCGCATGGCTATTCCCGCAGCTCCTTGCCGGTGAGCTTGATGAACAGGCTTTCCAGGCTGGGCTGCGTCAACGTGGTGCCGCGCACCTCGGAGCCGGCGGCGGCCAGCGCGGCGAAAATGGCCGGCAACCGGCGCGAAGCTTCCGGCAGCGCAAGGATCAGCAGCTCCGCATCGGCCTGAAGCACCTCGATGCCGTCGATGTGCGCCAGCGCGGCCTTGGCCGCCTCCGCCTGGAAACTCCCCGAAAGCCGGAGCAGATCGCGCTCCGCCAGCATGGCGCGCAACTCCGCCAGCGTGCCCGACGCGATGATGCGGCCGTGGTCGACAATCGCCAGCCGGTCGCACAGCGACGCGGCTTCTTCCATGTAGTGCGTGGTGTAGAGCACGCAGGCGCCGTCCCGCGCCTGCGCCCGCACCAGTTCGAGCAGCCGCACGCGGCTCTGCGGATCGACCCCCACGGTGGGCTCGTCGAGCAGCAGGACCTTGGGCTGGTGGATGATGCCGCAGGCGAAATTCAGCCGCCGCTTCATCCCGCCGCTGAAGCGCTTCACCGGCTCGCGCGTTCGATCCTCAAGCCCGGTCAGCTCCAGCACCTGCCGCATGCGTTCACCGAGCGCCGGCTGCCGCATGCCCTGCGCGCCGCCCCAGTACGCCAGGTTCTCCACCGCCGAGAGATCTTCGTACAGCGAAATCTCCTGCGGCACCACCCCAAGCACGCGCCGCGCCGCCGGGCCGTCGCGCACGGCGTCGTGGCCGTCCACCCGCACGTGCCCCGAACTGGGCGTCAGCAGCCCGGAAATGCAATTGATGATGGTGGTTTTGCCCGCGCCATTGGGGCCGAGAAGGCCGAAGATTTCGCCGCGGGCAGCGGTGAAGGAAACTCCGTCCACCGCCGTCAGATCCCCGAACGATTTGCGAAGTTGCCCGACCTCAATCATGCGTAAGTTCAAAGTAGCATGGGAGGGGATTTGCGGCGCTCGAGGGGCGACCAGGCGGCGCGATTTCCGCTGAAGCGGCCAAATAGCCCGACGACCGGAGGCGACGGCCGGGCTTACTGGCCGTTGCCAGGCGAAAGCGCCTGGCCCACTTTGTTGGCGCGCGCTCTAGAGATAAAAGCCGTCGACGGAATATCCGGGGAGATCCTGAGCGGCTTGCGCCTGAAGGTCCAGGCACAGGCGGTTGAGGTTCTCAGCGACCTTGAGAAATGTGAAGGAGGCCTGGTTGTGAGGGCCATAAACGCCGACGACGACCTTGTAGAGTTCCTGAAGCCGCGCATTGGCCTCTCGCAACTCGCGGCCCAGTTCCCGGTGTTCTTCTAAAGTTAAGGGGACACGGGCTTGCGGGCGCACGACGAACCCTCCGAAGCAGAATCCATGTCAACAGTCTGATAGCGCCCCGGGACTGATACGGCCAAGGGCATTGGGCCTTTGGTGGCGGCCCTCTTCAGGTCAGTTTAGCATAGCCTTGGCGAGCCGCCGGGCGCTTTGGCGCGGGTGGCGCGGCAGGTGGCTCTTTTCAGAGAGCCACCTGGCACAGTATAACGGAAGCTGGAGGGTTGACATGAATCGCTCGCAAATCCAACAGCATGCGGAGCGCAGCGTTCCGGAACAAGCCGCGGAAGTCCTTTCGGAAGGCCGCGTGGCACACGTGGGCTTCGTGGAGGATGGACAACCGTACGTGATCCCGATGGGATACCACTTCGACCGAACGCAACCAGACCGGATGTACCTGCATGGCTCGCCGGAAAGCCGGGCGATGAAGCACCTGTTGTCGGGCGCGCCGGTTTGCGCCACGGTGACGCTGCTCGACGGGCTGGTGTATTCGCGGACCGCGCTTTACCATTCGATCAACTACCGGAGCGTAGTGGGGTTCGGACACGGGAGGGCAGTGACGGACCCGCGGACGCAACGAAAAGTTTTTGAAGCCATGGTAAGACGCTACTTCGCGGGGCGGACGGAAGGAGTGGATTACTCGGCGCCGACGGCCGAGCAACTGGAAGCCACGGCGCTGGTGGAGCTGGTGATGGAGGAGTGGAGCGCCAAAGCGCGCGAAGGCGGCCCGAAGGGGCCGCTGGACGGGTTGGAGGATGCGCCAGGTACGTGTGGGGTGGTACCGCTGTGACTTGCTACAATCCGAGGGATGGCAAACGACATTTACGCGGTATTCGACACGACCGAAGGCAAGTTCAAAATCAAACTTTTCGCGGATAAGACTCCGCGCACGGTGGAGAACTTCGTCAGCCTGGCGGAAGGCGCCAAGACCGGGAAGCCGTTTTATGACGGCACGGTCTTCCACCGGGTGATTCCGGATTTCATGATCCAGGGAGGCGATCCGGAAGGCACGGGACGCGGCGGCCCGGGATACAAATTCGCAGACGAGTTCCACAAGGACCTGAAACACACCAAGGCGGGCACCCTGTCGATGGCCAATGCCGGGCCGAACACCAACGGAAGCCAGTTTTTCATCACGGTGGCGGCGACTCCCTGGCTGGACAACAAGCACAGCGTTTTCGGCGAAGTGACCGAAGGGTATGAGGTGGTCGAGAAGATCTCACACGTGCCGCGGGGAGCGCAGGACCGGCCGGTGAAGGAAGTCGTCGTGAATTCCGTAAAGATCGAGCGGGTGTAGAAGACGCGAGCAGGCCGGCGCGGGCGCCGGCCGCGGACCAGGGGGTCCGCCCCACAAGTTGAGGCAGGCACTTTGAGACTGGCGATCTTCGGCGGGACGTTCGACCCGATTCATAAGGGGCACCTTGCCATCGCGCGGAAGGCGGCCCGGCACTTCCGCCTGGACCGCGTGCTGTTCATACCGGCGTATCATCCACCTCACAAAGCGGGCGTGACTAACGCACCTTATGACGACCGCGTGCGCATGGCGGAACTGGCCTGCGGTGGGCGGGCGGGGTTCGAGGTGTCGCGCCTGGAAGAGGGCACGGAGCGGAGCTATTCGATCGACACGATCGAAAAAGCAGCGCGGATGGCGCCGTCGGACGAGCTGTACTTTTTGATCGGGGCGGACGCGTTTGGGGAAGTCCGAACCTGGCGGCGATGGCGGGACGTGGCGCGCGCCGTACGGTTTCTGGTAGTGAGCCGGCCGGGGTGGGACTACGAGGTTCCCGCGGAAGTCACACTGGAGCGGCTCGACACGGTGGTGTTGCCGATTTCGTCGTCGGAGGTCCGCAAAGCCCTGGCCGCGGGCAAGCGGCCGGCCGAGCTACCGCAACAGGTTCTCGATTATATTCTGAAGCATGGTCTGTACGACACGGGAAAAAAGCGGCCGATCTCCGGGTAAACCGATCGGCATACGCCGCGCAGTGGGGGATCGGCTGGCCCAAGCGTTTTTGTTCTGCTTTGCTCGATTCAGTACTAGGAGGCTAGGGCCACAGCCACGGTCTGGTGCTCGTGCCGGTCGGGATGCTCGAGAATCAGGGTCTGAAGCGCTTCGAGCGCTTCCACCACCCGCTCGACGTAATCCTCGTTGCGCGCCACGGATGCCTTGATCGATTCAATGGTATGAGCCTGGCCTTCGGCCGCCTGTTCGATGGCGTGGACTTCGCCCGCCAGGCCCATTTGCAGCACCGCGATCTCCCGCTGGGTGGATTCGGAGGCTTGCACGGCCGACTGCGCGAATTGGTCCGCCCGCTGTTGCGACGCTTCCAGGCACTTCTCCACTTCGGCGAACTGCAACTGCACATCGTCGAGCGCCGTCGTGAAAGCCTGCGCCAGTTCGTTGGTCCGCGCGGTCACCGCCCGCTCCAAATCCGCCAGCAAGCTCGCCTGCCCCTCCAGCTCCGCGCGCACCGCCGCCTCCAGCTCCTGGTGGCGCGCCAACACGCCCGGATCGCTCTGGCGCTCGGCAATCCCCAGGAGCTTCAGCTCCATCTGCACCTGCTGCATCCGCTGCCAGCGCGCCGCCGGGTCCTTTTCCAGGCATTGCTTCACCACCTGGTCCAATCCCTCGTGGCCGATCGGTGAAAAGCCTTTCGCCATGATCTCTTCTTCCAGCGCTTCCGGGTTGTCGGCCAGAAAGGCATGCCGCCCCGTCGCCATCTCATAGAGCACCGCGCCGAACGCGAAGATATCCGTTCTGGCGTCTGGCGACTCGCCCTGCAGGATCTCCGGCGCGGTGTAGGGCGTCAGGTCTTCCAGCGCGCCGGGCGTGGCCGGCAGCAATCGGGCACTCGACTCGCTCACCTGAATCAGTTCCGGCGTCAGGGCGCCATGGCACCGGCCGTCGGCGTGAATGCGCCGTAGCGCGCCGCCAATATTCAGAGCGTAACGGATCGTCTCCGAAAGCGACATTCGGTTTCCGGCCAGCAGCTCGGTCAGGGGTTGGGGGTCGTGGGTCATGTGGATGTTCTCTTTTCCGTCCAGGATAAAGACTACCCGATCCTCCGCCGATCGCCAAGTCATCCAAAGGGAATGAACGTAGTGGTCCTGATGAGATAAGCGTACTGTCCGTACATTGACTTTGGTTAACATCGCCGGCCGGGTTATGTCAGGATGTGTGTGTGGAATGCCGCTTAATTGAAGTCCCCGCCGGCATGGATGCCGGCGCCGTCATCCCTGTGTCCATCCTGCGCGGCCACCGCCCCGGACCGGTGCTGGCGCTGATCGCCGGCAATCACGGCTACGAATACCCGCCCGTGCTGGCGCTGCAGAAGTTTCCCGGCCTGATCCGCCCCGCCGAAATCAGCGGCTCCATCCTCATGGTTCACGTGGCGAATATGCCGTCTTTCCTGGGCCGCACGGTCTACTTCAGTCCCATCGACGGCAAGAATCTCAACCGCGTCTATCCGGGCCGGCCCGACGGCTCCGTCTCCGAGCGAATCGCCTTCGCCATCACCACCGAGGTCATCGAAAGAGCCGACTACGTCCTGGACCTCCACTGCGGCGACGGCAACGAGTGGCTGCGTCCCTATGTCTACCAGGCCGTCACAGGCCAGCCCGACCTCGACGCCGCCATTGCCCGCCTGGTGCTGGCGTTTGGAATCGACCACGTGGTGGTGGACCGCAACCGTCCCACCGATCCCGCGCGCTCCCTCTACTGCTCCACCACCGCCATCACGCGCGGCAAGCCCGCCGTCACCATCGAAAGCGGCGCCCTCGGCATGACCGACGATGAATCCGTCGACCGCATCCTCACCGGCATTTTCGGAGTCCTGCGCGAACTCGGCATGTGTGAGTCCGGCCCGGCCCCGCTCGCTCGCGCCACCTGGCTCGACCCCACCGCCGTCGTGACCAGCCCCGAATCCGGCATCCTCTATGCCAAGGTTGACCGCGACCAGACGGTGGCCGCGGGCGACTTGGTCGCTCTGGTGACCGACTTTTTCGGAAGCCGGATAGCCGAAGTGCGCGCCCCCATCGCCGGCCTGGTGCTCTACGTCGTCACCACGCCGCCCATCACGAAAGGCCAGCCCGTAGCCTGCATCGGTACGCCCACCAGCACCGCTCCATGAGCCCGGCTCAGGGCCTACTGCGTGATGATCTGCGCCGATGTGCTCTTCAGCGTTAGCGCTTTCGAGGAAATTGGAATCAGCAACGTTTTGAAGTTGTACGTCACCTGCACCTGTACGGTGCTGCCCGGATTGTTGTTCGGGGTCCATGTCACGCCCACCGTCAACTGCGTGTTGTCCAGCGCCGCCACATTGGCCTGCGCCTCGGCCTGGACGGCGGCCACCGTGGCCGCGTGCCCGCTGGAGCTTCCCCGCGTGGTGGCCCAGCGCGCCGCGCGATGCGCCGCAAATTCGATGGAATTAAAAGCGAACCCCATGCGGCCGAAATCCGTGATCCCCATCAGCAGAACGAGAAACAGCGAAGTGACCAACGCCGGTTCGAGCATCGTGCTGCCGCGCCGTTTCACTGGGCCCTCATGCTCACGGTCTTCGAGACCGCTCCCGCAAAGGGCACCAGCGAGTAGTTGATGAGAGGCGCCGCGGTGGCCGACGCCGTCACTTGCGCGTACACCCGCACCGGGCCGGACGAGCAACTGCCGCCGCTGCAGTTCACCGTCGTGCCGTCCGAACACTTGCACACTTTCACCGCCGTAGCCGTAAGCCCGGGCACATCCGGCGCCGCATTCAGCGCGGCGCTCTGCATGCCCGCCGAATTCGACGCGTTGGCCGCGCTCAGACTGCCATATTGCGCTCCCGCCCGCGCCGCGTCGGCCACCGAGATGGCCGTGCGCATCAGCAGCGAATAGTCCAGCACTCCCGCCAGCAGCATCAGGATCAGCGGCAACATGAGTGCGAACTCCAATACCGCTGTGCCCCGTTTTCCGGCCATGGCTATTCGCTCAATGTGGCGCCGCCCTTCACCGGCGATCCGCCTGGAAGCGCCGAGTAGTTGTTGTTCAGCGTGGCGCCGCCGGAGAAGTTGACCGTGTCGGCCACGATGATGGTGTAGGCGCTCGAAGAGCCGCCCATAAACGTCAGAGCGGTGGTCGGGAAATAGAGAGTCCCGTTCATGATGGCGCTCGCTCCGTTGGAAAATGAGCTGGCCGCGGCCGCCCCCACGCTGGGATCCTGGAAGAACAGAATCCCCGCCAGCGAACCGGTAGTGGGTGCGCTCAGCGTCACCGTTGTGCCCCCGTTCAGCGTGATCGCCCCGTAACTGTAGCCGGTGGCCGCCGTGTTGAAGAAGGTCACCCCCGCGCCCGTTATCGAGGAACCATTGCTCAACACTAACCCACCGCCTTTAAGGATGTATGTGCCCGGGTTGAACGTCACATGCGAGCCACCGTTGACCGCGATCCCTTTGCAATAGGTGCCCGGCGAAAGCGTGGCCGAGTTCCCGTTCCCAACGCTCTTGCTGGTGTAGTCGCAACCTCCCACTGACGGCTTCGGCAAGGACGAAAGCGGGTCGCTCGACGGCATCACACCCGTCACCGGCACCGGACTGATGCTCGATCCGCCGTAAACGGTGTAATTCCCATCCACGTCGAAATAGGTGGCCGCCGCGTGCGAGCCGCCGCTCACCGACAGGGCCGTCGCGCTCGAAGAGTTCACCATCACGCCGCAGTTGACTTGCACCGTGACGCCGCCGCTCACGCTGAAGGCCCCGCTCGCCGTCGGGTCGAGCGCGTAGAAACAGTTCGTCCCGCTGCCCAGCAGCGCCACCGCCCGCACCTTCACCGTGCCGGAAGAAATTCCGATCATCTGCATGAAAATGGTGGGCACGTTTTGCGAGATCAGGACTTCCACCGCGGTCGAATTTCCCGTCGAATAACCCGTCGCCGGAGGGTTGTTCACCGTGATGGCGACTCCCTTCGAGCCGTCCGTGAACCCGTTGGACGCCGCATCCCCCTTGGCCGCCGCCACCAGATTCGCCGAACCGCTCGCCCGCAGTTCCTGCGCCCCGCCCACAGCCGCCGCATCCGCCGCCGCCTGCATGCGCGTCTTGACGTATTCTTCGTATCCGACGTCGATCCCCAGGCCCAGGAATCCCATCAGAACCACCATGCTCACCAGCATCGTGACCATGACGTACCCCCGCCGCCGGCACGCCCGGGCTGTCCGACTGACCGCGTTCATGGCTCTTATGCCTCGACTCTACCAGCGCCGGCTCGTCCTGCCAATCGGGTGCCCGTCTGATCCGCGGCGGATAATAACCTTAGAAGATAGAAGATAGAAGTCAGAAGTCGGAAGTCGGAAGTCAGAAGTCGGAAGTCAGAAGTCAGAAGTCGGAAGTCGGAAGTCAGAAGTCAGAAGTCAGAAGTCAGAAATCAGAAGTCGGAAGCGCGGGGCTGTCGCGGGACAAGAACGAAGCGCTCGGCTCCATTCTGACTTCCTCGACTTCTGACTCCTGACTTCCATATCCCGAAGGGATATCAAGGGTGGCAACCCTCGCTGCTTAGGTGGCGATCGCGTTCGGCGCCATCGGGTTGATCACCGATCCGTCCGCCGCAAGCGTTCCCGGCGGATACGTCATCCCTGCGATAGGCGGCCCGATCACGTTCGCCTGAAAGGTAGGCATGTCACCCGGGAAGCTTCCGGTCCCGCTAAGAAAAGCCACCATCTGGTCGTTGTAGCTGGTGACGGCCCCGCCCTGATTGATTTCCTGCGTCAAATCCGCAGCCAGTTGTTGCACGCCGTCGCCGCCGCACTTCGCATAGTACGCGAGATCCGCCGCGTTCACCGTCTGGCCGCTCGGCAACTGGATAAAATTAGCCTTCGGCTCCGTGGTGGTCGCACTGGACGAAGGGAACGGAACTTGCTGCACCACCGTGCCTCCCAGCAGCGCCGCCAGTTGCTGCGCCGTCTGGTCGGAAGCGTAATACATCGGCGAGTCATAAACCGTGCCGGTGGACGTGTTTTCCGCCAATTGCGACTGACTCATATAAGTGGGCTGGAACGAACCGTCCATAATGGCGCTGATCAACGCGGTGATCCCCGGTTGCGCGGGTGTCGAAGTCGTAGTGCTGGCGGCGCTCACCGCTGGTGCGGCCGTCACCAGGCCCGCCAGCGGGTTCACCGTCGCCACTTTGCTGGCGGCAGCCGCCGGCGCGGCGGTGCTGCTCGCCGATTTCGCCGCCGGCGCCCCGCATGTCACCCAGCCCGCCAGCGGGTTCACCGTCGCCACTTCGGTGGCGGCGGCCGCCGGCGCGGCGGTGCTGCTCGCCGGTTTCGCCGCCGGCGCCCCGCATGTCACCCAGCCCGCCAGCGGGTTCACCGTCGCTGTCGTGGCCTTGGTGGTGCCCGGCGTCGCAGCCGTTTTGGCGGCTGCCCCTTCGCCGGAACTCGCAACCGGAAGCCGACCCGTCACCAGGGCGGCGAAGGGATTTACCGCTTTGGTGGTCTGTCCTGAGGTCGTCGATCCCGTCTGTGCGCTGTGGGCCTGCGGCGGAACTCGCGCCGGAGTCGTCAGAGTAACCGAATGCTGATCGATCTTCATGTTCCAATCCCTCTCTCTTCTTCCATCGGCGGAACCGCAAAATCCCTGCACCCCGCCGTGTCAACGAAATTCATCAAAGCAATTGCGTAACCAAAATCGCGATGCCCGATAAGGAAAAAAGGCTGGACAGGCCGGGAGGCCTGTCCCACTCGGCGTTACCATGGCGTCTGTGCACGCCCGCGTCGCCGCCGCTTACGAACGCATCCGCCCCTTGGTCCGTGAGACTCCGGTGGAAGAGTCCGCGGCTCTGGCCGATAACTCCGGCGCCACGGTCTTACTGAAGCTCGAACACCTCCAGCACACCGGCTCCTTTAAGTTCCGCGGAGCTTCCCATAAGATCGCGCTCCTCACCGCGGAGCAGGCTGCGCGTGGCGTGGTAGCCGCTTCCAACGGCAACCACGGCCTGGGCGTCGCAGCCGCCGCCCGCGCGCGTTCCATCGCCGCCGAAGTCTTCGTCTCCTCCAGCGTTTCCCCCGCCAAAGCGCGGCGCATCGAATCGCTCGGCGCGCGCATCCGGACGGCCGGCTCGGACCCCCTCACCGCCGAGCTCGCCGCGCGCCGCGCCGCGGAATCCTCCGGCCGGGTCTTCATCTCTCCGTACAACGATCTCGATGTCGTCGCCGGCCAGGGCACCGTCGCCGTCGAGCTCCACCGCCAGGCGCCCCACCTCGACGCCGTCTTCGCGGCGGTCGGCGGAGGAGGCCTGATTGCCGGCATCGGCGCCGTCCTCAAGTCCGTTTCCCCCACCACGCAAATGATCGGATGCTGGCCCGAAAACTCTCCCGTCCTCTACCGGTGCATCCAGGCCGGCCAGGTGATCGACGTTCCCGAAAAGCCCACCCTTTCCGAAAGCACTTCCGGCGGCCTGGAACCCCATTCCGTCACCCTGGAACTCTGCCGCAACGCCATCGACCGAGCCATTTTTGTGTCGGAAGACGAGATTTTGGCGGCGATGCGGCTGGTCCTCGAAGCTGAACACTGGGTGATCGAAGGCGCCGCCGCCGTGGCCGTGGCCGCCTTCTGCCAGGACGCCCACCGCTGGGCCGGCAAGACCGTCGCCATCATCCTGTGCGGCCGGAACGTCTCCCCCGAAGTCTGGCGCCGGGTTGTGTAACCCCAGCCACGCTGCGTTCGCCCTAATGGGTTACCCGGAATTGCATATACTATATCCCTAGTAATCATGAAACGTACCTCTTTGTTCCTCCTTCCAGCCACCCTCGTTTGTGCGGGGCTGGCGTTCGCCCAACCGGCCTCCGCGCCGCGGTTCACCCCGGAACTCTTTCACGAAATCCAGATGCGCAACATCTCCGGAACCTTCACTTCCGGGCGCATCGCCGACGTCGCCGTGGACCCCCACAATCGCGACATCTGGTACGTCGCCACAGCCTCCGGCGGCCTCTGGAAGACCACCAATCGCGGCATCACTTTCAATCCGATCTTCGATAACGGCGGCTCCTACTCGCTCGGCTGCGTCACCATCGACCCGAACAACCCCGACGTGGTCTGGCTAGGCACCGGCGAAAACGAAGCCCAACGCGCCATCGGCTATGGCGACGGCATCTACAAGAGCACCGACGCCGGCCGCACCTGGAAGAACATGGGGCTCAAGAACTCCGAGCACATCGCCAAGATCCTCATCGACAAGCGCGATTCCCAGGTCATGTGGGTCGCGGTGCAGGGACCGCTCTTTGCGCCCGGCGGCGACCGCGGCCTGTACAAAACCACCGACGGCGGCCAGACCTGGAAGCCCCTGCTCCAGATCTCCGAAAACACCGGCATCACCGATATCGATATCGATCCGCGCAACCCCGACGTGATCTACGCCGCCGCGTACCAACGCCGCCGCAACACCAGCGTGGTGGTGGCCGGTGGTCCGGAGGCCGGCATCTTCAAGACCACCGACGGCGGCGCGCACTGGACGCAACTCAAAGACGGCCTGCCCGCCGTGGACATGGGCCGCATCGCGCTGGCCATTTCGCCGCAGAAGCCCGACGTAGTGTACGCCTTCATCATGACCGCCAAGGTCAACAAGATGAGCGGCTATTACCGGTCGGACGACGCCGGCGCCCATTTCGCCCGCGGCGCAGCCTTCGAAGTCCAGGACCCCGAATACTACGGCGAAATTTTCGCCG
>JBEKQS010000116.1:0-16033 GCA_049519475.1 Bryobacteraceae bacterium | reverse complement strand
TCGGAACAGCCGGCGCCTCGCTTGCCGCGCCCGGACGTCCGCAGCCCAACATCCTCTATATAATGGCGGACGATCATGCCGCCCACGCGATTTCCGCTTACGGCAGCCGCATCAACCACACTCCCAACATCGATCGCGTGGCCGCGGGCGGCGTGCGATTCACCAACTGCTTCTGCACGAACTCCATCTGCACGCCCAGCCGGGCAACCATTCTGACCGGCCAGTATAGCCACAAGAATGGCGTCTACACGCTGAACGATGCGCTCGATCCCAAGCGCAACCATGTCGCCAAGGAATTGCAGAGCGCCGGCTACCAGACCGCCATGATCGGCAAGTGGCATCTCGCCAGCGATCCCACCGGCTTCGATTACTGGAACATCCTGCCGGGCCAGGGCGTCTACTACGATCCCGAGTTCATCGATGGCGGCACAAGGAAACAGCACAAAGGCTATGTCACCGATCTGATTGGCGGCTTCACCCTGGACTGGCTGAAGCAGCGCAATCCACGCAAACCGTTCTTCCTGATGTGTCACCATAAGGCGCCGCACCGTCCCTGGCAGCCCGATCCGAAATACAAGGACCTGTTCCAGGGCCAGACCATCCCCGAGCCCGACAACCTCTTCGATCACTACGAAGGACGCGCCCGCAGCGTGTCCACAGTGACCATGCGCGTGGGAGAGGACATGACCGAGACCGACTTGAAGCAGCCCATCCCGGCCGATCTCCGTGGCGACGCTCTTCGCAAGTGGGGCTATCAGCTCTTCATCAAGGACTACCTGCGGTGCGTCCAGAGCCTGGACGACAATGTGGGTCGCGTGCTCGATTACCTGGATGCGGAGAAGCTGACCGGTAATACGATCGTGATCTATACCTCGGACCAGGGCTTCTTTCTGGGCGACCATGGCTGGTTCGACAAGCGCCTGATGTATGAGGAATCGCTGCGCATGCCCTTCCTGATGCGCTATCCGGGCGCGATCCGGCCTCGCTCGGTCAATCGCGATATGGTTCTCAACATCGATTTTGCGCCGACGTTTCTGGACTACGCCGGCCTCCGGACTCCCGCCGAGATGCAGGGCCGCAGCTTCCGTCCCAATGTGCAGGGCCACACGCCGCGGGACTGGCGCAAGTCCATGTACTACCGCTATTGGATGCACAACACCAGTGATCACCATGTGCCCGCGCACTATGGGTTGCGCACCGATCGTTGGAAGCTCATCTATTACTACGGCAAGCCGCTGGGCATGACCGGCGCGAATCCGCCCGATACTCCGCCCGATTGGGAACTCTTCGACGTGCGCAACGATCCGCGTGAGATGCACAATCTCTATCACGATCCGAGATATGCGGGCCTGGTAAAGAAGCTGACCCTGGAGTTAGCGCAGCGTCAGAAAGAAGTCGGCGATACACCGGTGTGACACCAAGACTCTTCACTTAGCTTAGTCCACTATTTCGCAAGTTCGCTCACGTATTCTTGATGGGCAGCCAAGTGGGACCGGCCTCCTGGCCGGTCGACGCGCCGGAGGCGCGCTCCGCGGCCTGACCGGCCAGGAGGCCGGTCCCACAAAGACGCCTGGTCTTTTCGGGGAGTCAATGGCCTTTTTTCGGGTAATTCGGCGAGTAGAGCTGCGATGATGGCCGCAGCCCAAGCCGGCCCTTGATGACCCAGGGCTCGCCGCGGACGGCAAGGTGCGCCGTCAGACGGGAGCGCCAGTCGCCGACTTCGGCGGCGCGCGCGGCGTCGCCCGCCAGATCGTTCAACTCGTATGGATCCGCCGCCAGATCGAAGAACTGTTCCTCTCCGGTCCGGGCGTGGAAGATGTACTTGCACCGCCCGTCCGTCATCGCGTTCCAGTGGTTTTGGGGGCTGTAGCAGACGTCGTGTTCCAGGTCGATCCACTCGCGCCATGGGGCGGCGGGATTCCGCATCGGCCCGAACAGGCTGCGGCCTTCCACGGCTTCAGGGATGGGCGCGCCGGCCGCTTCGAGCAGAGTCGGAAGCACATCGCGGATCTCCACGGGATGGGCCAGCGAGCGCCCGCGGCTCTCCAATAACCAACCCTTCGGCGGCCGGACGATCAGGGGGATGGCGGCGGAAGCCTGGTAGGCGTAGGATTTGCGCCAAAGGTATTGATCGCCCAGCATGTCCCCGTGATCGGCCAGCATCAGAATCAGCGTGTCATCCAGCATGCGCCGCTGATCCAGGGTTTCGAGAATGCGGCCGATCTCCTGGTCGACGAAGCTGACCGAACCGTAGTAGCCGCGTCGCGAATTGCGAACCGTGGCGGCGCCGAGATCGCCGTGCCAGATGTCCGGCCCATTGCCGGAAGGCGTGCGAAATGGCTCGGCCCACTTGCCGGCCCGCGCTGGCGGCAGGGCAGTTTCGGCGTAATGGTCCCACCAGCGCCGCGGCGGATCGTAAGGGCTGTGGGGACGCTCGAAAGAGACCTCCAGGAAAAAGGGTTCCGGGCGGTGGTAGTCCTTCAGCCAGCGGACGGCGGTTTCGGCTACCCAGGCGGTCGGGTGGAAGCGGTCGGGCAGGGGAAATGGCTTGGCGTCGTAGCCGTTCCAGTCGATGCCGGTGGGCTCCGGGTTGGCGCCCGGGAGTTGCGACCGGAGCCACTCACGATAGTCACTGACAAAACCGGGAGACTCCACGCGCCCGGATTCATCGAGGATGGTTTCGTGAAATCCGTGCAGCGCGCGCTGTGGGCTCCAGTGCATCTTACCGATGCCGGTGGTGTAATACCCGGCATCGCGCAGCAGGCGGGGCATTTCCACCGGGTAGTGTTCGGCAACTTTGCCATATCCGAGCATCCCGTGGGACCAGGGAGACTGCCCGGTGAGGAGCGCGGCGCGCGCGGGAGTGCAGGTGGGAGTGGAGGAATAGGCATGCCCGAAGAGCACGCCGGTCGAGGCAAGGTGGTTCAGGTTGGGGGTTTGGATGACCTTGTTGCCGCCCGCGCCGATGCAGTCGGCACGGTGCTGATCGGTCATCAGCAGGAGGATATTGGGCCGGCTACTGCGCGTTTGCGCGCGGCCCTTGATCGCCGTGCCGGCGCCCATGGACCAGAGGAAGCGGCGCCGGGAATACCAACCAGTGCACTGTGCTTCGGGTGACAATCTGGTATTCACGATAACAGAAACCCCCGCCATCGGACGCCCCTAAATGACCGGGGCGTTTTCGCGTCCGATGTTAGACTCTGGCTATGGGCAACGCGGCATTCCCGCTGTATCGGGAGAGTCTGGCGACCACCAGCGGACCGGCGCCGCGCATCGCTTCGCTGCTGATCAAACCGGCCTCGGCCGTCTGCAACCTCGATTGCGAATACTGCTTCTACCTGGACCGCGAAGCCGACCCTTATCAGGCCATGCCGGCGCGGCGCATGTCGGAGGAAACTCTGGAGCGCCTGGTGGATACGTACCTCTTCTATTCTTATCCGCAAAGCACGTTCGCGTTTCAGGGCGGCGAGCCGACGCTGGCGGGTCTGCCGTTCTTCGAAAAGGTGGTCGAGCTGCAAAAACGTTTCGGGCGTAACGGGCAGTCCGTGTCGAACTCTTTGCAGACCAACGCCATGGTGCTGGACCGCGCGTGGTGCCAGTTGTTCCGCGAATACCAATGGCTGCTGGGCGTCTCGCTGGACGGAACCGAGGACGTGCATGACCGGTACCGCAAGAATAAGTCCGGCCACGGCACCTGGAAGCGTGTGGTCGAGAGCGTCGAACTGCTCGGGAAAGAGCGAGTCGAATTCAACGTCCTCTGCGTGGTGAGTCAGGCCAACGTAAGCCGCGCGCGGGATCTCTACCGCTTCTTCCGGAGCTTGAGCATCGGCCACCTGCAATTCATCCCGCTGGCCGAGTTCGACGCCGCCGGCAACCCGCTGCCGTTTACCATCACCGCCGAACAGTATGGGCGATTCCTGCTGGATCTGTTCGACGCCTGGTGGCCGGAGAGGCGCAAAGTCCGAGTCCGGTTTTTCGACAACGTCGCCGAAGCTCTGGCGGGACAGAGGCCGGGCTGCTGCGAGCTGCTCGAGACCTGCGACAGCTACGCGGTGGTGGAGTACAACGCGGACGTTTTTCCATGCGACTTTTTCGTGGAAAGCGGCTGGAAACTGGGCAACATCACCTTCGATTCCTGGAGCGAGATCGCGTGCCGCGCGCGGCGCTATACCTTTGCCGCGAAAAAAACCATCGCCCACGCGGAATGCCAGGTGTGCGAGTTTCAGTCGATTTGTCACGGCGGCTGCCCGAAACTTCGCCATGGCCCGCGCGGCCGGTTTGAAGACCTGGACTATTTCTGCCGGGCTTACAAAATGATCTTCGAGCGTTCGACCGCGCCATTGCGGTCGGAAGTGGCACAGATCCTCGCAGGGAAAGAACGGCCCAAGCCGCTGCGGTCAAAACAAGAGTAGAATTTTGAACAGTTGCTGCACGACCAGGCTCGAAACAAAGAGGTGTACCCAAATGTTACGGTTGGCCATTTCCATGGTTCTCCTGGCGGGTGGGTTGTCGGCCCAGAATACCGCCGGCCAGTTCGATCCCTCAATCTTCAAGGCCCCTCCGGCGGAATTCCGCGGGCATGCGATGTGGAACTTCAACCTACCCACGTTGAACGACAACGCCGTCATCTCCGGTATTCGGGAAATGGCGAAGTTGAATTACGGCGGCTTCTTCATCGAGGCCGGCGGCAGGCCGCAGCCCGGCCAGGGAGTGGCCTTCCTCAGCGACGAATACTTCCGCTTGTATAAGCTGGCGCTGGAAGAAGCCAGGAAACAGGGACTCGAAGTCATTCTGTATGACGACTACGCCTTTCCCACCGGCACGGTGGGCGGACAGATGGTATCCCGGTTCCCTCAGTATGTCGCCAAGAACCTGGACATGACCGAGAAAGACGTCACGGGGCCGGCCAGCGTGGAACTGGCGATTCCTCAAGGCATCTACATTGGTTCCGTGATGATGAACCGGGACACCTTCGAGCTGGTGGACCTTAGTGACCGCAAGACCCAGGACCGCCTGGTCTGCCAGGCTCCCAGGGGTAACTGGAAAGTGATGGCTTTCTATCTCACCGAAGGCAAGGCCCGCGTTGTGGACTATCTGGATGAAACGGCCATGAGCGCCTTCATCTCCATGACATACCAGAAGTACCAGGATAACTTCGGCAGCTACTTCGGTAACCTCATCAAGCAGACCTTTTATGACGAACCCTCAATGCATCATGCCGATCGCATGTGGACTCCGAACTTCAACAGTTATTTCCAAGATAAATACGGTTATTCGCCGATGAAGTATTACCCGGCCCTGTGGTACGACATCGGCCCGCAGACCGCGGCCGCCCGCAACGCGCTTTTTGGATTCCGTGCCGAGCTGTTTGGACGAAACTTTATCAAGAGATTGAATGACTGGTGCGCCGAGCACCATCTGATATTCGGCGGGCATCTCGATCAGGAGGAGCCTCTCAATCCGACGCCCCTCAATGGGGACTTGTTGAAGGTCTTCCAGTACCAGGCCGCTCCCACCGTGGATGACATCTGGTGGTACGGGCGGTCGAATCCATCCTACAAGATTGTTACTTCGGCCGCCTTCAACTATGACCATCCAATCGCCCGGGCTGAGACGTATGCCGCGTATCGCGTCCTGGATGGGAAAATCGCTTTCCAGGTGGCCATGGATCAGTTCGCAATGGGGATCAACTACCAGATCCCGGCCCGCACCGTGCAGCCCCAGCGCCCCGAACTGAACGACTATGTGGGCCGCCTGAGTTATCTGCTCCAACATGGGAAGCACGTGGCGGACATCGCGGTGCTTTATCCCATCGCCTCGTTGCACGCGCAGTACCACAATGTTGGCGGCGTACAGTTCCCGCTTAGCGAGGGCGAGCAGCCTCCCCAGATCATGGAAACGGCTTATGCACGCGAGGGCGGCCCCGCGTTCGGGATGGACTACCAGGACATCGGCGAAGCCCTCTTCCGAGGCCTGCGCGTGGACTATACCTATCTGCACCCGGAGGTTCTGGTGGAGCGCTCGATCGTCGAGGGAAACAAGCTGATCCTGAACAACCGGGAGAACCGCGAAGAATACAGCGTGTTGATCCTGCCGGCCGGCGATACGCTTTCGGCCGCCGCCGCGGCGAAGATCAAGGAGTTCTACGACAAGGGAGGAATGGTGATCGCCACCGGCCTGCTCCCCACGCGGTCGGCGGAATTTGGCAAGGATAAGGAAGTGCAACAGGCCATCGCCGATGTCTTCGGCGTGTCGCCGGACGAGCCTTTGAAGGCGGACGTGCGGCGCGCGCAGGACCGGCAGAATTTCTACGTGTTCTGGTATTACGTCAAAAAGAACAAAGCCGGCGGACAGGCCCTGTTCCTTCCCAGCACACATCCGTGGCTGATAGACTTCGCTTTGAAGCAGGTGCTTCCCCTCCGCGACGTCGACATTCAGGAGCCCATGGGAGCGCTAAGACGGGGTAACGAATACGAAGGCGCTTTGACTTACATCCACAAAGTCAAAGAAGGCCACGACATCTATTTCTTCGCTAATTCGTCCTCCAAGGCCATAGACACGAAAGTAGTGTTGCGGGGTAAGAAGGCCCTGACAATCTGGAATCCTCACACCGGCGGACAAGAGGCCGCCGAGTTCACCCAGGCGGAGGCCAATGGCCAACCGGTTACCACGGTGCGGCTGGTTCTGCCCGCAGTGTCGTCGCTGTTCTTCATCCAGGAATAGCGAGCAGGGGGCCATGACCAAACAGCGTGGCTTTCTCGGCAACCACTCGCGTGTCCTCGACCGCGGGCACACGAGGGTGTCAATGCTTCACGGGTACGTGGCAGCCTCCGCGCAGGGAGATGTACTGTTTGGCGGGGTCGGGAGTGAAGTGGCGCAGTTCCTGCTGAAACCTCTCGGCCGGGACCGATCCGCCGTAGTCGTAGACATTGCCGGAGCACTCCAGTTCGCCATCCATGGTGAACAGCGCGAAGGTGCCCACCGAGCCGCCGCTGTAGCGAAGCTTCGTGCCGAGGATGTTCGCCTTCTTCGTGATCGCGCCGCCCGATTCCAGCGCCTTGATCAGCAGAACGTGCTGCCACGCTCCATTGTCCGGCAGCAGGCCCGTCGCAGGCTCGACTCCGAGCTTCTGCGCCAGGCCGTCCGCCGAGAGCACGGCCATCAGGTGCGACGGCGAAGAGGCCGGCGTGTTGGCCGGCGCCGCCGCGCCGGAGCTTTGCGTCGCCGCGCTTCCGCCGCCCCGCCCCGACGAAGGCGATGCGGCGGGCTTTGCCGCTGCAGCCGTGCTCCCGCCGAGCGTGGCCAGGTAGGCGTCCATCTCGGCGATGAGTTTGTCGATGCTGGCCTTCGCATCGCTCTTGGCTTCCTGGCCTTCCAGGCACAAGCGGGCCTGGAGCAGCTTGTCCAGACTCGATAGAAACGGCGATCGCGATGCGTCCATCACGTTCAGCGAATAAGGGCCGTACACGGCGGGCATCAGCACCCGCACGCTCAGGGTTCGCAGTTGCCTGGCCACTCCATCCATGAACGCCTGGTCCTCAATGGTTCCACCGACCGGCGAGGTCGACGTTTCCGACGACATAATTCCGAGAACGGTTTGCGCCAACGAAAGCGCCGATCCCGCGGGCGTCAAGGACAGCGCCGAACTAGCGGCAGTAGCAGCCGCCGCGCCTCGCTCGGTGACTTGTATCACCGGCGATGCCGGGCAGTACGTGGCCGCACGGGTGCGAAGCTCGTTCATGATTCCCATGTCGCCGCGCCAGAGATGGAAGTCGTCAAACGCGCTTCGATCGAAAGGAGCGATGATGACGCTGGCCTTGCTGTTCGCGCCGGCATTCACCGCGCACACCGCTCCGGCCGGAGGGTTCTTGAAGTCGGCTGAACCGCCGTTGAGATAGGCCGCGATATCGCAGGCGACAGCCTCGCTGTTGGACTCCAGGGCGCGATACGTCAGCATCTCCGATTCAATCGAAAAGCCTAAGGCATTTGAACCGCCCTGGCTTTGGGTGGACGCGTTGTCGGATGAGGTGGTTTTGGCTGGTGCGCTCTGGCCCCACCCATAGCCCGCAGAGGCTGTGACACAGATCAACAGCAAAGCCACCTGGCACATCAAGCAAGCCCGGCGCGTCCTCATTCTTGCGAATCCATCGACTATGTACATCGTATTTACCTCACACTTTAGCGGCAGGCCACCAGGATCTAGTGCCTGCTGGGAAGAACAAGCTGTTGAACAAGCCAGTTCGTTGGCACGCTCACCGGACCACGAGTGCCGGCGTTGCTCATGCCGGTGATGAGTTCGTCGAACCTGCTTGGGGCGCCGCGGGCGCCACGCTCCAGCACGCCGTCGCTGAGCAAAAGGGAAAGGTCAGTGAGCCTTTCCGCGGTAGCCATCATGAAGAGCGTGTCCGCTCCCAGCGGCGTTCCGACCTGTTCCTCTTTGAGCCACACGGAGAGAGGATAGACGCCATCGACGCCTGGCTGCGGCGTTTTCGCTTCGCCGTTCAGGTCCTGCGGCGGGTAGAGCAGAAACGGATTGGCTGCGCAGTCGAAGCCAAAGAGATAGACATACTTCGGGATCGGGGTTGTGGCGGCGCGCTGGTCCGCTGTGGTGATCAGCCGAACGTCATACTTCTGGCCTGAATGAAGCATTCCGCCCAGAGCCTTGTCGCTGCCGGCTTCCTTGATCGCGAGATGGTACGGCCAGCCCGCGGCCCCGGGAGCGAGCGACGCCGATTGAAGCCATACGCGCAGCTTGCCGAGCCGGACGATCCTACGGTTCAGAGCGAGAACGATGTCGTTGCCGCTCTCCGAACCATCCGCCAGCCATGCCGTCCTGACGGGTAAAGACACGTCGTTGCGGCAGACGACCTCAGGCTGAACGCCGCCATTCAGCGCCGTGTCGTTGGGATCGTCCTCGGCGCTCCTCACGTAGGCATCCGCCTGGTGGGGCGCTAACACAATCGGATCGAAGAGCGCGTATTCCGCCGTGCCATCGGGCTTGATCCGCGTCGCCAGCAGGTAATTGGCCTCAGTGAGCTTTTGAGTGAAGCTGAAAGCCTTACGCTGGAAAGGAACGCTCCCCTCGATTGCAGTCTTCAGGGACGCGGGCGGCCCCAGCAAAAGAAACGCTGTGCCTTTCGCCGCGCCTCCCGGTGCGAGAGCGTGGCCGCTTTGGTCGTAAGCAACCCATCCCTGTTCACCATCCGCCACCAGGAAGTCGATGGGCTTTACGGTTGGGTCATCGACCCAGGTCAGGCTGGGAAACAACGTCCTGGCCGCGGCGACAGCGGCGGATGGGACCGGCTCCGCCTTCGAAGCGAAGAGGACCAGTCGCGCTGCCTGCGGATACATCATCTTCGAGAGCTCGAAGATCTGCCCGACCTTCGCGTTTGCAGGTCCGCCGACAATCTTCGCCGTGGAGACCAGCGGCTCATCGATGCTTTGGACCTCGATCAGAGTCTTCTGCCCGCCGGGGCCGGCCTCGATGGCCGTGAACTGCGTGCCCACATCGAAGCCTGCCGCGCTTCCCATATCCAGTGTCACCATGGCGGCTGAAACCCTGGAAACGTGAACGTGCAAGGGGTGCGCCGCAACCGGATCGCCAAAGAGACTTTGCTGGGTACGACCCTCGGCCGATGGCTGCTGGAAGGGCACCGGATCGGCGTGCAGCAGGTTGGAAACCTCTGCGACCACATCGTCCGCGCTCAAGGTCTGCGTACTGGAACGCAGAACGCGCACCAGCGCCCGGGTAAAGGCTCCGTGGTACTCGGTCTCACCCGGATACAAAGCTTCCACCGCGGATTCCGTGGAGGCAGCGGCCGCAATGATGATGGCATCGCCCTTCTGCGGAATCTGCTTCAGATCGAGTTCCGTGACCGTTCCTGGGTCTTGCTTCTTCTCGTCCGCCACGTCGCGATCGTCGTAGGGCAGGGCGCGCTGCACGCTGTTGGTAATTCCGCGCGCCATCGTGCCGCTGTGGCAACTGTCGTAGATGGCGGTCAGGTGGGCGTGCTTGTCATATACGATCTTGTTGAAACGCCACGCCAGTTCCTTGTCGCGGATGTCTTCGGCGCCTTTCCACGCATCGATCGGAACGATGGTTTCATCCAGGTGGTTTTTGGACGAAAGCGTATCCCGCCGTTGCGATCCATGACCTGCGTAGTAAAAGACGATGAAATCGCCGGGGTGTGTATCCGCGGTCAGTTGGTCGATCGCCGCGAGAATTCCCTGGCGGGTCGCCTGCTTTTCGTCAAGTACACGGATGTCCTGAAAACCATAGGACTCTTTCAGAAGAACCTGCATGCTGGCGACGTCGACCGAGGGACCGCTCAGATTGATCCAGGCTGCTCCCGGTGCAAAGCGGCTATCCGGAGCATGTCCGCCTGGCAGCACAGGAAGGATAGCTCCCGCGGGAGGCGCATAATGGTCGATGCCTATCAGCAGGGCACGGCGCGTCTGACCATGGGCAACTGTACTCAGGCTGATTGCGAGGCAGAGGCAAATGACTAAGTGGCTAGGGCAACGCATAAACCGTATCATGATCCCGTCCTCCCCGTCAGTTCCCGGCAGGCGGGCAGAGATGCCACGGTACAGGCTGAACCGTTGTACTCGACATAGTCGCCCACTTTAAATGTCTGGGCCTGGAGCGACTGCGCCACGCCCGTGAACAACACGAGGGTCAACAAGACCACGTTCTTAGTCAATACAACTCCTTCTCCGAGGCATTCAACTCTGATGGGGGAATCTGTTCAGGCGGGTCCCAGGGTGATCCGAGTATACACCCGTTTGCCAGCCTCAGGTGAACGTGAGCGTTGCTTCCAGACCGGCGCCCCTTTCCGCCAGGGAGAAATTCCGCGGCGAGCGGCGCCAGCCGAGTTACCACGCTGCGCGGCGTTCTGCTATGATCCTTGCCAGTGGGGCCGGACCAATTACCTGACAGTCCGGAATGAAGGGGTGCCGTGAATTCCAAGTCCGTTCCGGACCGATTGCCGTTTTTCTCATTTCGGCGGCTGGTCCACAAGACCGCACCGTCCGCGATCCGCGCACTCGCCGTATTGTGTCTAGGGGCGCTTCTGGCCGCCGCGCCGCAGCCGCGGGCCGCGCCCCCCACCACAATTCGCCAGGCTGGAAAACTGGAGTTGCACCATCCCGTGGAACGCGACCTGGGGCCTGGGCAAGCCGATCTGTTCACCGTCGATGCCGCCGCCGGCCAGTTCCTGCGCGTGGTAGCGGACCAGAAGGGCGTGAACGCGTGGCTTGGCATCGTGGACCCGGAAGGGAAAGCCCTGGTCACCGCAAACCGGTTCAGTAACGGCTTTGGACCCCAAGCCATTTCGGCCATGGTTCCACGTTCGGGTTCTCTCCAGATCAAGGTTGAGATTGCGCCGGATACTTACGTTGCCGGCCAGTACGCCATCGAACTGACTGACTTGCGCGAGCCCACCGAAAAAGACCGCTTGCGCATCGACGCGGAAACCAAGCTGTTTGCCGCGGTTGCCGAAGGCCGCGCGGCGGACGCGGCCAGTCGCCGGAAGGCCATTGAGCACTACGCCGAGGCAGCTTTACTTTGGCGCGACCTGCCGGACGGCTACGAACAGGCGTTGTGCTTGCACCGCATCGGCTTGTTGTATAGCAACCTGGGCGAGAATCAGAAAGCTCTGGACTACTACCAGCAGGCGTTATCGATCCGGCATGTGCTGGGGGACCGGCCGGGCGAAGGCGCAACGCTCAACAACATGGCCATTGTGTACCGGAGTCTGGGCGACAAGCAAAAGGCCCTGGAGTATTTCCGGGAGGCTTTGGCGCTTGACCGTAGCGTCGGGAACCGGGCACTGGAAGCGTCGGCGCTCAGCAACGTCGGCAATGAGTACTTAGAGCTGGGCGAGAAGCAGAAGGCCCTGGAGTACTTCAGTCAAACGTTACCGCTCTATGGAGCCATGGGGAACGGCGCGGACGAACTGTCGATGCTCAATACAATAGGTCGCCTGCACGCCGATCTGGGCGAGAAGCAGAAGGCCCTGGATTCCTACACTCAGGCACTTTCCCTTTCCCGGTCTGCGCTGCACAAATATCCCGGATATGAACAGGCCACGCTCGGCAATCTCAACTCTCTGTATAAATTGCCGGCGCTTTCGACACCAGCTCCAGGCGGCGGACAGCCCACCCCAAGGCCCTCGGCCGCGGGCACACAGGTTCAGCTTATGGCTCAGGCCGGACCCGCCTCCGGCGTCTCGGCCATCGCGTTTTCCCCCGACGGGCGGTTCGTCCTGACCGCAAGCAGGGAATACGCAGCCATCCTGTGGAGTGTTGACGAGGGGAAAGAAGTCCGCAGGTTTGAGGAATACCCGAGTAAAATCACGTCCGTGGCTTTTCTGCCAGACGGTAATAGCGTTGTTACGGGTGACGACGACAAGACCGTCCGGATTTGGGACTTGCACACCGGCCAGGAGCTGCAGCGGCTGACCGATTCGATGCCCATCGAGTCGATTTCCATTTCCCCCAAGGGCGACCTGATCGCCACTGCGCGAGGTTCAGTCGGAGGACTCACCAACATCTCCACCGTATTTTCCGACTGGTTTTCGGTCCACCTGTGGGATAGGCAGTCGGGTAAGAACATCCGCTCATTCGAGGGGCACACCGGCTCAGTTTGTGCAGTCGCCTTTTCCCCCGATGGCAAATGGCTGGCCACCGCCAGCGACGATCACACCGCCCGGCTATGGGACGTCGCCACTGGAAAGGAGGTCCACCGCCTCACCGGTCACGAATCCACAGTCAATGCCATCGCCTTCTCGCCGGATGGAACTATGCTGGCGACCGGAAGCGGGGCAAGTGACTTCGATCTGGGGATGGCCTCAAAGACAGACCCTAACCAGGACGCCCCTAAAGCGGAACATACCGTCCGGCTCTGGAACGTCAGCTCGGGAACCGAGATCAAAACGTTTTACGCTCCGGCCACGATTCTGGCGCTGGCTTTTTCCTCCGATGGCCGTCACCTGGCAAGCGGCGGCGGTAACCGAAACCGCGTTGCGAACTCATGCACGGGGTGTGAAGTTCATTGGCTGGACGTGGCTTCCGACCAGGAAGTGAATCGAATCGCGGCAGGCTGGAACCAGTTGCCGCCAACTCCAGTTCAAGCCATCGCTTTCTCTCCGAACAGGATGCTGCTCGCGAGGAGCGACTTCAATCAGGTAGTCATCACATCTGCCGATTCCGGCAAGGAAGTATCCCGCCTTCGCGGGTACTCCCCGCCGATCGGTTCACTCCGGGTATCGCCTGACAATCGGTTCATTGCCACGCGCGGCGGCGCGGGCGCTCTCTGGAACTACGAAACGGGACACCCAGACCCGGTCTTCCCGAAACAAAACCCTGGGACGGTCTCCTCGATACCAGGCGCGGTCACGCAAGCCTACTCCCCCGATGGGCTTTCCCTGCTGGTGGACACGGCACAGCAACTCTGCCTGGTCGAAGCCAGCACCGGGGCAGAGGTTCGTTGTCTACAGGATTCCTCGCGTGTAAGCTTCAGCGCTTTCTCTTTGCCCGCCGGAGATGCCATCATTGCCATCAGCCAAACGAGGGCGGCCAACGGGGTATCCGAAGCTACGGTTCGCGTCTGGGATACCAAGACCGGTGCGCAGTTGCGCTCTTTCAAGGTTGGATCCGGGCCCGCAGCCGTTTCTCCCGAGGTGATTGCCATCGCCGGCAATAACAGCACCTGCCTCTATAGCTGGAGGACTGGCGAGTTGCTGCGCGAGTTGTACACCGGAACCGCAAGGGCGGGTTCCTTTATGTCCTTCTCGCCGGATGGCCGCTGGCTGGGGCTTGCGTCGTTAACCGGCTCCAACGCGAGCGTCTGGGATACATCCACCGGCCAGGAAAAATGGGAGTTCCCCTTATTGGGCCTTCCCACCGACGTGAAATTCAGCCTCGATGGCCGGTTCGTTTTCACTACCGGCTTCGCTGGCATCACCAGTGTTTGGGACTTCGCCACCGGCAAGCAGGCCTGCTCGCTGGTTTCGTTCGACGACGGCAGTTGGGCCGTCACCGACCCCGACGGCCGCTACGACGCATCCAACCCCGACCGTGCCATCGGCCTGCATTGGGTGGCCGGCACCGAAGTCATCGAGCTGGGGCAGTTGAAGGATCGTTTCTATACTCCCAACCTCTTCGCTCGCGTTCTCAAGGGTGAGAAACTGCCCGACGTCGCCTCCATCCAGACCATCAAGCTCTTCCCCGCCCTGGATGTCCCACCTCTGGCTCCGGGCAGCACCCGGCTCAACGTGACGCTCACCAATCGAGGTGGCGGCATCGGACGGGTGGTAGTCCGGGTGAACGGCAAAGAGCTTACCTCCGACGCGCGCGGCTCGCGCATCGATTCAAGTGCTCCCACGGGGCAGCTCTCCATCGATCTCGCCGGCGCCATTCGCGCCGCCGACGGCCAGAACCACGTGGAAGTCCTGGCTTACGACGGGAACAATATGGTTTCCAGCCGCGGCTTCAAAGTCGACTGGAAAACCGATGACACTCCGGGGGCCAAGAAACCGCCCCGGCTTTTCGTCGTGACCGCCGGCGTCTCGGAGTACGGCATCCCCGCGCTGCACCTGAATTACCCGGCGAAGGATGCCGAGAACCTGGCCGACGCTCTGCAACTCGCCGGCAACGGCCTTTTCGGACCGGAGCAGGTCGAGCTTCACCTGTTGACCACCAGCGGCCGCCCCGGGACTGTGCTTCCCACCAAGGACGAGTTCCGCAAAGCCTTCGAGTCCATCGTCGCCAAAGCAGAGCCTCAGGACGTCCTGGTAATCTACCTCGCCGGCCACGGTGTTGCGCGCCTTGGGGCCGTCGATCAGTATTACTACCTGACTACATCGGCGCGCAGCCCCGAACTGCCCGCCAACGATCCGGACATGCTGGCCAAGGCCACCATCAGCAGCGACGAGCTAAAGGACTGGTGCAAGCGGATTCCCGCATTGAAACAAGTCATCATCCTGGACACCTGCGCGGCCGGCGCCTTCGACCCGAAAATACTCAAGCTGAGCCAAGGCCGCAACCTCTCGCCGGACCAGGTCCGCGCCATGGAGCTGCTTAAGGACAGCACCGGTTCCCACATCCTTATGGGCAGCGCGGCCGACGCCGTCAGCTATGAAGCCAGCCGCTACGGCGACGGACTGCTCACCTATGCCCTGCTGCAGGGCATGCATGGCGAGGCCCTCGATCAAGGCAACCGCGTGGACGTCGTTACGCTGTTCAATTTCGTTTCCCGCCGGGTGGTGGAGCTGGCCAATGGCATCGGGGGAATCCAGCACCCGCTGGTCAGCTCGGGAGGCCAGTCGTTCCTCATCGGACTTCTCTCGGACCAGGACAAGCGCGCCATTCCGCTTGCCAACGCCAAGCCCCAACTCATGCAAGTGCGATGCCACGACGAACAGGACGGCGACTCCCTGGGTCTCGCCCAGCGCGTGCGAGAGCTCCTGAAGGAAGCCAGCCAGCCCGCGACCCGCGGAAGTGCGGGATCATCCGAACCGGCGCTGGCCTACAGCGATGACGTGGCGGACGGTATTCCCTCCGCCTTGAGCCCGCGGGTCAGCTACCAGGTGCAAGGCGGAAAACTGGAAGCCAGAGTCCGCCTCTACCGCGACAAGCCGATGGTCTCCGACGATACCCTGACCCTGAGCGCCGATCCCGCGGCCGCCGCCCGTCAAATCGCGGATGCCATCATCAAGAGGGCAACCACTATCGGAGGGCAGTAACCTAGCATCAGCTACCGGCTGGCCGAGGCCATTATGAATGGTTTGGTTGCGGGGGGTGGATTTGAACCACCGACCTTTGGGTTATGAGCCCAACGAGCTACCAGACTGCTCCACCCCGCAATCCCATCGTAGCGCATGGCGCTCGTCCGGTCAAATTTCCGTTACGGCGGCGGTTACAATAATGATGTGCCTCGTTTGTTGGTCCCGGCGGCGCTGGCCCTGGCCGCTGCCTTGTCCGCTCAACCCGCGCTGTTTCCGCTGAAGGACATCCGGGCCGGCATGCACGG
>JBEKQS010000115.1:0-16115 GCA_049519475.1 Bryobacteraceae bacterium | reverse complement strand
TCATTTCGTCCAGGTTGCGGACGTCGGCGGGAAGCCGTAGCGCCCTGGCGCCGGCCTGTTCGATCTCGAGTTTCGCCAGGTCGAGTTCGGCTTTGCTGCGGGCCAGCAGTCCAATATGCGCGCCGGCTTCGGCAAAACCCATCGCCAGGCGTTTGCCTATGCCGCGACCCGCGCCCGTGATGAGGACGCTTCTATCACGAATCGTATCCACAGTGTGCACCGCCATTATAAGGCCGCGCGGGGGTTGGCGGACGCAACCCTGCGGGACAGCCCTCCTGGCGCCGATTTGCCAAAAGAATGTCGTCCGTCAAAGAATTGACACCGGCGTACTTTTCAACCGCGTGATTTGAATAATCTTGCGAGTGGGCTGAAAACTGCCCGGCAAATCGTCATGAACATCAATCCCCTTTCGGGAACCAACAGTACTTACCTCCAATCTCTGCTCACCTCGGCATTGAGCAGCGCCAATTCCACCAGCGGGAGCACCGGCAGCACCTCGCTCGCGAATACGCAAGATACCAACCAGCTCTCTCCCTTTGCCCAATTGCTGAGTACCTTGCAGCAGCTTCAGCAGTCCAACCCTACGGAATACAAGCAGGTCACCGGGCAAATCGCCACCAACCTGCAAAGCGCCGCCCAGACTGCTACCGCGGACGGCAACACAGCGGCCGCCACCCAGCTCAACCAACTGGCCACGGACTTCACCAACGCCTCGCAAAGCGGGCAGCTTCCCAACATTCAGGATCTGTCTCAAGCGGTTTCGGGCGGCCACCACCATCATGGCCACCATATGCACGGGACTCCCGGCATGGCCGGTCCGCTGCCCTTCGATCCTGCGTCGAGTTCCAGCAGCTCCGGTTCCACCACCGGCTCAACCAGCAGCTCCACGGGCTTACTTGCGCAGTTTCTGAGCAATTCCGCCGCCGGGTCGTTGAGTCAGAACAATGCATTGAACCCGATGGCAATCATCATGAATACGCTGTCGACCGCCGGCGTTACAGCCAATAGCTGACCAGTAGGGCGGGCGCCCTCGCCCGCGCCGGACCCCCTGGTCCGGCTCTCCTCGGACGCCAAGGGCCTCTGAGCCCCGGCGCTACAGCTTGCCCAGCGAGTCCTGGCGCGCTTTGATGTAGCGCTCGGTGTTGGGGATATCCTTATTCCATTGCGGCGTTTCCAGACTGTCGGCCACGCGGAAGACGGCCAGCGCCACGGTGCGGTCCACCTTGGCGAGGTTGTCGTAATCCAGCTTGGGCCATTCGTCGCCGGGCTTGTGGTAATCCGGGAAGACGTAGCCCACGGAAAGCGTGTGTGCGGGAACGCCCGCGTCGGCCAGTGCCTGGTTGTCGCTCTGCGCGAAGTACCGCACGTTGAGCTGCTCGTTCTTCACCACTTGCAGGCCGGTGGCTTCGCCGGCTTTGCGAACGGCGTCGGTGAGCGTGGAAAAATCGTAGCCCGTCACGTTCACCAGGCCGACGCTCGAGCCGCCATCCACATCCGTGCGGCCTAATTGTTCCAGGTTGAGATCGGCCACGGTCTTGGCCAGCGGGAAAACCGGGTGTGCGCCATAGTAGCGCGAGCCCACCAGTCCCAGTTCTTCGCCGAAGAACGTCATGAAGACGATGGAGCGCTTGGGCCGCGCGGGTTGCGCGGCCAGCGCATTGGCGATTTCAATCACCGACGCGGTGCCGCTGCCGTCGTCATTGGCGCCGTTGTAGATGTGGTCGCCCTCGCCGGTTCCGCGCACGCCCAGGTGATCGTAATGGGCGGTCACCAGCACGTAGGTATCGCGCAGCGCGGGGTCGGAGCCGCGCAGCACGCCCACCACGTTGTGCAGCTTCGCCGGAACCACCGTGGGCGGCGGAATGTGGACCGAAACCGTAGCGTCCGTGGGGCCGGGCTTTCCGGAGCCGAGCGCGGCGCGCACGGCGTCATCCCAGACCAACAGCACCGGCGTGGAAGACGAGGGCGACATCTCGCGCAGGCGCGCCGTCGTATTGGTTGGCTGGCCGCCCGCCCGCAACAGCACCACCAGCGCCGGTTGCAACCGGGCGGCGATGGCCGGGAGCTGGCGCGTGATCATCATGGAATTCGAACCCCCCGGAAAATCGAGCACCAGCACGTTGCCGCGCACCTGCTCGGGGGTGAGCGCGGTGAGCGCCGCGGAATCGCTTCCCATCACTTTGAGCACGGGCGAGCGGCTGAAATCGGCCGCGCCGGCCTGTTGCAGGGCCATGGATTCCTTGTGCGCCTGGACCGTCTTGCCGCCGGTTTCGAGGGTGAATTCCATGCCCTCCACGTTGGGGGTCACGTTGCCATAGAGAGCGGTTTGAAAATAGCCGTCGTCGCCCGCCGGTTCGAGACCGGCGCGGCGGAACTGCGCGGCAATGTATTCCGCGGCGATATCCAGACCGGGCGAAGGCGTGCCTCTGCCCTGCAGCTCGTCGCAGGCCAGGAAGGAGACATCAGCCTTCAGATCGTTGGGTGTCAGACGGCTGGAGATTTGCTGTACGGTCGGCTCGGTCTGCGCGGCGGCGACGGTGGCCAACAGGGCCACAGCCGCGGTGGCAAGAAACTTTCTCATCCAGCCATGATAGCCTTTTCGCGGGGCAGCCCCTCGGCTTGCCCCGTCTTCCAGCGATCATCCAAGCCAGGATCTCCGGCATTGGTCGGCTTGTCCGCGGAGACGATTCAGTTCTATGGGTAGGCGACCCGTCCACGTGGATTCGCAGAAGCGGAAGAGTCCAAGCGGTAGGCGAAAACGATGCCGGGCCTTGTGACAGAATTTCGGGACGCGCCGGCAGCAACCCATGCGCTGCGACGACCCCATTTTGGCCTTGATTTTGGGATCGACTTTTGAAACGCTGAAGGCCTTGATTTCAGGGCACCCCGCATTCGTCCCGAAACTTACCCCTTGTGAGACGAGAACCTCTACGCGAGTGCGAGGCGTCTTAGCTTCATTCGGTCGGCGCGGACGTGGGAAAGATCGTACTGCGCCTGCTGTATCAGCCAGCTTTCGGCGCTACCGCCGAAAACCTTGGACAGCCTCACGGCCATTTCGGGAGATATGCCACGCTTCTCGTTCACCAGCTCCGATAGCGTGGTGCGCGTCACTCCGAGGGCGGCGGCGGCGTTTGTGATGCTCAAGCCCAGAGGTTCAATACACTGGCGCAACACAAAACCGCCGGGGTGAGGGAAATTCTTCATCGGCATAGTTCAGCCTCCATTCAGTGGTAATCCACGTAGTCAACGTCAAAGGCGTCGGGGTCAACAAAGCGAAAAATCACCCGCCAGTTTGCACGTACCGTTCAGCCCAAAAACCTTTGAACCCGCCTTTGAGCGAGTGCAACCGGAAACCGGGCATATCCATGTCGGCCACGACGCGGGCCGCATCGAGCCTCGCGAGAATATCGCGAAGCTTAACGGCATGTTCGGCAAAAACACCCCGCGGGTCGTCATCTTCATGAAGGCGCTTCAGCCCCTTGTGGCGTACCGACCGAATCATTTTTGACCGTAACGCGTTACGTAACGGATGTCAAGCGGCTTGTCCTGTTCGTTCGTCATGATTGCCTCTTTATCGGAAGCGGCGGGACGGCGGATCTTCCCGCCTGTACTTTCGCCCTTCCAGATCGCAGAATAGGGAGAAGCCCATGAACCGCTCTGCCCTGCTTTTCCCGTTGCTGTTGCCGCTGCTCACCATGGCGTCGGTCTTTGACGCGCCGGAATTGCGGGTGGCCCCGTCGCCTGCGCAGGCGGCGCAAATCCACCTGGCCCCGGGGACGCGCGTCGTCGATTCGGATATTTCGCCGGCCGGTCCGCGCGTGGCGCTCCTGGTGGCGGACGCCGCCGGCGCGCGGCAGGTCGTGTTTTGGGAAATCGGGCAGGCCCAGGCGTCGAAGGTCTGGGACGTGCCGGCGGGCTTTGCCGCGCGGTCGATTGTGTGGCATCCGCAAGCCGACGCTTTGTTCTTATCCGGGCAGCGGGGCGAGCAGTGGGTCATCGTCAAGCTGGAGCGGAAGTCCGGCCCATGGAGCGAGCGGCCGGTTTACGCCTCGCGGCAGGAAATCCGCCGGCTGGTGCCTGGGCCGCGGCCTTACGTGATCGACTATGACGAAGCGCGCCACCAGCAAATCCTGGCTTACCGGCTGTTCTTCGGCCTGTGTGGCGCGGATGGCTCGTACTCCATTCGGTCGGTCACCGAGGAAGGGAAGCGCGAGTACCAGGTGGTGGGCCGTCGGGACGGCTTCACCAAAATTCCCGACGCCGATGCCGCGCCCAGTGAACTGGTGGCGGCTTCGGCGTTGCCGGTGGGGTTCCATCCGGCGGGCCATCTTCTGATTTGGGAAGACGCGGGCAACTGCTTCCACGCGGCCGGCTACGGACGCGACCACTGGGAGACCAACACCCGCCTGTTCGGTCGCGACCTGTGCGGCGGCTCCGTCAGCGCGACCCCCAATGGCGCCGCCATCCTGCACTGGCAGGCCGGCGCCGACGGCATCGACGTGCTGCTGGACCGCGGCGCGAACCACCGGCGCGAAGCCGGCGGCTACCGATTCGTTTCGACGCCCTCTTCGGTGCCGGACGGCCGCGGCATCGTGGGCGTGACTCGCAGCGATTCCGGATTTGCCGTGGACTACATCCCCATTCCCCTGCCGCTGGCCGACGTGGTCAATGCCTGGATGTTCACCGAATCGCCGCAAGACACCGAACTGCTGGCCGGACGCGGCGGGCTGTTCCGCAGTCTGAAAGACGACCAGCTTTATCAGCTCTACGATTCCGAGGCCTACCACTGCGGCGACCTGGACGAATCCACTCCCACGCGACCCTACCTCGTCACCACCGACAGTTTCTGGGAGCTGTTCGCCGCCGCCTATGAAGGCATGTTCATCGTGCGCGAGCGGCAAGCGGCCGTGCCGGCCTTCTGGCAATTCGTGGCGCAAGCGGCCGATAGCTTGCATCAATCGCATCCGCAATCGCCGTGGTCGGCCCTTTTCGCGGCGCTGGCGGCGGTGCAGTCGGGCCCAGGGTCAAACCAGGAAGCGCAGCGCATCCTGCAGGCCACCGACTCGCGCTTTTCCCCGGTGGCCGGCCGCAATTTCGACTACGGTGAGTTGAAGCCCCGCGGCCACTACACCGCGACTCCCGAGGCCGAGCGCTACTTCCGCGCCTTCCGCTATCTCACCAGCGCGCCCGATCCCAAGTGGAGCATGGACGAACTGCGGCAACTGCCCGCCGCGGTGAAGAGCGCTGCGCTGCGCTGGATCGCATCCTACCAGGACCTGATTGCGCCTGCGCGCTCGCCGTTGTTGTGGCAGGATGAGCCGCCCCAGCCGCCGGCCTACATGCGCCATCCGCAGTCCGCGCCGGTGCTGTTTCCGCTCTCCTGGGGCTTCGACAACGAGGCGCTGTTTTCCACCACCTACCACGACTCCTTGCCCGCCGCCGAGCGCATCGAGGGCCCCGGCGGCCGGCGCTTAACGCCATCCGGCGTCGATGTGGCGGCGGCGTTGGGAAGCCAGTTCGCGCGCGGCTTGCTTGCCGATGAGATCTCGAAGTATCCGCCGTTGCGCGCTGCCTTGGACCGGCTGGCGGCCAGCCGCCCACCCGCCACCGGCAGCCTGTACCAGCAGTGGATCGATGCCTTGGGCGTGCAGTGGGCCGATTCCGTAGCTTCTCCCAACGGCGAGTTGGATGCGGACCTGTGGCGCGTCAAGCGCCTGCAAACCGGCCTCGCTTCCTGGGCCACGCTGCGCCACGCCACCGTTCTGGTGAATGAACGGGTCAGCGCGGAGTGCGGTGAAGCAGGCTTCGAAGAGATTGTCATGCGCCCGCCGCGCGGCTACGTGGAGCCGGACCCGCGCACCTTTGCGCGCATCGGCGATCTGTTCGCGTCGGCCGTGCAGTTGATCTCCTCGGGCGGCCTGCAATTAGTCGGCAAGCTGCCTTCCGACGACGACGGCCAGGTCCAACTGCAAGCAGGCCTCGTCCGCAGGCTCAACGAGACCGCTGCCAAAGCGCGCGTCTTCGAAGCGATTGCCGCCAAGGAAACGCGCGGCGAGCCCCTCACGCCGGCCGAGTATGAAGAGATCCTCTACTTCGGTCGCGTGGCCGAACATCATTTCCTGGTTTACAAAAGCCTCGCCAACAAGGATCTGGCTCTCTCCACACCCAATCCGGTTCCCAAGATTGCGGACGTTTCCGATACCGGCGGCCAGCCGCCATACTTGATGGTGGCCGTCGGCCGGCCGCTCGAATGGGACCACACCGTTCCATTCTTCGGCCGGCGGGAGCTCGTCAAAGGCGCTGCCTATTCTTACTACGAGTTCAAATCGGATACGCTGCTCAACGATGCGGATTGGCTGCGGAAAGTCGCAGCGCAGCCGCATCCGGCGTGGGTCGCGCCGTATATTTCCGCAACCGGACTGTCATGCCCCGCGCGCAAGCCATTCTGATCCTCGCCGCTTTAGGCGTGGGGCAGGCGCTCTCGCCTGCCAACCCCGCCGCCCCGAAGACCGAAGTCCGCCTGCTCTTCACGGGAGACATCTCCCTTTCGCGCCAGGTGCGGGCGGAAATCGACCGCACGCATCGCTTTCCATGGGACGAATTTGCGGACCTCTTCCGTGCCGCCGATTTTGTGGCCGGCAATCTGGAAGGCGCCGTCGGCAAGCCGGATGAATGTTTGCCCGCCCCTGCCGCCGCCCCGTGCTTCGATATTCCAGCCGCGCTCGTCCCGCTGCTCGCGAAAGCCGGCTTCCGTGCCATGGGCATCGCCAACAACCACTCCGGTGATCTCGGCCCCGCCGGCCGAAAAGCTACCGCCCAGGCCCTGCGCGCGGCAGGCATCGACGCCCTTTCCTTCGCCGATTCCCCGCGCTTCCTCTCGCTCGGCGGACACACCATTGCCGTGGTCGCGCTCTCCGCTGTTGCCGGCCGCGATGGTACCCGCGCCGAAATTCCTTCCACCGAATTGCGCCAGAAGCTGCGCCTGGCTCGCAACCTTTCCGAATTGGTGGTGGTCTTCATTCACTGGGGCAGCGAACTCCTGGACTGGCCCACCGTCGAGCAGCGCCGCTGGGCCGAATGGCTGGTCCAAAACGGCGCGGGGTTGATTGTCGGCCACCATCCGCACGTGGTTCAGCCGCCCGAGTGCGTCGGCGGTAAGCCCGTGTTCTTTTCCCTGGGCAACCACCTCTTCGACCAGAAATATCCCGACACCAAGAAAGGCTTGATCGCGGATTGCCGCATCCGTGGCGGCGTGCTGCGCTGCACCGCGATTTCAACCGAGACACCCGCCGGAAGTGCGTTTCCGCAGATCGCGCCCGTCGTGGGGCAGTCGCTTTCGCCTGCCAACCGCGCGCTCGACCCCAGTCCATCGCCTGCATCCGCCTCCATGCAGGGGTGCCCGGTGAATCTGGCGCCCGTCTCGCTGCGGGCGCGGGACGCGGAGAGCGGCTACGTGATCCAGGGCGCCGGTTGGCGCTCGGCGGTGCTGCCGCTGGTTTCGGCGGAAGTGGGAGCGTTGAGCGCCCAGCCGGCGAAGCAGATGCTCTTCGCGCTGGAGCAACACTATTCGCCGATCGATCGGGAAGACGGGCCGCGGCCTTACGTCTACGAGGTTCGCGCCTCCGGCTTAGTCGCGCGCTGGCGTGGCAGCGCGCTGGCATGGCCGCTGCTCGACGCCGCGTTGCTGCCCGGCGGCGATGGCGTGCTGTGCGCGCTGCACCGGCGCGATTCCTTCATCCAACTCGAACCCGGCGCCGCCGGGGTTCGCACCGCCGCCTACCGGTGGAACGGTTTCGGTTTTCGCGGTGTCGAAGATCCCGGCATTCTGGCGCGCTGCCAAGCGCTGTTCGACTAAGCCCAAGCTATCGTTTTTCCGAAACCAGCCGATAAGCGCGTTGTGAATGTATTCCTGGCCCGCCAGGCGATCTACCACGCCGATCGCAGGATTCACGCCTACGAACTGCTGTTCCGCCGTGCGGTGACTGAGACCGCCGATGTGCGCGACGGCAATTCCGCCACAGCCCAGGTGTTGCTCAACGCGGCGGTGGACATTGGGCTGGAGAAAATTTGCGCCACGGAGCCGCTGTTCATCAACTGCACCCGCGACCTTCTGATGTTGGATCCGTTCCTCCCGCCGGACCGCTGTGTGCTTGAGATTCTGGAAGACATGGACATTGACGCCGAGGTGTTGGAACGAATCCGCTGGTTGCGGCAACGGGGCTACCGCGTGGCGCTCGACGATTTCACGCTCGATGGCAAACTGGCCGCGGCCGTCTCTCTGGCCGACTACATCAAACTCGACGTGCTCGCCCTGACGGAAGCGGAATTGGACCGGCACGTCAAGCTGCGGCGGCCGGGGCTGCTGCTGATCGCCGAAAAGATCGATTCCGAAAGCCTGATGGAGCACTGCCGCGATTTGGGATTCGTCTTGTTTCAGGTCTATTTTCTGCGCCACCCGGAAGTGCTGAGAGGCGACTGTATCCCCACCGGAAAACTGGCGGCTCTACGGCTGATCGGCGCGTGCCAGGATCCGGTTTCGTCGGTGCGGGAGGTTTCGGCCACCGTCACGGTGGATGTTTCGATGACCTACAGCCTGCTGCGGCTGGCGAATTCCGCGTTGTTTGGGAGAAGCCGGCCCGTGAAATCGGTGGAGGGAGTGGTTACGTGGCTGGGAAGGGACTACCTGGCACGCTGGGCCGTCCTGCTGGCGCTGGCCTCGAACCGCGGATGCCCCGTGACGTATCTGGAAGCGGCCCTCCAGCGCGGGTATATGTGCGAGTCCCTGGCGGCATCGCGCGGCGCGGAGGACGCGGGAACCAGCTTTCTGGTGGGTCTGCTCTCGACCCTCGATTCCATTCTGGATGTGCCCATGGCGGAGATCCTGAAGCGGGTTCGTCTGGAAGGCGACATCCGCGAGGCGCTCGATCGGCACTCGGGCAGGCTCGGTCAACTGCTGGCCTCCGCTTTGGCCTACGAATCCGGCGACGTGCAAGCGCTGGAGCATTGCGGAATCGACGCCAACCTGCTGCGCGAGGCCTACTGGCAAGCCATCGACCAGGCCAAAGCCACCCTCCGGGATCTGGCCGTCCTCCAGGCCTGATGCCCTGGCGTCAACCTGCTGAAAAAAATTCCAGGGTTGAAGGTACTACTTGATTTGGTACCGCCGGCGGTCTTTGCCGCCGGTTCTCTCTGAGCGCGCACAAAGCACCGGCAGCGAGACCGCCGGCGCTACCAGTTGGTCTTAACGGAGCTTGAAAATGGTGAAAACGCCTCCGCCGAGTCTCGGAACGGCACGTAAGACTCCCCTTACTTCACCACCACTTTTTCCACCGCCAGGTTGTCATTGGCATCCGACACCCGCACCGCAATCGTATGCTCGCCGGCGCCAGCCTCTAAGCTCAGCACGTAATCCAGCTCCAGCGAATCCGACAGCTTGGTCACCGGCGCCGCCACCGTCCATTCGCCGCCATCCAGGGCGTACTCGGCTTTGGCAATGTTGTTGAGCGCGTCGGCCGCGTGCCACCGCACTTCCAGCTTTCCCCCGCCCCGCGTTGCGGCCAGCCCCGTGATCTTCGGCGGCGTATTGTCGATCCAGAACGGATCGCTTTCCATCTGCCCCGTCAACGCTTCCGCCGGCGGATTGCTGGGCGCGTCTGAAGCCGTCACGCGCAGCCGGTACTCTCCATCCGGGAAGGCCGTCGAGTCCCACGACACGTATTTTTCGGTCACCTTATCCTTGAGCGGCTTCCATTCGCTCTCGGCGGCGCCGCGAATCTCCACGCGGTAAACCATGTTGTCGCCGTTGGGGTCCGTCGCCAGCCACCGCGCGCCCAGGTAGCCTTTGGCGAGCTGCATGGCCGGCGTCGTCGTGGTGTTCTCGAAGGGCGGCGGCGGAACTGTTACGGTGGACCGCCGGCCCAGCGGCGGCAGGTTCAACGTCTGCGAAGGCGCCACTATCGCCAGCAGCGGCGAAGACGACGGCGCCGGGAACTTGTAATTCGCCGGCGTGATCTCGATCTGGTCCACGCGCGGCTCCACGTTCTTGGGCAGATAGGCCACATCCACCGATTCCAATTCCGGCGATGGACCGCTGCCCGCCGCCGTCCCCGCCGCAGTCAGCGTCGCGCGCCATTGCACAAACCGCGCCGCCGGTGAACTGATCCGCGCCCCGGCTGTAGCGGTAATCGCCGCCGACCAGGGGCTCCAGTTCTTCTGCGGCTGGTCCAGGTTGCCGCTGCGCGTCTCCACCGCAACCTGCCCGCCGTTGAGGTGCGCTTCGAACGTGAGGCGTCCCCACTGCGTGTACATGGCGGCGTCAAAGACATCGCTCTCGATCGAGCCTTCGGGTTCCAGTTCCGGCCCGATCTCATACACCTTGCCGGTGTTGCCGCTGGCCGCATAAAGGTGGCCGTCCGGCGATGTCTGGAACGCCGTCACCTGCGTCACCGGCAGCGTGAGCAACGCGGTAGAGAGCACCGGCGATTCCACGCGATAGACGCCGCCCTTGTTCCCCGTCCCCAGCAGCACGCGCCCCGACGAGTCGAAGGCAATCGAGTAGACCACGTCCTGCGCATGGCTCCAGATGCGGTGCGAATATCCGCCGGGCTCGATGCGATCCACCTCGCTCCCGCCGGCCACGGCCGAAGCTCCCGGCGCCACCGGCGGCGGGGCCGGCGGTCTCGCGGCGCCGGCCGGCGTTCCGGGCTGATTCACCGTAACCGTCAGCCCGCCGGCCGGCGCGGGCGGTGCCGCAACCGGCATGGGGGACGATGGCACGGCTGGCTGTTTGTTGCCGGCCGCGGCGGCGTAGATGGCGCCATCGTGTGCCACGGCCACGGCGGTCACTTCCTTTTTCGGCATCTGGTAGAGCACGAAGCCTTCGCCCGCGGGCGTAACGCGCAGCACCAGGCCGCCGGGGTCGGTGCCCACAACCAGGTTATCCGCGGCGTCCACGGCCATCGAGCGCACGTGCGTTTCGTCGCTTTGAAAAAAGACTTTGCCTTTCCCTTCGGGCGTCACGCGATGAATCTCGCCATGGTCGCCGGTAGCCACCAGCAGGTCGCCTTTGTGGTCGAAGGCCAGGGCCCAGATGTACTTGGCCTTGGGGTCGTAGAAAACTTCCGGCTTGCCATCGCCCGTGATGCGGTAGACCTTGCCGTCGGGCGCGGTGGCCACGTAGACGCGGTCGCGCGCGTCCACGGCGATCGCGTGGATCTCCAGCGCATCCAGTTCCGCCAGCAGCTTCCCGGGCCCGCCCGGAGGGATGCGGAACAGCTTCGCGCCGGTGCCGCCGCCGGCGTAGAGGTTGCCTTTGGAATCCCGCGCCAGCGCCCACAGGTAGGCCGCCGAAGTGTCGAAGACTTCGTGCGAGCGCGGCGCCAGCGTCAACAGCCCGTCGCTGCGCAGCGAGAGCTTCTGGATCACGCCCTTTTCAAAATCCGCGGATTCGCTTTGCGTCCAGCTCCGCGTCTCGCCCGCCCCCAGCGCCGTCACTGCCAGCAAAATGCCGGAGGCGCGCCCCATCCACTTCCCCATCGGTTTTTTCATGTTGAGATTCTGAAGTCTACTTGACGCGCTCTATTTGACCTGCTCTATTTGACCTGCTCTATTTGACATGGACGCGCAGCGAGTAGCTCCCCGTCACCACCGAATCGAACGGCAACGACATCTGCTCCGTGGCTGTCTCCGGAGACGTTACCACGGCCCGGCTGGAGGCCCGCCCCGCCTGCATCACATTCAGCACCGAAGCCGGCAGGCTGGGCAGCGTCTTATCGTCGAAATAGGCCGTCGGCGTGGATTCCACCAGCGATACATACAGCTTGTTGTTCGATCGCTCCTGGTTCAGCAGCGACACCGTTTGCGGCAGATCGATATAGCGGTCCATCATGCCCGCCATGTTCTGCATGCGGTTCACCGTGTCGGCGTCGCTCAGCATAATGCGGTGGTCGCCCTTCGCCAGGCCTTCGGGGATCTTCACCGTGAAATCGCGCTCGATGCGCTCACCGCGGTAGGGACGCAGGAAGACCTTCACCGGGACGGAATCGCCGGCGCGCACTTCCGGTTCCTGCACCCAGGCGCTTTCAATCGTCGCGACGCGCCGCTCCGGCAGCAGATCCACCGTGACGTTGACGCGCTTCACGTCGGGCGTATTCACATTGTTCAGATAAAGCCGGTTGAACATGTTGCCCCACCATGCCGCCATCGCCAGAGGCGCCGGCATGGGCGCTTCCCCGGATGCCGTCATGGTGCAAAGAGAAATGGTCGAAAGGGGAATCCCCGGCCCCGCGCCGTTCAGTTCCACCTTGCCGCTCAGGCGGTAAGTGGTTTCATCGGCCAGTTCGTTCAATTCCGAGAGCGAATTATAGAGCGTCAACATCATCAGGTAGGGCGTCCACTTCTGGTGGACGAAAACGTTGAAGTGAAAATCCTTTTCGTGCGTCAGCTTTTCCTTGTCGTCGAGCGACCGCAGCTTCACCGTCACCGGGATCATATCGGACTCCGCGCCCAGCACGCCCATGATGCCCGTGAATCGGTCCTGGTGCAGCGCGCCCACAATCTCCGTGGCGTTCGCCATCTTATTCGGCTGGTAACTGGAGGCCAGCGTCATGATGACTTCGCCCTTACTCATGGGGATATCCACCGGTCCCAGGTTGAAGAACGAATGGCCGAAGCCCAGCACGCGCTTGCCGTCGTTATAGGTCACCGTGCCCAGGCCGGTGACGCTCATATCGCCGTCCACCAGCACGCCCGCGATGGCGTCGCCGGGGTTGAGCGCGTGTTCCCATCCGGGCGCCGGCTTATTGCTGTGAATGTCGTTAGCGGCGCCGCCCTGCACGGCGTTGACGCCCAGTTGCTGGAACATCGGCCCAAACTCGCGCAGCGCGCTATCGGTGAAGCCCGAGAGCATCAGCGGAGCTTCAATCGGCACCATCATCGGCTGCGGCATCGGCCCGGCCGAAGCCGGGAAGTCCAGCATGCCATCCGGAACGAAGACCGCGCCGTTGCGCGCGCGTGCTTTTTCCGGCGTGCGCGCGTCGTCGGGCCGCGTCTTATCCAGATCGTTGATCTCCAGCATCAATTCGATGGGCGTGATTCCGCAGACGGCATCCGGCGAGAAGGTGCTCATGCGCAGCGCCACCGCGCCCACCAGTTTGCCGTCGATATACACCGGGCTGCCGCTCATCCCGCCCGCCACGTTGGTCACCTTGGCTTTGCCCAGCATCTTAGCCACGATGATGTCCTGGTTCGGCCCGTTCTGGTTCTTGAGCCGCCCGACGATTTCAATCGGCACCGCTTCCGGTTCCGTCCCCTGGAAGACGGTCCACGCGATCCCTTTCATGCCGGGTTTGACGTCCTTCAGGTGCATGATTTCCACGGGCCCGGCCATGGGCCGTAAAGGAGGGGCGTCAGCCGCCAGTAGCGGGAGGCCAACAGCCGCGAATGCCAACAGGATTGCGGCGGATCGGATGTTCATTGGGGGACAAGCTCCAGTTGTACCTTATTGTACAACGTGGGGCAGGCGCCCTCGCCTGCGCCGGACCCCCTGGTCCGGCTGTTCGCGCGGTTATATTCGAATGCCTTGGGAAACGGATCAGCCGCCAAGGGCGGACGTTGACAAGTGGTAACAAATTCGTTACCATCGGCCTTGGATGATCGAACTGCGCGCCTACATTGACGAAAACGGAAACAAACGGTTCGCCCAATGGCTCGAGGGCTCGACGCAGCGGCAGCCGCCAAGGTGACCGTCGCGCTTGCGCGTATGGAGCAGGGAAATTTCTCGAAGGTCAAGGGCGTTGGTTCCGGCGTCTGTGAATACAAGATCGAGTTCGGCCCCGGCTACCGCATCTACTTTGGCAAGGATGGCAATCGCCTTGTGATTCTGATTGGCGGCGGCACGAAGAAACGGCAAGAACAGGACATCGCGTCGGCGCAGGAATGCTGGGCCGCTTACAAACGAAGGAAGAAACAGGAGATTCAATAATGCCCTTAACCCACGACTTCAAGGAAACCATCCGGGCGCGGGCGCAGCGCGACCCGGATTTTCGCCAGGCGCTACTGCTTGAGGCCGTCGAGTGCGTCATCAACGGCGACCTTGCGACCGGCAAGGCCGTCCTTCGAGACTACGTCAACGCGACGGCCGGATTCCTGGACCTCGAAAAGCGCACGCAAATACCCGCCAAGAGCCTGATGCGCATGCTGGGGCCCAGAGGTAGCCCCTCTGCCGCGAATCTTTCCAGCATCCTCACCGCGTTACAAAAAACGGAAGGCGTCCGGTTCGAACTTTCGCTGAGACGGTAAAGAGTCCCCCGGCGTGTTTCACAAATGGATCAACTCATGCGCATAATGGAGCCGGGTTAGCGAGCTTTGTCGATTGAAGGAGCAGTTCTGAAGAATAGTCCAAGTCTCTCAACTGAGCGGCTCGGCCGGGCTCATCCAGCCCGGAATCTAATGCCATGGTGATGGACTTGGCTTTGCCCATCCGTGGCTTGGCTGTGGGCCTGATCATCGCAGCGCCGGTCGGCCCCGTCAATGTGCTCTGCATTCAGCGGACCCTCGAGAAGGGCTGGAAATCGGGTATCCTCTCCGGTTTGGGCGCGGCAATCGCGGACACGCTATACGGCGCCATCGCGGGGTTCAGCATCAGCCTGGTGATTCAGTTTCTGATCCGCGAAGAGTCCTGGATCCGGCTGGTTGGCGGGATCCTCTTAATGGGCATCGGAGTGGTGTACTATTGCAAGCCGCCAAAGCCGCTCGAAGCGGTCCAGGTCCGCTCCTCCGCCCATTCGGACTTCGTCTCCACTCTTCTCCTGACCTTGACCAACCCTACTACTGTGCTCTCATTTCTGGCGGTGCTGGCCATGCTCGGCCTGGGAAAGCAGCGGCTGCTGTGGCAGACCTCATTTCTGGTGGCCGGCATATTCTGCGGGTCGATGCTCTGGTGGACCATTCTGGCCAGCGCGGCAAACCTGCTGCGCGGCAGGATTACCTATGGCGGCATGCGCTGGATGAACCGCGTGGCAGGGATTGCCATCGGCGTCTTCGGCCTGGTAAACGTGGTGCTCAGCCGCTGGCACAGGCATTAGGCGCGGTTCACTCGGGTCTACGCGATGAATCTTGACAAATCATGATATGTCATGATAAGCCAGGATTAGTCTATTTCCGGTGCCCCATGTCCCAACCACGAGAAAAATTCGCGACCCAGGTCAATTCGGATCTCCTGGCCGCCGTCCGCGCCATCGCGCAAAGCGAGGGACGGCAGATTCAGGCGCTCGTCGATGAGGCGCTGGCCGACCTGATTGAGAAACGCAAGAACACCAGGCCGCGCCCGCACGTGATAGGCGCATACCTCGCCAGCCACGAAAAATACAGCGACCTCTACAAGAAGCTCGCTAAATGACCGATTACCTCACGCTGCCTGAAGTCCTTGCCATTCATGCCGACCAAATCGAGCGCTACGGCGGGTCGCAGGGCGTTCGTGACCCTGGCCTTCTCGAATCGGCGCTCTATCGGCCGCAAACCGGCTACTACGCCGATCTGGTCGAGGGAGCCGCCGCGCTCTGGGAGAGTCTGGCGCAAAACCACCCCTTCATCGACGGCAACAAACGCACGGCCTTTGCCGCCACCTATACGTTTCTCGCCATCAACGGCGCACATTTGACGGCGGATGCCGGGGAGACCCATCTCTTTATCTCTAGTCTCTATGAAAAGGGCGCGTTCCACTTTGAGGCTCTCGTGCCTTGGCTGCGGCAGCACGTGAAAGTCGATTCATAAAGGCGCCTTCCCGCCCAGTTCAATCTTTTTCCCCTTCAGCATCAATCACTTACTGCCAATCCCTTGCTTCAGGCGCCTGCTACTCTCAAGACAGGTAAGAGTCACGCGGGCAGCCCACTCTCCATTCCCCAAAACGGCCCGCGCTTCTTCGATCCCTGTAGCAACTCGCTCCAATTGGAGCGGGAAAGAGGCCGAATGTCATGAAAACAGACCGTACCGGAATCGTGGCGGCCTCCGCCGCCCACGAACTGAATAACGAACTGACCGTCATCTTAAGCAGCGTGACCGAATCCCTGCAAAGCCTGGAAGCCGGCCACCCGGCCCGCGCCTACCTGCTCGATCTG
>JBEKQS010000114.1:0-16119 GCA_049519475.1 Bryobacteraceae bacterium | reverse complement strand
CGGCTTTTTCGGGGCCGGCGAGCGTTTTCGATCACCGAAGAGCGCCGGCTGAAAGCCGGCGGCAGCCAGGATTGGCTGCCCCACAAACGGTGGATACTCGCTATTCTGCTTGCCGCACTACACAAGAGATTTTCTCGACACTAATGGGGGAAGATGTGGAGAGCAGAAGGAAGTTTATCGGTTTATCGAGGATAACGCGCTGGATGTGAAGAATCTGGACGTGTAAAGTCTCACGCCTAGCCCCGCGCCGTGGCGGGTAGGCCCAATGCCACTTGGTTTTCTCACCACTGGACATCCGCGCAAATTGTGGGGCGGACGCCCTCGTCCGCAGCCGGCCCCGGCCGGCTTTTCGCGAGTGGCAAGCACTTGATTCTTCGAGCGAAAAGCGGGTCCAGGGGGACCCGCGCAGACCAGGGGGTCTGCCCCACTAATTCGCAGGCAGTCGCGGTAGCAACGTGGCCGCGGGCCTCCTGGCCCGCAACGGCAGCTAATAGACGGGCTGCCCCTATTCTCATTCCGATTTTTTCCGATATATAAGAAGTGAGGTCGCCACCTCAAAAACAAGTTGTGCGCCGGGAAGATGCCGGTGGTGGGACAAACGTTCCCCAGTCGCCCTCCGGCCGGCAAGCGGATATCGAGCGGGCCGGGTTGACCGCGGCCGTCGAGCAATCCGCGGATGCCGTCGTCATCACCAATACCTCGGGCGAAATTCAGTATGTGAATCCTGCGTTTACGGCGATGACCGGATACAGCTTCGAGGAAGCGGCCGGACAAAACCCGCGCGTGCTCAAATCGGGCCGCCACTCCCCGGAGTTCTACAAAGAGCTCTGGGATACCATCGCGTCCGGGCGAGCCTGGCACGGCGAACTGAGCAACCGGCGAAAAGACGGAACCTTCTACACCGAGGAGATGAGGATCACTCCAGTTCGGGACTCCCATGGCGAAATCGTCAGCTACATCGCCATCAAACGGGACGTGACCGAACGCCGGGCAGCGGAGGACGCCAAACGATTCCTGGCTTCGATTGTGGAGTGCTCGGAGAGCGCCATCGTGGCCAACGCACCCTCCGGCGCGATCCTCACCTGGAACCGCGGCGCGGAAGCGATCTTTGGCTACTCCGCGGAAGAAGCCATCGGGCGCCACGTGTCCATATTGATGCCGCCGGAGGAGCAACAGCATGTAGCGCGGTTCATCGAACAGGTATTAAAGACCAACAGCGGCTCGCAACGCGAGGGGGTGCTCCTACGCAGAGACGGCCGTGGGTTTAGCGCATCCATCACGGCGAATTCCATCCCGAACTTCGCCGGAGAACCGGTGGCTATGGCGGCCATCATCCACGACATCACGGAGCGAAGACAGGCCGAAGAGTCAAGGGCTTTGCTGGCTTCAATCGTCGAATTTTCCGACGACGCGATTGGCAGCGTAATGCTGGATGGGACGATCACCAGTTGGAACAAGAGCGCCGAAGCACTGTTCGGGTATACGGCCGATGAGATCATCGGCAAGAACGCTTCCGTTTTGAGTCCGCCGGATCGCCGCGACGCACTGAGCCAACTTCTAGGCAAGGCCCGAGCCGGCGCCGTCAGCCATCGCGAAGCCATCGGGCTCAGGAAGGACGGCCGCCGGATCGATATTGTGATCACTGCCTCCCCTATCAGGAATTCGGGCGGCGAGATGGCAGGCATTGCCGTCGTGGGGCGCGACATCGGCGAGCGCGTACGCGCCGAGCAGAGGCTGCGGGACAGCGAGGAGCGATTCCGGAATGCCTTCGAGAACGCTCCGTTCGGCATGTGCCTGAGCGCAACCGACGGGCGCTTCATGCAGGTGAATGCGACGTTTTGCCGGATGCTCGGATACTCCGCAGCGGAACTCCTGGCCTCAGGCTGGGCAGAACTGACCCACCCCGACGATCAAGAGACTGGCAGGCGGACGCTCGAGCGGCTGCTCGGCGGTCTGTCCGCCAGCGCGGAGATGGAAAAACGGTACCTTCACCGGTCTGGAAGCATCGTGTGGGTGAGCGTCAGGCTCTCGCTGGTGCGGGATCATGCCGGCAGCCCGTTGTATTTTGTGGTGCACGTGGAAGACATTACGGAGCGCAGGCGGGCGCAGGAGGCACTGCGGGAGAGTGAAGAGCGCTTCCGCGTCATGGCTGACGGTTGCCCGGCGGTGATGTGGGTGACTAACGCAGAGGGTGGAAACCAGTTCATCAACCGGGCACACCGGGAATTCTGCGGGATACCCAACGAACAGTTGGAAGGGGGCAAGTGGCAGTCACTGTTTCACCCGGACGATGCGCCGGAATATGTCGGGGCATTTCAGCGCGCGGTGCGGGAACATACCGCGTTCAAGGGCGACGCGCGCATGCGGCGTGTGGATGGCGAATGGCGGTGGGTCACTACGCTGGCGGAACCGCGCTTTTCGCAAAGTGGTGAGTTCCTGGGGCACGTCGGGCTCAACTTAGACATCACGGAGCGCAAGCAAGCGGAGGAAGCCCTCCAGAGCAGCGAAGAGAAGTTTCGCCAGTTGGCTGAACACATTCGCAAAGTTTTCTGGATGAAAGAGCCGGCAACCGCCAAGGTGCTCTATGTCAGCCCTGCCTATGAACAGGTTTGGGGCCGGACCTGCGAAAGCCTTTACCAGAACCCGCTGTCCTGGATGGAGGCCATCCAACCCGAGGATCGGGAACAAGCCCATTTGTCCGTTGAGAGGCAGATGGCTGGAGAGCACATCGACTCGGAATACCGCATACGAACCCCTGACGGAGTGCAGAAATGGATCCGCAACCGGGCTTTTCCGGTTCGCGACCAGGCCGGGCAACTGATTCGCGTCGCCGGACTCGCGGAGGATATTACCGAGTGGAAGCGCTACGAGGAGGAGTTGGTTCGAGCGCGCGAGGCCGCCGAGGCCGCCAGCCGGGCGAAAAGTTGTTTTCTGGCCAACATGAGCCACGAAATCCGCACGCCCATGAACGGCGTGATTGGCATGCTTCAGTTGCTGATGGATACAGACCTCACCGCGGAGCAACGCGGATACGCGGGTGTGATCGAGACCAGTGGGCGGACGCTGCTGGCTCTCATCGACGACATTCTCGACCTATCCAAGATCGAAGCGTGGAAGATCACGCTGGAGCACGTGGACTTCAACCCGCGTCATATTGTAGAGGACGCCGTCCAGACCTTGCGGGGAACGGCGAACGCCAAGGGGCTGGCTTTCGGCTGGTGGGCGGCGCCGGAAACGCCGTCGCTTCTGCGTGGCGATTCCAACCGCCTGCGCCAGGTCTTGATCAATCTGACCGCCAATGCCATCAAGTTCACCGAACGGGGTGAAGTGGCGGTGCGGGTGGGGCTCGAGAGCCAGGGCAATGGCAAGGCAACGCTTCGCTTCTCGATTACCGACACGGGTATCGGGATTCGGCCGGAACAGGCCTCGGCATTGTTCGCGCCGTTCGTTCAGGCGGATGCATCCACGACGCGCAAGTATGGCGGCACCGGCCTGGGGCTGTCCATCTCCAAGCAACTGGCTGAGCTGATGGGCGGGAGGATTGGCTTAAACAGCAAGGAGGGTGAAGGTTCCACATTCTGGTTCACCGCGGTTTTCGATATACCGGTTGAGCCGGCCTTGGCGTCCACACAGGGGCCGGCGCGGACGAGCCGCCAGCAACCGGCGAACGGAGGCTGCGGCGTGCCGCCCGGGGTGGGCCGTGCGCGGCGTGAGGCGCGAATCCTGGTGACAGAGGATAATCCGATCAACCGGCTTGTGCTCCAGGCGCAACTGGAGAAGCTGGGATACCAGGCCCGCGCGGTCGCCAATGGTGTCGAAGCCGTTGAAGCGGTGCAGCAGGGGAAATACGATTTGGTTTTGATGGATTGCCAGATGCCGCGGATGGACGGCTTCGAAGCCACGCGCCGGATTCGCGAGTCGGGCAGTCCACACGTTCCGATTGTCGCCGTCACGGCCAATGCCATGTCCGGCGATCGGGAGCGATGCATCCGCGAAGGAATGAACGACTATGTTTCGAAGCCGGTGGAACTGGGCCCGCTGGCGGAAGTGCTGGAGAAGTGGCTTCCCGAATTCGTTCCTCGGGACACCTTGGCAACCGCCGAACCGGCTGCTCCAGAGTAAGCCAGAGCCGTTTTCGACGAAGCGCAGGATGTGAAGAAACTGGACGTGTAAGGTCTTACGCCCAGTTCCGGGGCTCTGTATTACGAAAACTGCGCAGATAATCGGGGACGCAAAGCACTCATCAGCCACGGCTCACGCCGCCGCTCCCTATAGCAAGTTTGGCGAGCTCACTTCGCTACTGGGGGAGCTGAACGGTTCTCGAGTTCGTTGTTTACCCGCGTCGCCGCGGCCTTCAAATCCGTGATGTGCGCGGCGGTACAAGGAACCGTCCCGGCCGCGGTTTCGCACACCAAGGAGCCATCCTTCGCGAGCGAGATGCTCTTGACGCTCCTGGGGTCCGGGCCGGACTTTACAGTCTTCATGCCGGGCAGGGCCGCGTTGAGCTGCGTTACCTGATCCTTGGTGCAGGGTTTATCCGCGACGGTGCAGTGCGTCTTCCCGTCCGGACCCTGAGCGATCACGAAATTGTTTTTAATGTTGCTGCGGCTGGAGTTGACCACGTTGGCTGACTGCCCCATCGCGGTCAGAACGGCAACAACGAGAAACGCCAGGGTAAATGCAAAAGTTCTCATCGAGGGTCCCCTTCCTGATTGGTCCTTATCATAAGCGGACATGCGAAACCAAGTCAAATACACAGGATCCCGGCGCGGCGCACGTCTTCCAGGACGCGCTCCATGTCGCTCCTGGTGGTGCGATAGTTCAGCACGCAACCGCGGAGCGCGAAGTGGCCGCGCACTTTCGCGTTCGATAGATACGTGCCGCCGGCGCGCTGCACTTCCACCAGCAGGCGCTCGTTGAGCAAGTCCAGATCGCCCGTGAAATTCTCCGGTTTGTAGCGGAAACAGAACACCGAGAGGCCTACCGGCACGAGCATTTCGAAATCGTCACTGGCGTTTACCAGGTCTTGGAAGTACTCCGCGCAGGCGATATTCTCTTCGATGGCCTGGCTGAGCCGCTCCACGCCGGCGTACTTGATGAGCAGCCAGAGGTCGAGGGCGCGGAAGGGCCGGGTCAGCTCGGGGCCGTAATCCCAAAACGCAAAAGCCTCGTCGCGTTCCAGGCCGATGACGCGGGCGTATTCTGCGCCATGCTGGAAGGCGGCGCGGGCGGCGACGGGATCTTTGTAGAGCACACAGCCGCAGCCCACGGGGAGGTAGAGCCATTTGTGGGGATCGAGGGTCACGGAATCGGCTTCGGCGATATGCTCGAAGAGGCGCCGGGCGGAGGGCGCGAGCGCGGCGAAGCCTCCATAGGCGGCGTCGACGTGCAGCCAGAGGTTGTGGCGGCGGGCGACATCGGCGATGGGGCCTAGGGGATCGAACGCGCCGGTCGAGGTGGTTCCGGCGCTAGCCACGACGCAGAACGGCAAGTGGCCGGCCGCCAGATCGGCTTCGATGAGGCGCGAGAGGCTGGTGACATCCATCCGCAATTGGTGGTCGGTCTCGACGGAGCGGACGCTCGATTCGCCGATGCCGAGCATACCGGCGGCTTTGGCGATGGAAAAATGGCCTTCTTCCGAGACATAGAGGCACATGCGGCGGCCGGCCGCGGCCATGCCTTCACGGACGACGTTGACGGGCGCCTTGCGGCTGCGAGCGGCGGCGAGCGCGGCGAAGTTCGCCATGGAGCCGCCGCTGGTCAGCAACCCGGCGGCCTCGGCCGGATAGTGGAGCATTTGTTTCAGCCAATCGATGGTCAAATGCTCGATGTCCGTGCCGGTAGGCGCCGACCGCCAGCAGGTAGCGTTGATGTTGAGAGCGGCCGCCAACATGCTTCCAATGGCGGTGATGGCGGTTCCGGGCGACGAGACATAGCCGAAGAATCGCGGGTGGGCGTTGTGGCGGGCGTATTCGCAAATCACATCGCGCAGGGTGCGGAGGAGCTCGTCGAAATCAGCGCCCTGGGCGGGCAGGAGCTCGTCGATTTTGCGGCGGATGGCCTGGGAAGTGGTGGGGACCAGGACCGGTCGGTCGCTTAGAGATTCATAGTAGGCGGCCAGAAAATCGACCGCCTGGCCGGCAATCTGCCGGAATTCGTCGGGCGGGATGGCCAGTTTGTCGGTCATAAATGAAGGATTTCAACGCGGAGGCACGGAGACGCGGAGAAAAGGCAAAGAGAAGAAATAGAGAGGCGAAGGAGACGGCAGCATTCGCGCTTTGGACGTGGCGGAGCGCGGAGGAAACAGAGCTCGCGGAGAAAAGCAACTACCGGCTGAAATGGCTTTTTTCAGCATTCTGTTAGGGTAACAAGATTTCCCATACACGCTTTGGCCTCGGGCGCAGTTGTATCTAGTGGAAGGATGAGAGTTCTGGCGCTCCTGGCGATGGCCGCTCCAGTGGAAAGCCCCGACGACGGCGCGCGCACCATCGCCGCAGCGAAAGCGGGCGACCTGGCGGCTTTCGAGAGCCTGATGCGCCAACATGAACGCCTGGTTCTGGTGACGGCGGTGCGGTTGCTCGGCAAGCTGGAAGATGCGCAGGACGCTTCGCAGGAAGTCTTCCTGCGGCTGTACCGCAACCTGGGCAAGATGGATGCCGTGCGGAACGTGCCAGGGTGGCTGTATCGCGTCACGGTGAATGTGTGCCACGACATGACGCGCAAACGGCCGGCGTCGGTGGCAGTGGACGAAATGCCGGAACTGGCGTCCAACGGCGCTGATCCGCAGCAAAGCGCTGCGCTGGCGGAGCGGCGGCGCGCGCTGCGGATGAGCCTGAGATTCCTTTCCGAAAAGGAACGCGTGGCGATGGTGCTGCGAGATTTGGAAGGACTTTCCACAGAGGAAGTGGCGCGAGCCCTGGGATCGAGCGAAGCTACCGTGCGCTCGCAGATTTCGAAAGCGCGGATCAAGGTGCGGGCGTTTATGGAGCGGTATTTCCGGAGCAATCTATGAACTGCCAGGAATGGGAAGAACGGATTGCTCTTTATGCGGCGGGCGATCAAGCGGCGGGCGAGGCCGGCGAGACGGAACGGCATATCGCCGGGTGCGCGGGGTGCCAGGTTTTTTGGAACGAGCTGCAGCAAAGTCTTGAGCGGATGAGGGAAGCGCACCAGGAACCGATTGCGCCGGCGCACTACGCGGCGGTGCGGGCTCGCGTGATGGCGGAGTTGGAGACAGGGCGCGCGCGGCGGTGGAGGTGGGTTTTGGTGTACGGTCTGGGGATTGCGGCGGCTGTGGTGGTGTTGTTGATGGTGGCGCGGCCGCATGCGGAGACGCCGCGGGCGGCGACGGTGATGCCAGCCGCGGCGGTTGTTGAGAGCGCGAGGGATGCCGGCCAGGGGGCCGGCAGCAGACCAGGGGGTCTGCCCCACCGGGAGGTTGGCAGGGGGAAGCGCCTGCCCCACCAACAGGCGGAAACTATTCTGGTGAAACTGGAGACGGACAACCCGGACGTGGTGATTTATTGGATCGCGGAGAAAAAAGGAGACTGAAATGAAACGATTGATACTGGCGCTGGCACTGATCGCAATGCCCACCCTGGCGCAGGTGGGACAAGATCCCTCGGAGCGGATTCAGAAACTGGTGACGCTGAAGTATGCGGACCCGCAATCGGTCGCCGGCCTGCTTCGCAACTTCGGTGTGGATTTGCAGGTTGATAACCGCATGAAAGTGATAGCGCTGAGCGGGCAGCGGGATCGCGTGACCACGGCCGAGGACGCCATCAAACAATTGGACGTGCCTTCGGCCGGGCAGAAGGATATCGAACTGACGGTTTATTTCGTGGTCGGGAGCGACCTGTCGAACGTCACCGGCAGTCCCATTCCCAAGGAACTCGACAGCACGGTGGCGACACTCAAGAGCACATTTCCGTTCAAGAATTATGTGATGCTCGATGTGCTGTCGCTGCGCACGCGCTCGGGCGTAAACGCGGACGCCAGCGGGCAGTTGAACGGCGGGCGGATCACTGATTTTCGCGTCCGGTCGGCCAGCCTGGATGGCGACGCCGGCATGATCCGGCTGGATAACCTGAAGGCCGGGTTGCGAGTGCCCGTACGCGAAGGCGACAAGACGAATTACCTCGATACGGGCATCTCGACCGATGTGGTGGACGTGAAGGAAGGACAGAAACTGGTGGTGGGCCGGAGCAGCCTGAACGGGCCGGATACGGCGCTGTTTCTGGTGTTGATCGCGAAAGTGGCGCAGTAGGGAGAACGAGAGTTGGGCAGGCGAAAGCGCCAGCCGGACACCGGCGGCAAGACCGCCGGCGGCTACCGGATGCGTTCGTCTTTTTCGATTTTTCCGTCGCGGAGGTGAATCACGCGGTGGGCGTGGAGCGCGATATCGTGCTCGTGAGTCACCAGGATGATGGTGTTGCCCGCCTGGTACAAGCGCTCGAACAGTCCCATGATTTCGTTGCCGGTGGCGGTGTCCAGGTTTCCGGTAGGCTCATCCGCCAGCAGAATCGAAGGGCTGTTGACCAGCGCGCGGGCCACCGCGACGCGCTGCCGCTGGCCGCCGGAAAGCTCGTTGGGCTTGTGATACATGCGGGCTTCGAGATCCACCTGGCGCATGGCCAACTTGGCCATCTCCAGGCGTTTCTCCGAGGAGATGCCGGAATAAATCAGCGGCAGCTCGACGTTGTGCAAGGAAGTGGCGCGCGGCAGCAGGTTGAACGTCTGGAAGACGAAACCAATTTCCTTGTTGCGGATGCGGGCCAGTTGATCGTCGGTCATCTCGCTGACCAGGTTGCCGTTGATGTAATACTGTCCGGAGGTGGGCGTATCCAGGCAGCCGATGAGATTCATCAGAGTGGATTTCCCCGACCCGGAAGGTCCCATGATGGCACAGTACTCGCCGCGCTTGATTTCAATATCCAATCCCGAAACGGCGTTGATCTCCTGGTCGCCCATGATGTAGGTCTTCCAGAGATTGTAGGTGCGGATGACGATACCGTCGCGCTTGAGTTGTTCGCCACGGAGGATGAGTTCGTTTTTTTCGGCTACTGCTGACATCGTGATGATTCCTGTCTCTCGATTGTAGCGTGCTTAGCTCTTGGGCGCTTCGACGACGGGTTTATTATCGACCTTGACCTGGGCGTCGTTGGCGATGGTGCGGATGATCTGGTAGGTGCCCGTGACGATCTGCGCGCCTTCGTCCAGACCGGTCAGCACCTCGATGTCGGTGGCGCCAGTGATGCCGGTTTCCACTTTGTGGAAGGCGGCCTTCCCGCCGGCCACAACGAAAACGCCTTGAACCTCTTCCTTACGGGCTTTCTCGGCGACTGGATCGAGCTTGGCGACGGGCCGTGTGCCGGACGCCGGGGTGGCGGGCTTCTTCGGTTCGAGGTCGCCCTTTTGGCGGACGGTGAGCGCCTGGATGGGAATGGTGAGGGCGTTCTTGCGCGTGGCCGTAGTGATTTTGGCGGTGCAGGAGAGTCCGGGGCGGACCTCAGTGGGCGGGTTGTCCATGGCGATCACCACCTTGAAGTCTTTGGCCTCCTGGCTGGAGATGGCGCTCTGCGAGGCCGCGACGCCGGTGGAGCGCAGAATGGCGGTGTCGCCGATCTCGGTCACATGGCCTTTGAAGGTCTTGTTGGGAATGGCGTCGATGGTAATCTCGGCCTGCTGACCTAGCTGCACGTTGACGATATCGGTTTCGTCGACTTTCACTTCGGCGGTGATCAGCGACATATCGGCGATGGTCATGATGAGGGTGCCGGTCTGGTTCTGCAATCCTGGAACCACGGACTCACCCTCGCGCACGGGCAGGTCGGTGACCTCGCCATCGAGTGGGGCGTAGGAATCGAACTTGCGGAGGACGTCGCTGCTGCGCGCGAGGACGGCTTTGGCCATGTTGATGCGGCGCTGGGCGGAAGTGAGTTGGGCGGCGGTCTGTTCGCGCTGGGACCGGGCTTGAACGAGGCGCGCCCGGGCCTGGTCGACGGCGGCCTTCTGGGCGTTGTAGAGGGCGGTCTTGCTCTCGAAGTCCTGGCGGGCGCCGAGTTTTTCCTTGAAGAGGTCGTTGGCGCGGTCGGCATCCTGCTTGGTGCGGGCGAGATCGGCTTCGGCCTCGACGACGGCCGCCTGCATGGTGGCGAGGTTGTCGTCGGCGGCCTTCAAGCCGGCTTCGGAGGCATTGGAATCGGCCTCCGAGGATGCCAGACTGGCCTTTTGGGTCTCGACATCGGCAGTGGGCTGGGTGTTTTCGATTTTGGCCAACAACTGGCCCTTGTGGACGTGGTCGCCCTCACGCACCAGAAGTTCGGTGATGTCGCCCATGGCGTTGGCACCGATGTTGATGTAATTCTTGGGTTTGATCTCGCCCGAGGCGGTGACGATGCTGATCAGATCCTGCCGCACAACGGACCCGGTTTGCACCGTGATCAGGCCGCGCTGGCTATAGACCGTGCTGGCGTAAACGCCCGCGGCCAGGATGACGAGGACAGCCAGAGTGATGATTACTTTCCACTTAGTCTTCACAACCAAATTCTCCGTATCACAGCGATTAGACGCAAAAAACTGGGATGAAGTTCAATTTCCATTTTACACGCGGGCGGGGTGTGCCCATTTTGGAGACGCGCGAAGGGGAAGGAAGTTAGCCGGGATTTGGCGGGGGTAGGCACTGCGCATCAGACACCGGCGGCAAAGACCGCCGGCGCTACCAGGTTTTATCTCAGCCAAACTACGGAATCGGGCGGGGTGTTTTCGCACTGATTGGCTTCGGTGACGCCGCCGGAGAGCGAGGCGCAGGCGGTGGTGGTGGCGGTGCGAATGGCTCCCTCGCGGGTTTCGGCCGAGCCGGTGCGGCAATCGCGGTTCCCTTTGAACGTGATACAGACCTGGCAGCGGAAGGGCTGGCGGTGGAAAGAGGAGAGCACCAGGTAAGCGAGCACGGCTACAGCGAACAGGATTCCGAGCAAAGTGGTCTTCTTCAAGCGAAAAAGTTCCCCATTTTGCGAAACTTGGCGTAGCGGTGCTGCACGAGTTGATCGGGGCTGAGGCCGGCCAATTCGCCGAGGCTGCGGCGGAGGTGCTGGCGCAGGCTTTCGGCCGCGGCGTCGGGGTCTTCCTGAGCGCCGCCGGGGGGTTCGGGGATGATGCCATCGATGAGTTGCAACTCGAGCAGGTCCGGGGCGGTCAGCTTGAGGGCCGCGGCGGCCTGTTCGGCCTTCCCTGAATCGCGGTAGATGATGGCGGCGCAGCTTTCGGGCGAGATCACGCTATAGACGGCGTTTTCCATCATCAGCACGGTGTTGCCGACTCCCAGAGCAAGGGCGCCACCGCTGCCGCCCTCGCCGATGCAGACCACCACCACGGGGACGCCCAAGCGGGCCATTTCCCGGAGGTTGCGGGCGATGGCCTCGGCCTGGCCGCGCTCTTCGGCGTCGATGCCGGGGTAGGCGCCGGGCGTGTCTAAGAAGGTCACCACGGGCCGGCGGAACTTGTCGGCGATCTGCATCACGCGCAATGCCTTGCGGTAGCCTTCGGGTTTGGGCATGCCGAAGTTACGAAAGAGTTTTTGTTTGGTGTCGCGGCCTTTTTGCTCGGCCACGATCATCAGCGGGTGGCCCTCGAACTGGGCCAGGCCGGCGACGATGGCGGGGTCATCGCCGAAGGTGCGATCACCGTGGACTTCCTGGAAATCGGTGAACAGACGCTGAATGTAATCGAGCGAATGGGGACGTTTGGGGTGGCGCGCCAGTTGCACGCGCCGCCAGGCCGGATGGGATTCCGGCGGCGCCCCGGGATTTTCCTCTGGAACCACTTCCATATATTAACAGGCACAAACCGAAGAGCGCCGGGGGGAAAGCCGGCGGCAGGCTGAAAGCCTGGCCCCACAGCCGGACTCCGCGCCGATTTGGGCTACACTGGAACGCTTAGGTTCCCGTGATCGACCTTCACACCCACACCAACCAATCCGACGGCAGTTGTTCGCCCGAACAACTGATTGCCGAAGCCGTGCGGGCCGGCGTGGATCGTCTCGGAATCACGGATCACGACACTCTTGCCGGTTATGACGGGGCGTGCGACGCCGCGGCCGAGGTAGGTGTCGAACTGGTCTGCGGCATCGAGCTTTCCACGCGCCTGCACGACCATTCGGTACACGTGCTGGGTTATTTCCCAGGTTCGGGCGGGCTCGGCGCGTTCCGCGACTGGGTGCTGGAGCTGCAAGCGTCGCGCCGGGAACGCAACCAGCGGCTGGCCGTCCGGCTGCGCGAACTGGGTTTCGACGTCACGGTGGAAGAGGCCGAAGGGCGCGGCCGCGGCATGACGGGCCGGCCGCATTTCGCGCAAATCATGGTGGAGAAGGGCTACGTATCCAACATCCGGCAGGCGTTTGACGAATACCTGGACGAATCCGCCAAAGGCTACGTGTACCGCCGCGAGCCGTCGTTTGCGGAGGGCGTGGGGCACATCCGCGATGGCGGAGGGATCGCGTCGCTGGCGCATCCGATCCGCGTGGCGGGCGATGTTGCGGCGATGATGCCGGAACTGTGCGCCGCCGGGCTGAATGCCATCGAGGCGTACCACAGCGATCACGGCCCCGCCGAGACGGAGCTCTATCTCGGGCTGGCAAAGCGGTATGGGCTGCTGGTAACGGGGGGGTCGGATTTCCACGGGGCGATGAAGCCGGAAGTTTCGCTGGGGACGGGGTACAGGGGGAATCTGCACGTGCCGGAGGATGTGTGGGTAAGGATGCGGGCCAACGATGTGAAGGGACCAGCATTTGATTAAGCTTCGCGCCGCGAGCCGGACCAGGGGGTCCGGCGCAGGCGAGGGCGCCTGCCCCACTTGGCTCAGCGTCTGACGTAACCGAGTGCGATCACTTTTCCCAAGTGCGGGGAAAAGACGGCGGAAGTGACTTCGGCTTCGGCGCCTTCGAGCTGGACCTTTGTGCCGGGCGCGGGCGGGTCCGGGCCTTCGAGCTCGAAGCGCTCCAACTTCTTGTGCACCTGGCCCAGAGCGCGGATGCGCTCGACAATCTCCTGCCCCAGGTAGCAGCCCTTGTTGAAACTGACGGCGTGCATCTGCTGGGTTTCCTGGGGCAGGGAAGTGTCGCGGATGTCTTCGCCGTAGCGCGGCTTGCCGTTTTCGATGCGGACCAGGCGCGCGTCGGCGGGGCTGGCCGGGACGGCTCCCGCGGCTTCCAGTTGGCGGACCAACTCCGGCCTGGCCTCCGGCGCGCAGTAAACGCGATAGCCGGGTTGACCAGTCACCGTGAACGAAGCCGTGGTGTAATCGCCGGTTGGGAGCTGAAGCGAAGGCGCCGCGGGACCTTCGACGCCGATGGAAGCGGTGCGCGCGGTCGAGTCTTCCAGCTCCACCTGGTCGGCGATGATATAGCGCCGGATGAGCTGGTGGACCTTTTCGCGGAGATCCGGCTCGGTGTCGATCAAGAAATGATCGGGGAGGCACAACAATTGCAAATCGGCCTGGATGCGGCCCTGCGGGTTCAGGAGGAAGGCGTAGCAGGTGTCGCCGGGAACCATTTTCCTGACTTCGTTGGTGGTGATGGCGTGGAGCAGGCGGGCGCGGTCGCGCCCGCGGGCAATGATGCGGCCGCGCCCGTCGAGATCCAGCCAGGCCGCGCCGTGGCGCAGTGCGTCGTCACCTTTGCTCATGCTTTCAGTCTAGCCCGCATTTCGGCTCCGCCCCTTGCCACGATGCGGACCAAACGCCGGCCTGGCGTACAATCGAATGGTGGTCGCGCGCCCAAGGCGGAAACTGTCGACGATGGGGCACTGGGCAGCGCTGTTTTCGGCGATTCCACTGCTCGCGCAGGCGCCGGGCTTCAGCGTGGATGTCAATCTGGTCCGCGTGCCCTGTGTCGCTACTGCAGCCAACGGCGCTCCGGTACAGGGTCTCCGCAGCGCAGACTTCGTTGTGCTCGAAGACGGCGTCCCGCAGAAGGTGAAGTACCTCTGGCAGGAAATGGATCTTCCGCTCACGGTCGGGGTGGTTGGATGCTGCATTGCCACTCCACACCAGCGAGCCGTGTTGGAGTTATTTTCCCGTATGCTTTCGCCGGAAGATCGCGCGTTCCTGGTCTCGGCCGGAAGCCAGCCGAGGCTCCTTACGGACTGGACCAATTCCGCCGAACAGCTCCGTGCCGGCCCGGATCATGTTGACGCACCAGCGGCTCCCATTCTTGGCGAGCCCTGCTCTGGCACTCATCCCACTTCGTGGAGCAAGCAATCGCCGCCATGCGGGGACACGGTGCTCTGGGATAGCGTGTTCTTCGCAGCCAGACTCAAACTACGGGCGATGCTGATCCTGGCAGACGGTTGGGATACGGGGAGCGATCGCGGAGTAACGGACGCCATCGAGGCCTGCCAAGGCGCGGATGCAGTGGTCTATTCGATTCGGGTTCCTTCCCTGTGGGACTCAACGCCTCTCCTATTCCCTACAGTAGGCCCATACCGCGCAGCGAAGGAGGCAAAAAGCGAGCTGCAGCGAATCTCACGGGAAACCGGCGGCCTGGCCCTTGCGGGCAAGGAAGACCAAATGCCAGCGCTGTTCCGTCGCATCGAAGCCGATCTGCGCAGCCAGTATGTTCTCGGCTACACTCCTTCCGTTTCGAACGGCTCGCGAACCTACCGCACGATCAAGGTAAAGGTCACACGTCCCGGTGTAAGCGTCCGGGCACGATCCGGCTACTACCCGCGGTAACAGCGATCCGCGAAGTGTCGCATGTCAGCCCTGTACGCTGTGAATCATAACCCGGTCAAAAGATATGGCGGAGGTAGGCGGCGATGGCAATAATCGCGAGGCCGGAAATGGCGGCGCCGGCCATCATGCGCGGGCGGCGCGGGTTGTGCGGGCGGCCCATCAGGATGGCGATCGAGAAGACGTGCATCGCCAGCAGAAGCTTGACGCCGAGCAGGGCGTGGTAGAGCGGGCGGTGTCCGGGAATGGTGAGGATGTTGTACATGCCGGAGACGAGCAACGCGCCCATGGCGGCGAAAGCCAGCGGCTGGTAGATGGCGGCGGCGCGGTCGAGAAAAGTTTCGCGGGCGTCGGGCGCCAGCGCATCGGCGGCGCGAGTCATCACCCAGCGGCCGAAGATCATGCCACCGACCAGCGTCACCGCCGAAGAAATGTGCAGCCACCGCATGAACACGTAGAGCGCGTCAGCCATATAGCTCTAGAGTATACAATCGGCATATGATCCATGAGATCATCCCGGTGGGAATGTTGCAGTGCAATTGCTCGATTTTCGGGGACGAGCAGACGCGCGAGGCGCTGGTGGTGGATCCGGGAGACGAGATCAGCCGCATTCTGCAGGTGGTGAAGCGCCACGGGCTGACGGTGAAAGGGATCGTGATCACGCATGCGCATATCGACCATATCGGCGGCGCGCAGAAGCTGAAAAAGGCCACCGGCGCGCCGGTCTACATGAATCCCAACGACGCCGAACTGCAAAAAATGATGGAGGTGCAGGCGGGATGGCTGGGGGTTGAGACGCCGGACGCGGTGGAAATCGATTCGCCCGCGAAGGATGGCGGCAAGCTGGTGGTGGGGGCGACGGAGTTCCACGTGCTTCATACGCCGGGGCACACGCAGGGCAGCATCAGTTTATGGATTCCCTCGGAAGGCAAGCTGGTGGCGGGCGATACGCTGTTCCGCGACAGCATTGGCCGGACCGATCTGCCGGGCGGCGACTCGCGGCAGATTCTGCGGTCGATTCACGAGAAGCTGCTGCCGCTGCCGGAGGAGACGGTGGTGATTCCGGGGCACGGCGAAAGCACCACGATCGGCCGGGAGAAGCAATTCAACTACTTCTTGCAGGGGTAGACGATCCAAGTGTCAAGCCGGAGACATGGGAGAGGAACCGGTGGACGCCGGACAGATTTTGCGGGCGCCGGCTTTTCCACCGGCGGAACGAGATTTGATACCATGATGTAGGCCGTAGGGCCGATCTCCCACACCTGTTGGTTGGTGGCGGCGGGTTTCTCCGTATGCCGATACATTTACCGCTGGCGCTTTTGGCCGCTCGTCCGGGAGCCAACACTTTCTCGCGGATGTTTGCGGAGACGCCGTTCGCGGGCATCCATCAAC
>JBEKQS010000113.1:0-19526 GCA_049519475.1 Bryobacteraceae bacterium | reverse complement strand
CTGTCGGGACCGGGCGTCGGCATGAGTGCCGACGCGGCACGCAGGAGTGCGTGCGCCACTTCACCACCACCAGGCGCCTGTGAGAAATGCGGGCTAGGCCGGCTTCCATCGCAATACCGGTTTGCGCGCGGCGGCCACTTCATCCACGCGGCTGGTGCGCGTGCCGTGGGGCGCCGTTTTGACCAGTTGCGGGTCGGTTTCAACCTCCTGGGCGATCGAGATCATGGCTTCAATGAACTGGTCGATCTCGTGCTTGCCTTCGGTCTCGGTGGGCTCGATCATGAGCGCCCCGTGCACAATCAGCGGAAAGCTCACCGTGTAGGGATGAAAACCGTAGTCGATCAGCCGCTTGGCGATGTCCCCGGTGTGCACGCCCAGCTTGGCCTGGCGGTTGTCGCTGAAGACCACTTCGTGCATGTTGGCCTGGGAGTACGGCAGATCGTAATACGCTTCCAGCCGCTTGCGGATGTAGACCGCATTCAGCACCGCGTCCACCGTGGCATTGCGCAGGCCCGGGCCGCCGTGGGCCAGGATGTACGCCAGCGCGCGCACCAGCACGCCGAAGTTTCCATAGTAGGCTTTCACCCGCCCGATGGACCGCTTGCGGTGGTAATCCCAGGCCCACTTCCTGCCGGTTCGCTTGAGCCGCGGCGCCGGCAGAAATGGCTCCAGCACCTTCTTGACGGCCACCGGTCCCGCGCCTGGACCGCCGCCGCCATGGGGCGTGGAAAACGTCTTGTGCAGGTTGAGGTGCATCACGTCCACGCCGAAATCGCCCGGCCGCGCGATGCCCACCAGCGCGTTCATGTTGGCGCCGTCCATGTACAGCATGGCGCCTTTCTTGTGCAGAATATCGGCCGCCTGGATGATGTTCTCCTCGAATACCCCCAACGTATTGGGGTTGGTCACCATCAGCGCCGCGACGTCTTTATCCACGATCCCGGCGAGCGCGCTCACATCCAGCACGCCCGTCGCGCTCGACGGAATATTCTCGACGGCGTATCCGGCAATCGCCGCCGTAGCCGGATTGGTGCCGTGCGCGGAATCGGGGATCAGAATCTTTTTGCGCGGGTTGCCGCGCTTTTCGAGCAAGGCGCGAATCAGCAGAATGCCGGTCAACTCGCCGTGCGCTCCGGCGGCCGGCTGCAGCGTCACCGCGTCCATGCCGGTGATTTCGGCCAGCGCCGCTTCCAGGTGCGCCATCACGGCCATGGAGCCCTGCGCCAGCGCCTCCGGCTGATAGGGATGCGCCCAGGCCAGAGCTTCCGTGCGGGCCACCACTTCGTTGATCCGCGGGTTGTACTTCATGGTGCAGGAGCCCAGCGGGTACATGCCGTAATCGATGGCGTAGTTCCAGGTGGAAAGCCGCGTGAAGTGGCGGACGGCTTCCACTTCGCTGATTTCGGGGAAGCCTTCGATTTCGGCGCGCACGTTAGCGGCGCCCAGGGCCTCGGCGGCGTCGACCGCCGGAACGTCGAGCTCGGGAAGCTGATAGGCCTTCTTGCCGGGTGAGCTGCGCTCGAACACCAGCCGCTCGTTTTGCGAGAGGTGCGGCCTGACTTTCCTGATCATGCGGTCACCTCCGGGGTCCGCAGGATGGCGTCCGCCACTACATCCATGTCCGCCCGCCTGGTCATCTCAGTGGCACACAGCAGGACGCTGCCCGAAAGCTCGGGGTAGAAGCGGCCCAACGGCAGACCGCCGATGATCTTTTTCTTCAGCAACTGTTTGTTCAAGTCGTCGACCGTCCGGCCTTCCACCTTCGCCACGAATTCGTTGAAGAACGGGCCGCTGAAGCGCGGCTTCACTTTCGCCGCCAGGTAGTGCGCCTTGGCCAGGTTTTGCGCCGCCAGTTCGCGCAGCCCCTGCTTGCCATAGACCGTCATGAACACGGTGGCCATCAGGGCGATGAGCGCCTGGTTGGTGCAGATGTTGGAGGTGGCCTTTTCCCGCCGGATGTGTTGCTCGCGGGTCGCCAGTGTCAGGCAGAACGCGCGGTTGCCGCGCGAATCCACGGACTGGCCCACCAGCCGGCCGGGCATCTGGCGGAGGTATTTTTCGCGCGTGGCGATGATGCCGGCGTACGGTCCGCCATAGCTCGGGGAAATCGCGAAACTCTGCAGTTCGCCCGCCACGATATCGGCTTCCGCGGGCGGCTCCAGAATCCCCAGCGATACCGCCTCCGTGAAGACTACCACCAGCAGCGCGCCGCGGCCATGGGCGATCCGCGCGGCCTCCTTCACCTGGTCGGCGATGCCGAAGAAGTTGGGCGTCTGCACGATTACGGCCGCCGTCAAGTCGTCCATCTTGCGTTCGAGATCTTCCAGATCGAGCGTGCCCGTTTCCGGATCGTACCCGAACTCCTCCACCGGCATGCCCTGGTTTTTGGCGTAGGTGAGCAGCACTTCGCGGTATTCCGGATGCACACTCCGCGCCACCAGCACGCGGCCCTTGCCGGTCGAGCGCACCGCCATCATGGCGGCTTCCGGCACGGCGGTGGAACCGTCATACATGGAAGCGTTGGCCACGTCCATGCCCGTGAGCTGGCAGATCATGGTCTGGAATTCGAAGATGGTGGTCAGCGTGCCCTGCGCGATTTCCGCCTGGTAGGGCGTATACGACGTGAGAAACTCCCCGCGCGAAACCACCGTATCCACCAGCACCGGCCGGTAGTGATGGTAGACGCCGGCGCCCAGAAATGACGCGTACCCGTTGCCGTTTTCCGCCGCGCGATCCCGGAAATACTGGACGATCTCGTATTCGGAAACACCCGGCGCGAGGTCGAGAGGCCGCCCCAGCCTGACCGCCTCCGGCAGGTGCGCGAACAGCTCTTCGGGTTGCGACACGCCGCACGCGTCGAGCATCTGGCGGCGCTCGGAATCGGATTTCGGAAGGTAGCGCAACTACTTTTCGGCTCCTATGTAGGCTTGGTACTCGGCGGCGCTCATCAGGGCCGCCAGTTGGCCCGGGTCGGCCAGCTTGATTTTCACGAGCCACGCCGCGCCATGCGGATCGCTATTCAGCGTTTCCGGCTTCTCCGCCAGCGTCTGGTTGATCTCCGTGACCTCGCCCGAGACCGGCGAGTAAACGTCGGAGACGGCCTTCACGGACTCCACCGAGCCGAGCGATTTCCCCTGTTCGATGTGCGCCCCGGCTTTCGGCAAGTCGACGTAGACAATGTCGCCGAGTTCCTGCTGGGCGTGATCGGTGATGCCGATCGTGCCCGCGTCCCCAACGGCCGCCACCCACTCATGTTCTTTGGTGTATCGAAAATTTTCTGGATACATTTTTATCTCGCTCGCTGGCAAAAGGGCGTTTTCACCGTCACCGCATCCACCCACCGTCACCGCATCCACCGGCTGGTTGCGGATCATGATCTGAATGGATTCACCGGGCTGCGCGTGCTCCGTGGGAAGGTAGCACAGACCGATGTTCTTATTGAGGGAGGGCGATGGCGAGCCGCTGGTCACCCAGCCGGCCGGCGCGCCATCGAGGAAGACTTCGTAGCCGTCGCGGCCAATGCCGCGGCCGCGCATTTCAAAGCCAACCAACTTGCGTTTGAGGCCGCTTTCCTTTTGTTTGAGCAGGGCGGCGCGGCCCACGAAGTCGCCCTTGTCCAGCTTCACGATCCATCCGAGGCCGGCTTCGAGCGGCGAAATGGACGCGTCGATCTCATGGCCATACAGCGCCATAGCCGCCTCGAGGCGCAGCGTATTGCGCGCTCCCAGGCCGCACGGCTTGATGCCGAACTCCTCGCCCGCGCGCAGCACTTCATTCCACAGGCGGACCGCCTCGGAGGGCGGCACGTAGATTTCGAAACCGTCTTCTCCGGTGTAGCCGGTGTGCGCGATGCGCGCCGGCGTGCCGGAGACTTCGCCGTCCGTGAACCAGTAATACTTGACGGAGCCAAGATCCACCGGCGTCAGCTTCTGCAGCGTGGCCTGCGCCTTGGGACCCTGGATGGCAAGCTGCGAATACCGATCGCTCGAGAACTCGACGCGCGCGTCGAAGCGGTTCTGCGCGCGGATGTGCTCGAAATCTTTTTTCTGGTTGGAAGCGTTCACGCACAGGAAGAAATGGTCGTCGGCCACTTTGTGCACCAGAATGTCGTCCACGAAGCCGCCGTGGTCGTAGAGCAGGCCGGAGTAATGGGCCTGGCCCTGTTTCAGCTTGGGGACGGCGTTGGTGGTGACGAAATCCGTCAGGGCGGCTGCCTGGGGGCCGCGGATTTCGATTTCGCCCATGTGGCTGACGTCGAACAGACCGACGCTGCGGCGCACGGCCAGGTGCTCATCGATGATGCCCGAATACTGCACGGGCATATCCCAGCCGCCGAAGTCCACCATTTTGGCGCGCAGGGCGCAATGGACGGAGTGCAACGGCGTAGCGCGAAGCGGCTGATCGGCTGGCATGAAAATTCAGGCTAACAGCAGTGAAATCAGGGTGTCAAACGCCGGGCGGCGGGGTATCTTAAGAATGAGCGCGTAAGAGTCGATGGGTAAGCGGATCATGGTGGCCGTGGTGGGAGCCGGAATCGGGTCGCTGGTGGGCCTGGCGGTCTCGTTTCTCGGCGCCGGGAATTGGGCGCTGATTGCGGGAGCCGTGCTGGGCGCCGTGGTCCCGCTCCTGGTTCTGGGTCCGCCGTCACCATGAGGACTTGCAAACGGCGCAACATGCGAGTACAGTTCCCTAGGAGGATTCATGCCATTTTGTGCGAGTTGCGGTAGTTCCGTAGAAGGAAAATTTTGTCCGAAATGTGGTGCGGCTATCGATGCGGCCGCCCAGCCGGCGGCCGGCGCGCCGCCTCCCGGCGCTCAGCCGGCAATCGCCGCTCCGATGGATAACAACGTGGCCTCGGCGCTGTGCTATGTGCTGGGCTTAGTCACCGGCATCGTGTTCCTGGTGATGGAGCCTTACAGCAAAAACCGCGCAATCCGGTTTCACGCCTTCCAATCGATTTTCATGAACGTGGCGGTGATTGCCGTGGATATCGTGCTCAGCATTTTGTTCAGCATTATCTTGCGGATCTTCTGGACCACCGGAGGCCTCGGTGGCTTCGGCCTGTTTGGCTCGCTGATCTCGCTGGTGTGGTTGGTGTTCGGGCTGGGCTGCTTCGCACTCTGGATTTACCTGATCATTTCGGCTTACCAGGGCAAGACCGTCGTGTTGCCATTCGTCGGGCCGCTCGCTCAAAAGCAGGCGGGGGCCTGAATTTCGGGCAACAATCACGGGGTCTCGCGCGTCTCACGGATGTGACCCGAATCCTGCTTCCGATGGCCTTGGTGTGTGCCGCTTGGGCACAGGCGCCGCATATCGGCAACATCAATTTCTACGGCCTCCACCGGGTCACGGCGGAGAAAATCCTGCAGGCCGGACGGGTGGAACCGGGCGGTGGGCTTCCGCCCTCCAAGGGTGAACTCGAAGACCAACTCGCGGCCATCCCCGGGGTGGTGGCCGTGCACGTGGAAGCGGTCTGCTGCGACGGCCAGGGCGTCGACTTATTCATCGGCATCGAAGAACAGGGCGCCGCGCATGCCGCGTTCCGCTCACCGCCCTCGGGAACGACCTCCCTGCCGCAGGATCTGCTGGACCTCTACCGGGAATTCCTCGGCGCTGTGCAACGGGCAGCCGTGAAAGGCACCGCGGACGAAGACATGACCGCGGGCCACGCCATCATGGCGGACCCGGCCGTGAGCGCGATCCAGCAGAAGTTCATCGAATTTGCGGCCGTCCACCTGGACTTGCTCCGCGACGAATTGCGGACCGGGTCGGTGCCCGATGAGCGGGCCGTGGCGGCCATGGTGATCGGTTACGCGCCCCGCAAACTGGACGTCGTCAATGACCTGCAATTCGCCATCGACGATCCCGATGAAGCCGTCCGGGCCAACGCCATGAAGTCGCTCACCGCCATCGCCGTGATGGCGCACCAGCAGCCTGGCTTCGGAATCAAGATCGCGCCCACCTGGTTCGTCGAGATGCTGAACTCCGTGGTGCTGAGCGATCGCGTGGAAGCCACCAAGGCGCTGCTCACTCTCACCGACGGAGCCAACCCCGCCGCGCTGGACCTGGTGCGCGAGCGCGCCCTTGGCTCCCTGGTGGAAATGGCCCGCTGGAAAACGCTGCGCTACGCCCTTCCCCCGTTCCTGCTGCTCGGACGCGTGGCCGGAATCAGCGACGCCCAGACGCACCAGGATTGGGAAAAGGGCGACCGCGAAGCGGTGATCCGGAAGGCCGAGAACGCGGCCAAGAGCCGTAAACGCTGACTTATGCCTCTCACCCGACGCCAGGCGATGGCGGCGACTGCGGCGATGGCCGCCGGCGCGGCCCGCCTTGCGGCCCAATCGCGCGGCGCCGGCGCCATGCTTCCGCGCGTCACTCCGGCGGTCTGCCTGTACTCGCGCGTGCTGATCGAAATCGGCCAGGTCGATTTGCCCATGGTGATCGGCGGCCTGGGCTTTGACGGCGTCGATCTTTCCGTCGAGCCCGGCGGCCACGTTCCGCCCGAGAAAGCCGCCAATTACCTGATGCCGGCTCTCGAAGGCTTCACCGGCCGCGGCATCGACGTGCCGATGATCACCACCGCGCTGACTTCGCTCGAAGACAAAGACGCCGAAAATCTGCTCGGCCTTTCCAGCTATATCAAGGTGCCCTTTTTCCGGCCGGGCCATTGGAAGTTCACGGGCTCGCCGGCCATTGAGATGCAACTTGGCCTGGTGCAGCGGCAAATCGCCGGCCTGGCGCAGTTGGCGCGCGCCACCAACATGGCGATGGGCATCCACAATTTCGTGGATGGCGCCGAAGGCGCCGCGGTTCCCGACATCGCCCGCGTCATCCGGCCCATCGATCCCCACCTGGTGGGCTACTGTTTCGACGCCGGTTACGCCACCGCGCAGGGCGGGCCGAACGGCTTCGCAGCGGCTCTGGAATTGGCGCTGCCGCGTCTGAAGATGGTGGCAGTCCGCGATTTTGAGTGGGACCGCGAAGGCGGCGGCGTGCCCCGCATGGTGGCGTGCCCGCTTGGCGAAGGCGTGGTCGATTGGCCCAAATTCTTCGCCGCGCTGGCCAAGGCGCGCTTCGCGGGGCCGGTGTCGTTACACATCGATTACCAGCCGAAGGCCAAGACCGCGGCCATCAGGAAAGACCTGGCGTTCCTGCGGCAGCAGATCGACGCGGCCTATAGCAGCGGCAAATAGCTTTTTGTGGCGCCACATATTCCATTTGCTCCGGCTCAATATGGATTTGCAGCAAGTGCGTAGCTGGTGCTCCGCCCTCCCTCGGGATTGCGGACCAGAATTCCGCGCTCGACGAGTGGCAGAATGTCGCGGAGGGCTGTGTCCTGCGAGCACTTGGCGAGCCTGGCGTATTTCGATGTCGTGAGCTTCCCCTCGAAACCACCGAGGAGTTGGTTTAGCACCAGCCGCTGCCGGCCATTGATCGCAACGCCGGCTATCGCATTCCAGAAGCGGGCCTTCGCGAGAACAGCGCCGAGAGTGGTTTGCGCACCATCGATAGCGCGGCCCAGACAGCCGAGGAACCATTCCATCCAGGGCGTGATGTCCAATGTCCCCTTCTGCGTTTTCTCCAGAATCTCATAATAGGCGGAGCGCTCTTGCCGGATCTGCGACGACATGCTGTAGAAGCGTTGCGGGCTCTTTTCAGAACGCGCCAGGGCCATGTCGGCAATCGCGCGCGCAACGCGGCCGTTGCCGTCATCGAACGGATGGATGGTCACGAACCAGAGATGCGCCTGCCCGGCTTCGAGGACCGGATCAATGCCGTGGTTTGCGTTGAACCAGTCCAGGAACGACTGCATTTCGCCATCCAGGCGTTTCGCCGGTGGCGCCTGGAAATGGACGCGCTCCTTGCCGACGGGACCGGAGACAACCTCCATCGGGCCGGTGCTGTCGTCACGCCAGGCCCCTGCCTTGATTTTGGTCATGCCGCTGCGCCCCGTGGGAAACAGGGAGGCATGCCACGAAAAGAGCCTTTCGGCGGTGAGCGGCTGGTCATACCGGCGCGTGGCGTCGAGCATCATTTCAACGATGCCCTCGACATTGCGGTCCGCGGGCTTGAGTGCGCCGATATCCATGCCGAGACGCCGCGCAACCGACGACCGGACCTGTTCGGCATCCAATTTCTCGCCCTCGATCTCGCTGCTCTTGAGCACGTCGGAGGTCAGGGTTTGCAGCACGGCCTCCTGGCGGAGATTGAAGCCGAGGGCTTCCATATGGCCGATCAGCCGGCCCTGCCGGTGACGGACGGCGGCAAGAGATTCGGCAAGTTGCTCTCGGCTCCAGTTAAACCGGGGCCAGTCCTTAAGCTCGTGGATATACATTCTCCGCACCTTCTGCGGAGATTATAAGCTGAGATCACCGCGGGAAGCAAGTATTCGCCGCGCAAAATGCGGAGAATAGGCCGGGCAATCGCCGCAAGGCGGCGGTCAGACGAGCGTTGACGGGGATCTCAGACTGTGACATCATTCAGCCATCCTGGTTCGCAAGAGTCCCAGACCGCCATTCGCCAGCATGCCGATCGGCCTGGCGGTGGGAGTGACCGCGGCCGTCGTGCTGGCGTGTTCAGGCGGCGCCTATCTTTATTCGCAGCACCACATGCACTCGCTCCTCGAGACGGCGCGCTCGACCGCGCTGGCCGAGGGCGATCTGATCCGCGTGGCGCTCGAACACCAGATGATCGAGAACGACCGCACGCTGATTGCGAAGATGATCCAGAGTTTCCGCCAGCAGACTCCGGTGGAGCGCCTGGTGCTGCTGGACCGCTTCGGGACGGAGCGTTATCCGGTTGGGTCCGGGCAGCCGGATGCCGAACTGCAAATCGGTTCTCCCACCTGTCAGGCTTGTCATCGCTATCCGGCGGAACAGCGCGGGCAGAGCCAGGTGATCGAGACCCGGGGCGGCACGGTTCTGCGTACGGTGGTGCCGATCCGCAATCGCCAGGAATGTTACGGATGCCACGACCCCAGTCACAAGATCAACGGCATTCTCATCCTGGACTACAAGACGGAACAAATTCGGGCGGAGATGGCGCGCGACCTCCGCTGGCTGGTGGGCGGCACGGCCGCCATCACGCTGCTGCTGGTGGGCGCCATCGGCCTGGTGATCCGGGTGGTGGTGCTGCGCCGGCTGCAACGTTTTGAAACCGCCGCGCGGCAGATTGCCGGCGGCGATCTGGAACGGCGCGTTCCCGCCGAAGGTTCCGATACGCTTTCCTGGCTGGCACGCGAATTCAACACCATGGCCGATTCCGTCACCGGCCTGGTGGGCGAAGTGCGCAGCCAGCGCGAGAGGTTGGAGACGGTAATCAACAGCATCGACGACGGCATCGTGGTGTTGGACGGGGAACGCAACATCATCGCCGCCAACGATGCATTTTTGCGCCGCGCCGAACACTCTCGCGCGGAGGTGCTGGGCTGCCAATGCCACGACATGCCTACGGGCGGTTGCACCATCGTCGATTGCCCTACGCTGGCCTGCCTGAGGTCGGGCGCGCACCAGGTGCGCATCTGCGAGCGCCGGGCGCCCGGCGGCGCGGCGATCTGGGAAGAGGTTCACGCGTCGCCGATTCTGGACGGGGCGGGCCAACTGCGGCAGGTGGTGGAAGTGTGGCGCGACATCTCGGAGCGCCGCGCCGCTGAAGCCCACCTTGCCGAATCGCACCGTCTGGCATCGCTGGGGACTCTGGCATCGGGCTTTTCACACGAACTCAATACCCCGCTGGGCACGGTGCTGATGTGCTTGGAAGGAATCCTGCGGGAAGCGGGCGGCGAAGCCGACAGGGAGCAGATCCGCGAGAGTGCTTCGATCGCCCGGGAGCAGATTCTGCGCTGCCGCGGCATCACGCAGCACTTTCTCCGTCTGGCGCGCGGCCAGCGCACGCAGGGAGACATCGTGGATCTGGGGACAGCGATCAACGCGGTGGCGCGCCTGATCGAACCCACGGCGCGCGCGCATTCCGTAAAAATCGAAGTGAGCCCCGTCGCGACAGACCTGCGGGCCCGTGCCGATGAGGCCGAATTGCAGCACGCGCTGGTCAATCTGCTGCTCAACGCGGTGCAGGCTTCGAAACCGGGCGGGCGGGTTACGATCCAAGCCGAGGCGAAAGCAGAGGGCGAAACGGTGCACATCCGGGTAGGCGACAACGGCTGCGGCATCGCGCCGGAAAACCGGAAGCGGATCTTCGAGCCGTTTTTCAGCGGACGCCACGACGGCACCGGACTCGGCCTGTTCCTCTCGCTGAACTTCGTCCGCCGGTGGGGCGGCGACATTCTGGTGGAGAGCGTGCCGGGCGAGGGGTCCACGTTCGAGATCGTGCTGCCGGCGCTGGCCCCGGCCGGCGTCCAGGAGGCCGCGCGGTGAAGACCACGGCCTCCGTTCTTGTGGTGGACGACGACGCGGCGTTTCGTCACGTGGTGGCCGGCGAACTTCGCCGTATGGGACACCAGGTGGAAACCGCCGGCTCGGGGGAAGAAGCGGTCGCCAAGGTTGAGCGGTTCGAGCCGGAAGTGGTTCTGCTGGACCTGCGCCTGCCCGGCATGGACGGTCTGGAAACGCTGAAAGCCCTGCGCGCGCGCAATGCCGCGACGGAAGTGATCATGCTGACGGGGCACGGCACCATCGACACAGCCATCGAATCCATCCGCGTGGGCGCCTTCGACTACGTGATCAAGCCCTGCCCGCTGGAAGAGTTGCAGATTCGGATTCAGCGGGCGCTCGAGCGGCGTTCGCTGCGCCAGCGCGCCAGCCTTCTGGAGCGCGGTTTGACGCCGCCGGATCTGGCCGGCTCATTCATCGGCGAGAGCCCGGAATTCCAGCGTTTGCTCCAGTTGATCGAGCGCGTGGGCCCCAGCGATTCCACGGTGTTCATCAGCGGCGAAACCGGCTCCGGCAAGGAACTGTTGGCCAAACTGATTCACGCGCGCAGCAGCCGCAAATCACGGCCGTTCGTGATTGTGGATTGCGCCGCCTTGCAGGAAAACCTGCTGCAGAGCGAGTTGTTCGGCCACGAGCGCGGGGCGTTCACGGGGGCCGACCGGGCGAAACCCGGGCTCTTTGAGGTGGCCCATGGCGGCACCATCTTTCTCGACGAGATCGGAGAGATCAGCCAGGCTACGCAGATCAACCTGCTGCGTGTCCTGGATACTTCGGTATTCCGCCACGTGGGCGGCACGACTGAAATCCGCGTGGATGTACGAGTGCTGGCGGCTACCAACCGCGATCTGCGGTCGATGGTGCGGAAAGGTCTGTTCCGCGAGGATCTCTACTATCGGATGACCACCATCAGCCTGGAGATTCCGCCCCTGCGGGGCCGTGGCGGCGATGTGGAGCTGTTGGCGAGGCATTTCGTAGGCGTGCTCAACGAGCGATTTGCTTCGTCTAAGAACATCGGGAAGGAGGCCATGGAAACTCTGCGCCGGCACTCCTGGCCCGGTAATGTGCGGGAACTCAAGCACGCGGTGGAAGCTGCCATGGTGGTGTGCGAAGGCTCCGAGATTCTCTCCGAGCATCTGCCGGCGGCGGTCCGCGGGACCGTGCAGGCAGCGGCCGGCAGCGTGCCGATTGCGGAGGACGGGGCTCTGCCCACGCTCGACGAACTGGAACTGGCTCACATCCGCCGCGCCTTGCAGGCGAGCAATGGCCACCGTGGCAACGCCGCCCGCATCCTGGGCATCAGCGAGCGCAATTTGTACCGGAAGTTGAAGGAGCACCGCCTGCTGGCGTGACGGCGGGCTACGACCGCTGAAGGCTGTTTCTTCACCGCGGAGGCGCAGAGACGCGGAGGGGAAAGAAGCAAGGTCAAGATCTGAGAGCGCCGAGGAAGTGGAGATTCCACCGGCTAGCTAGCTAGTTAACCTCAAACACGTACGTCCCCGACGCCACCTTGATTACGACATCTTCGCCAGCCGCGCGCGCTCCCTCGACGCCCGGCGCACCCGCCACAAACGCGCGTCCCTTCCACACCGCGTGTCCGCCTTCTTCCACGGTCACGTCGGCATTTCCGAACGCCGGCACGTAGATTTCCGCGGTGCTGCCGGGCGGAACGGTGACTTCCAGACGCGTGCGCCCGGGTTCCCGCTGCCACGCCGACGCCACCCGTCCACGCACGGTGTCGATGGACGCCGACGCGTAGTGCAGATCGCGCACCATCTCCGGCTGGATGCGAATGCGCTCGTAGCCGGGGTACTGCGGGTCGACGTGGATACCCGCCAGCGAGGTGTAGAACCACGCGCCCACGCTGCCGAACATGGCATGGTTGTGCGAGTTCATGGAGGGTCCCTCGACGTCCTGCCAGAGCTCCCAAATGGTGGTAGCGCCCTTCTCGATCATGTATCCCCAGCTCGGATAGGTGGTCTGCGTCGCCAGATCGTACGCCAGGTCGGGCCGGCCCTCCTGCGACAACAGCGGGAGCAGGTACTTGGTCCCCAGGATGCCGGTGCTCAGGTGCGTGTTCCTGGAGTACACAATGTCGGAGTTAAGGCTGTTCTGCACGCTGCCGCGGTCGGCCGACGGCGTGATGCCGAAAAACAGCGGCAGTGTGTTGGCGGTCTGCGATCCGTTGGCATAGGAATGCGAGTCGGCGCGATAGAAGCGCTTCTGGAATCCCGCCGCCACCGAATCCGCCAGGGTTCGGTATTGTGCCGCTTCCGGCGACTTGCCGAGCACCTCGGCCATGCGGGCCACGGTGTCCACGCTCAAATAGTAGTAGGCGGTCGATACCAGGTCGCCCGGCGTGCGCTCGGTGGGCACCCAGTCGCCGTACTTCACGAAGGAGACGATGCCGTCGGCGTCGGCCTTGGTGTGCAGGAATTCCGCCCAGCGGCGGATGCCTTCGAAGTGCTGCTCCACGATGCGCCGGTCGCCATACTGCTCCCACATGTACTTCAGCAGGAGCGGGTAAGCCGAGCCCCAGGCGGGGTCCGCCGGCGGCTTGAGTCTGCCGCGCGGCACGGTGTCGGGCAGCGAGCCGTCCTCGTCCTGGTCGTCGCGAATGCTCCGCAGGAAGTTGGTATAGAACGCCGCCATGTCGAAGTTCAGCATGGCCGTCTCCGCCGCCAGGTGGGCGTCGGCCATCCAGCCCATGCGCTCGTCGCGCTGGTCGCAGTCGGTGGGGATGGAGTGCAGGTTGCTCTTCACGCCCCACACGATGTTCTGCTGCAACTGGTTCAACAGAGGTTTCGACGCGGCGAAGGAGCCCGCCGGCCGCACGTCGGTATGCACCTCGCGGCCCATGACACTGTCGAGCCGCGGCGTGCCGGGATATCCCGTCAACTCCACGTACCGGAAACCGTGATAGGTGAAGTGCGGTTCCCAGGTCTCGCCATCCGCATCGCCGCGCAGCACGTACGTGTCGGTGGCCTTCGCCGCGCGCAGATTCTCCACGTTCAGCGTGCCGTCCTCATACAGCAGTTCGGAGTGCCGCATCACCACGCGAGTTCCGGCCGGTCCTCGCACCCGCAGGCGCGTCCAGCCGCTGAAGTTCTGCCCCATATCGAACACGTAGACGCCCTGCCGCGGGCTGGTCATCTTACGCGCCGGAAGATTCGCCACTACGCGGATAGGCGGCATCATCTGCGCTGAAAGCACACCGTGCGGCGTCTCGTCCGGGCTCACCGGTTTCCATTGGCGGTCGTCGTAGCCCGGCGAATCCCATCCCGTCAGCTCACGAGTGGCGTCGTAGGTCTCGCCGTTGTAGATGCTGTCGGCCAGGATGGGACCTTGCGCCGTTTTCCATGAAGCATCCGTCGAAATGCGCACGCGACGTCCGCCCGGAAGATCGATCTCGAGTTGCAGCCGGGCCGCGCGCGCGCGATACCAGCCCTCGCCCAGCATCAGGCCCACGGCGTTGGCCCCGGCACGCAGTTGGCTGGTGATGTCGTACGTCACATACAACACGCGCTTATCGAATGGCGTATAGCCGGGGTCGAGCACATGGTCGCCCACCTTGCCGCCGTTCAGGCGCAACTCGTAGTATCCGATGCCCGCCACATAGGCGCGCGCCCGTACCGGCGCAGCGGCGAGCGTGAACTCCCGGCGCAGAACGTTGCCGCCTGTTACCCACTGTGCCTGCCAATCCGCGCTTGAAAGCAAGGCCGTCTCAAAGGTCGCCACGGGGCTGTATGCCGAGGGTTGGTCCGCCTGGTCCCAGTAGCGCACCTTCCAGTAATAGGTCCGTCCGCTTTCGAGCGCCTTGCCGCCATACGCAATGTGAACCGCGCCGGCCGACGCCACCTTGCCGCTGTCCCACTGGCCGGCCTGAGCCGCGCCCGGCGTGGTCCCGACCAACACCTGGTAGGCGGTCTGCCGCGCCCCGCGTTCGGTATGCGCCGGGACCCAGTACAACCGCGGACTCGCTACGTCAATCCCCACCGGGTTGACCATGTACTCGCACCGCAGCGCGGTTGGAGGCAGCGGGCCAGCCGCGGCGCACGCCGCCATCGCCAGCAACAACCAATATGCTCGTCGCATCATGTCTTTATGGTAAGAGAGGAGAAGTCCCGGTGCACGCGGAGGCCGCTCGCCGACGCGCGCGGTTCCGTGCCGAGCGGCTTGTTGATAGATTGCTGTTGAGGAGAACGGATATGAGTATCTCACGCAGAGAATTGATGCAAACCGCCGGCATGGCGGCTTTGGCATCTCCGGCGAGTGCCGCGGGCGTGATGCCCGCGCCCCGTTTTGAAGGAAGGGATACGCCCAAGATCGCTCTCTCCACGGGCGACGGCGGCGCGGCGACCGCTCAGCCCGTGGACTCCGCGCGCCGCATCAAGCAACTCGGAGTGGATTGGGTGCTCTCCGGCGGGGGCCAGATCCCCTGGGACGAAACCCGCCTCAAAGGGCAGGTGGACCGCCTCAAAGCCAGCGGCCTCACGCTCGGCAACCTGATGATTCAGGGCTTCGACAACGCCATCTACGGCCGGCCCGGACGGGATGGGGAAATCGAAAAAGTCATCGCCTCGATCAGGGCGGCCGGCAAGGCCGGAATTCCGGTCATCGAATACAACTGGTACGCCCACCGCGCCACCGAGGGTTATTTCGAAGAGACCGACGATGTCCGCACCGGCGTGGGCTGGACCGGCTTCGATTACGAACTGGCGCGCACGCCCGGCCGCCAATACATGGGCGGGGTCCGCGCCGAAGAAGCTTCCATCCAGTTCAAGGATCTGCCGCCCCTGCCCGATGAAGGCGCCCACACGCTGGAAGAAATGTGGGCCACCATCACTTACTTTCTGAAGAGAGTGATTCCCGAAGCGGAAAAGGCCGGAGTCCGTCTGGCGCTGCACCCTAACGATCCCCCCGCGGCCATCAGCCGCGGATCGCAACAAATCATGGGAAGCGTGGAAGGCTGGAAGCACCTGATCGAAATCGTCAAGAGCCCGGCCAACGGCATCACCTTCGATTGCGGCGTAACCCGCGAACTGGGCCAGAATCCGGTGGAAGTATGCGCCTACTTCGCCGCGCGCGACCGCATCAACCACGTGCACTTCCGCAACGTCAGGGTGAAGAAGCCGTACGAACGATACACCGAGGTATTCATCGACGAAGGCGAGAACAACATGTTCCTGGTGATGAAGGAACTGGTGAAGCACAAGTACACGCGAGAGATCTATCCCGAACATCCCCGCGCGCTCGACTACGATCGCGACCGCGGCCGCCTGGGCGGTTATCCCGGCGGCGGCGGATACGCGTCCTTCGCGTTCCAGGTGGGGTATACCCGCGCTATGATGCAGGCGGCGCTCATGTCTGTTTAAAGGAGCCTTGGCCATGAGACTGAACTCAACGAACACAGAGGGGAGGCGCTCGTTTCTAAAAGGAGCGGCTGCGCTGGGAGCCGGCTTGTGGGCCGGAGAAAATCTCGAGGCGTATCCCCAAAACACCAACACCAACTCCAAACCCTCCGAGCTGAGGATTACGGATCTGCGCGTGGCCACGGTGGCGCGCGCTCCCATGACCTGCCCCATCATTCGCATCGACACCAATCAAGGCATCTACGGCCTGGGCGAGGTGCGCGATGGCGCCAGCAAGACCTACGCGCTGATGCTCAAGAGCCGCATCCTGGGCGAGAACCCGTGCAACATCGACAAGATTTTCCGCAAGATCAAGCAGTTCGGTTCCCACTCGCGCCAGGCCGGCGGCGTCTGCGCGGTTGAAATGGCGCTCTGGGACCTTGCCGGCAAGGCTTACAACGTCCCGGTCTGCCAAATGCTGGGCGGCAGGTTCCGCGACAAGATCCGCGTCTATGCCGACACCACCGAATCGCGCGACCCCAAGATCTTCGGCCAGCGGCTGAAGGCGCGCCACGACCAGGGCTTCACCTGGCTCAAGATGGACCTGGGCGTCGAGATGGTGGCCGACACTCCCGGCGCCGTCACCCGCCCGGCCGGCACCAGCTTTGCTTACAACGAACCCGCGCAGGGCATGTTCACCGGCATCGAGATCACCGAGAAGGGCATCGCCATGATGGCCGACTACGTGGCGCAGGTCCGCGAAGTGGTCGGCATGGATGTCCCGCTCTCCGCCGATCACTTCGGCCACATCGGAGTCAATAGCGCGATCCGTCTCGGCAAAGCGCTCACCAAATACAACATGGCGTGGCTGGAAGACATGATCCCATGGCAGAACACCGAGCTTCTGAAGAAAATCAGCGATGCCGTGGATATTCCCATCCTCACGGGCGAGGATATCTACCTCAAAGAGCCCTTCATGGAACTGTGCCGGACGCATGCCGTCGACATGATCCAGCCGGATCTGGCAACCGCCGGCGGAATTCTGGAGACCAAGAAAATCGGCGATAGCGCACAGGAACTGGGCGTGCCCATGGTGCTGCATTTCGCTGGAACGCCGGTAGCCTGCATGGCGAGCGTTCACTGCGCCGCCGCCACCGACAATTTTCTGGTGATGGAAAACCACTCCATCGACGTGCCGTGGTGGGGCGACCTGGTGGAAGGCATCGACAAGCCCATCGTCAACCAAGGCTTCATCACCGTCCCCGATAAGCCCGGCTTGGGAGTCGCGCTCAACGACGAGGTGGTCAAGCAGCATCTTGACGAACCCGGTTTCTTCGAGCCCACCCCGCAGTGGAACGTGGACCGCTCGTCCGACCGCCAGTGGAGTTAAGGAACTTCAGTCTCGCAGAGAGGAGTCATCACGATGCTTCGAAAATCCCGTCTGGCAGTGAGTGCATGCGCGGCGGCCCTATTGGCGCTTATGCCGGCGCACGCACAGGTGTTTGCGCTCAGCAGGGACCAGTTGATCGAACTCACCAAGGCAAACCCCTTCGAACGCTTTCCCGATGGCCGCCCGAAGGTGCCCGATGCCATGATCGAACGCGCCCGCGGCCTGTCGTCGGAAGAAGTCTTCGGCGCGCTCGGCGGCGGCTTCCGCAATCAGTACGCGGACGGCTTTCAGGTGCTGCACCCCGGCAGGAAGCTCGTCGGCCGCGCCTTCACCGTTCAGTTCATGCCCCAGCGCCAGGATCTGGAAGAGGTGGCCCAGGCCCATGCCCAGGCTGCCGGCCTTGGCCGCCTGAACAACCAGACCGCCATCGACATGTTGCAACCCGGGGACGTGTTGGTGGTCGACCTGTTCGGCAAGAATGAAGACGGCACGATTGTCGGCGACAATTTGTTCTACTACGTCATGCGGACCACTAAGACCGGCGGGATCGTAGTGGATGGGAGCATCCGCGACCTGGAGGGCATTTCGGAAATGGACATGCCCCTGTATTACCGTCACGCGAACCCCAGCTATCTGACCAACGTAACGCTCACCGGCATCAACATTCCGATCCGCATCGGCAATGCCACGGTGATGCCCGGAGACCTGGTGGTCGGCGACCCCGAGGGGGTGTATTTCATCCCTCCCCAGATGGTGCAACAGGTTCTCGACAACGCGGACCGCGTCCACATCCACGACGAGTGGACGCGCCTGAAGTTCGCCGAGGGCAAATACAAGTCCAGCGAGATTTACGGCAGCCCGCGCGACCCCGCGCTGCGCAAGGAATACGAAGACTATCTCAAGAAGCGGTTGGACGAGATCAATCAGAAGAAGTAGGCGGGGGCGCCGGCAAGTTTCCGTCCCTGTTTCCGCTCCCGCGCCGATGGGTGAGACGATTTCGTAGGGTCCAAGTCTGTCGCCGGTTAGGAGAAATTCACCCGAGCCGAGATGCAAAGGCTGCACCTGAAATGCGGGATTTGCCTGCGAACGATCTGCGAATGCCGACTCTACAGTGGTCGGTTCCCGGGTTCAGCCGCGAAACGAGCGGCCGTTGGACTCTCGCGCTCCACGCGTCTCCGAGTGGTAAATGAAATGCAGTGGAAGGCCTGCGAGAGTCGGGTAGCGGCAGATGGTCTTAGTATCGGCTGGTGAAGCACTTCGGCTTCAGGCCGTAGAGACTGTATAACCAGGGCTTTCCACAGCCCTGAAAAGAGTGGAACCTTTAAGGAGAAATATCGTGTACAAAAATGCGTTGATCGTTTCGATGGCGGGCCTGGGTTTGGTTTTGCCGGCTTTGGCGTCGGATCGCGATGATGACATTGGGCGTGTTCAAAAAGCGACCCAGGTCTTCCAGGAGATTATGAGAACGCCTGACAAAGGCATTCCCCGGGACCTGCTGGAAAAGGCGAAATGCGTTGCCATCATTCCAGGAGAGGAGAAGGCAGCCTTCATATTCGGCGGCAATTACGGCAAGGGACTGGCTACCTGCCGCACTGAAAATGGCTGGAGTGCTCCGATGTTTGTGGCTGTCGGAGGAGGGAGCGTCGGCTTCCAAATTGGCGCCTCTTTCACCGACGGGGTGTTGCTATTTATGAACGACCATGCTCTGGCAAGCCTGATGAGTGACAAATTCAAGATCGGCGCCGACGCAACCGTGGCGGCCGGGCCGGTGGGGAGACAGGCAGCCGCCGATACGGACGTAAAGCTCAATGCGGAGATTCTGAGTTATTCGCGCAGCAAAGGGGTTTTTGCCGGGGTCAGCGTGGATGGCGCCGTCGTGCAGGCCGATCACAGCGGAGACAAGGCTATGTATGGCTCCGATGTCACCCACCAGGAAATCCTGCACGGCAAAGTTGCGGTTCCTGAATCGGCGCGGAGACTGCTGGAGGAACTTGCCAAGTACCCCTCCCGCCGTTGAGGCCGGCGGATCAATAGAGTCTGGCTCCATAACTTGCAAGAATTGCGGGAGCGCCGGGCTAGCCTCCGGCATCCGCCAATCGCCCAATGGCCAAGGCCGGGGAACAAACAGCGCCGGGCGGTATCCAGCGCGAACTCCGGCTTGCCGGCCGGAGGATACCTGATCCCAGAGATCCAAAATACGACTTCATGCGGTGTTTAAGGTAACTCAACGACCTGGGGATGTTGACCTGAAATAACTACAAAATGCCCGCCTGGGCTGATGGAGAAGGAGAAGAGACTGTTCTCCAGGCCTTGCAGGTCCTGGGAGGTCACGATGCCTTGATTGTTATGGAGGTCCCACACGGAAAGGGTTCGATCGAGCAGCTGTGGAACGTAGATCCA
>JBEKQS010000112.1:0-16251 GCA_049519475.1 Bryobacteraceae bacterium | reverse complement strand
CTATACCACCAACTCCGGCATGCACACCGCAACCGTGCAGGTCAGCTTGAAGGCAGATCACAAGATCGGCAGCTACGAATGCATGGCCCTCGTGCGCAATCGAATCGCTCGGGAACTGCCGGAAGTGACGGCCTACTTTCAATCCGGAGGCCTGGTGGACGCCGTCCTTGGTCTAGGCATGCCCGCGCCCATCGACGTCCAGGTCTCCGGCTCCAATCTCGCCGACAGCTATCGCACCGCCGTGCAGCTTGCGCGGCAGATCCGCCGGATCGATGGTGTCGGAGATACGTTTGTCCCACAAGATATTGACTATCCCGGGCTCCAGTTGGACGTGGACCGCACTCGCGCGAGTGAGCTCGGGCTGACTCAGGAAGAAGTGGTGGACAACGTTATCACCGCCTTAACCTCCAACGCCATGATCGCTCCCAGTTACTGGATCGACCCGAAGACCGGCAATGACTACATGCTGACGGTCCAGTACCCGGAGAAGCAGATACAGAGCGTCGACGATCTCCGCGCCATTCCGATTCACGGAAAAGACATCTTGCAATCCACGCGTCTCGACGCCGTCTCCAGCATCCATGAAATCAAGTCGCCCACCGAGGTGGACCATTATCAGCTCCGCCGCGTCATCGATATCTATGTGCAGCCGCTTGGCGAGGACCTGGGCCGCATTGCCACCGCCATTGACCGTCTCGCCGCTCAAACCCCGCTTCCGTCTGGAGTCACCGTGACGCTGCGCGGGTTGGTGCAGGGCATGCGGCAAAGTTTCCGCAGCTTTGGAATCGGCCTTATCCTTTCGGTCGTCTTGCTCTATTTGATTCTGGTCGCGCAGTTCCGCTCTTTTTTGGATCCGGTTTTGATTCTCACGGCCGTGCCGCCCGGCCTCACCGGCGCCCTGCTGATTCTTTACGTCACCGGCACCAGCCTCAATGTCATGTCGCTGATGGGGCTCATGATTCTGATCGGGATAACGGTCTCCGACAGCATTCTGATCGTGGAATTTACCCGTCACTTGCGCGAGGAAGGAATGCGCGTGCGGCAGGCCGTGGTCACGGCGGCCCGCGTCCGTCTGCGCCCCGTATTGATGACTTCGCTCGCCACCATCATCGGGTTATTGCCCATGGCGCTTAAACTCGGCGCCGGCAGCGAGTCTTACGCTCCGCTGGCCCGCGCCGTGGTGGGCGGAATGAGCGTTTCTCTCATGATGACCGTTATCATGGTTCCCGCGGCCTATTATGTGGCATACCGAAACGACGACCTTCCGCAGCCCGAGGAGGCGACTTACTAATGCCGTACATGACCGGTCACACGAAGACACGATTCGTACTTCTCTTCACTTTGCTTGCGCTCGGCGCGGCGCAGGCCCAACAGACCATGCGTCTCACCCTGGCCGACGCGCAGCGCCTCGCCATCCAGAACAACCCGCAGTTCTCCGCGGCCAGGTTCACTGCCGCCGCCGCCGGCCAGGTGCCCAACCAATACAGGGCCAATCTGCTCCCCAACCTCTCGGGCAACTTCACCAGTGTGGGCGCTGACAACGGCAGCCGCATCGCCGCGGGCGGTCTTACTAACCCCACGGTCTATGACCGCGTCGGTTCCGGATTGACCATCAGCCAACTCGTCACCGATTTCGGCCGCACCGGTAATCTGATCGGCATGGCTAAATTGCAAGCCGCCGCCCAGGACCAGGTCACCGAAGCCACCCGCGCCGACATTCTTCTGGCCGTCGGCAACGCCTATTTCGCGGTTCTCAGCGCCCAATCCGTCTTGGAGGTCGTCGATGAGACTGTCAAAGCGCGCCAGGAGGTGGTGGATCAGGTGAGCGCCCTCGCCGAAAGCAAGCTGAAATCGACGCTCGACGTCAGCTTCGCCAACGTCAACCTGTCGGGCGCCAAGCTGCTCCAGGTGCAGGCTCGGAACGAACTGAAATCCGCCGAAGCCCGTCTTTTGACAGCCATGGGACTTCCCGGCTATGCGTCCTTCGTGCTGGCCGAAGAGCCCATGCCTCCCGCCATGCCCGATCGCGTTCAGGACTTAATTGACGCTGCCATTCAGAATCGGCCTGAGTTGAAGGATCTGCGCCTCCAGCAGAGCGCCGCCGAACGCTTAGCCAAGGCTGAGCATGCCCTGTTTTATCCCACTGTCGGCGTGTTGGGCGCCGCTGGTTTTGCCCCCGCCGCCGTCGCCCAGATTCCCGGCCGCTACGGCGCCATCGGCCTGAATATCTCCGTCCCTATTTTCAACGGAGGCCTCTTCCGCGCCCGCCAGACCGAAGCCGAACTGAAGGCCAAGGCCGCCGGCGAAATCGTCACCGACCTGCAGAACCGCGTCATCCGCGATGTCCGCATTGCCTGGTTGAACGCCACCACCTCCTATGACCGCATGGCCCTTACCCGGCAGTTGGTGCAGCAGGCGCAACTTGCCATGGACCTGTCGCAGAGTCGATATGACCTCGGTCTGGCTGCCATCGTGGAGTTGAGCCAGGCGCAGCTCAATCTCACCTCCGCGCAAATCGCCAACACCACTGCCCGTTACGATTATCAAGCCCAGCGCATCATCGTCGACTTCCAGACCGGCACGCTGCGCTAGGTTTGCCAAGACCGGCCCGGGAGCACCCGCCCATCAACTGATCACTCCTTTGCGTATCGCATAAAGAATCAGCTCCGCGACGCTGTGCAGGTTGAGCTTCTGAAGAATGTTGCCCCGGTGCGTTTCCACCGTGTAGAGGCTCAGGTTGAGAACCGCCGCCACCTCTTTGTTGCTCCTGCCTTCGGCCAGCAATTGCAGCACTTCGCGTTCCCGCGTGGTGAGCAGCTCGAAGCTGTCTTCCACTTGCCGCTCCTGCATCTGGCGCATGTAGTCTTCCACCAGCATCTTGCTGATCGCTGGGCTGAAGAAGGCCTTGCCGTCGCTCACCGCCTTCACCGCGTTGATCAGGTCGTATTCCGCGGAGTCCTTCAGGATGTAAGCGCGCGCGCCGGCCTTCAGAGCTTTGAGCACGTAGCCTTCGTCGGAATGCATGCTCAGGAAAACCACCGCCGTCTGCGGCTGTTTGGCGGTGATCTGGCGGGCGGCCTCGATGCCGTTGAGCGCCGGCATGGCGACATCCATCACCACCACATCCGGTGCGTGCCGCTCGGCCAGCGCGACGGCTTCGCGGCCATCCGCGGCGTCCGCGATCACCAGGAAGCCCGCCTGGCTTTCGAGCAGCAGGCGGAGTCCCTTGCGCACCACCGTGTGATCGTCGGCCAGAAGGATGCGAATGGTTTTCATGCCGTCTCCCTCACCGCTGGCGCCGCCGGCTGGCGCAGCGGAAGCACCACCTCGATCGACGTGCCCGATCCCGGCGTCGAATCCAGGGTGAAGCTGCCGCCCAGGTGGTTGACCCGCTCTTCCATGCCCAGCAGCCCCATGCCGCGCGCGCGGCGCGTGTCGAACCCGCGGCCGTCGTCGTGGATCAATAGCCGCAGCCGGTTCTGCTCCTGCCCCACCCCCAATTCCACGTGCCGCGCGCCGGCGTGTTGCTCGCAGTTGTGCAGGGCTTCCTGCACGATGCGATAAATGCACGTCTTGTGCTCTTCCGGAAGCTCCTCTGAAACCTGATCGGCCGAAACCTTCACCCACACCCCGCTGCGCTTGGAAACCTCGCGCGCCTGCCATTCGAGCGCCGCAATCAGGCCGAGGTCGTCGAGCATCGAAGGGCGCAGCAGCAGCGCCATGTTGCGCACCACGCTGATGGAATTCTCCACCTCGTGTTTAATCCCCGCGGCCTTTTCCGCCATGCCATCCATGTGGCCCTCGCGAATCAGTGTGGAAAGATTGGCCATCTCCACCAGCACTCCCGTCAGTGCCTGGCCCACTTCGTCGTGCAACTCGCGCGAAATCGAACGCCGTTCCTCTTCCTGCGCCTCCACCAGCCGGGCGGAGAGCGCCTTCATCTCTTCCCGCGCCCGAACAATTTCTTCCAGGTTCGCGGCCGTCTGGTTCTCCAGCCCCAGGATGCGCCGCATGCTCGAAGCCGCCAGCAGCAGGCCCAGCCCGATGGTGAGCCCCAGGATCAACGTCAGGCGGCCGCGGAACTGCGAGAAGGTCGCCTCCACCCTCACTTTTCCGGCATTCAGTTGGGCTTCGTTGAGGGCACGAATCTGGTCGGCCAGCTCCAGCATCGCAGTGCGCCGCGGGAAGACTTCGTCACGCAGGAAAATGTAGCCGTCCCGCCGGCGCTCGGCCGCACTCCATGTGAACACCGGCTCGAGCACGCTCCAATAGGACGCCAGATCCTGCGTCAGTACCTGGAATGGCCCGGCTTCCGCGCCCTTCACCAGTTTCCGGTACTCGTTGAGCGCCGCGTCCATGTCGCGGCGGCTCTCCAGCAGGCTATCACGGTGGCCTTCCGCCTTGCCGCTTTCCGGCTCCAGCAGGTAATCGCGGATGTACGTGCCTGAGACATAGAGGTCGGCGCGAATGCGGTCGAGCACCCGTGTCCGCCGCAGGAAGTCTTCGCGGATTTCGTCATTGCTTCTTTGAATTTCCCCGAGCGCCTGCATGCCGTCGAATTCGGCGAAGGCCATCAGCAACAGCAGACCGCCGAAGCCGGCCATCAGAACCAGGCGGCTATTGGCGATCATCGCGCGATTGCGGGCAATCGAGATCATGTGTGCCAGGCGATACAGGTTCTATCCTATCGCTCTCGGGCCCCATACACATGGCGCTGATCCTGGTAATCCATCCGTAACCAACTTATTCAGGCATGTTATAGAAGTTACCTTGCCGGATCTCAAGTGCCGTAGTACACTCGCCTCGATGAGCAATTTCACGTCGCAGTGGTTGCCGGGAAGCCGCGCAGATGTGCGGATTCTCAAGCTGACCGGCCCGTTCACCCTCGCCGCCGTCTTCGATTTCCAGGCGGAGATTCGCAAAGACCCGCCGCGCGTCCTGATTCTTGACCTCGCGGACGTGCCCTACCTGGATTCCGCCGCCCTAGGGTCGATTCTGGGCTTGCACGTGTCGTGCCGGAAGGAGGGCCGGCACTACGCCCTGGTGGGCGTGTCGGACCGGCTCAAGACACTTTTCAAGGTGGCCGGAGTGGATGGCCTGCTGAGTATCTATCCCTCCGTTGCCGAGGCCGAGGTGTGATTTCAACGCGGAGGCGCGGAGAAGCGGAGAAAACGAGAGAAGCGAGAATCCGATTCCGAGGTTCCCCTCATAGCAGCTTGCACGCAGTGACAGCACCGAGTCTCCGGTTTCTCGGTTTTCTCCGCTCCTCCGCGCCTCCGCGTTGAAGAGAAACTCTCAAATCACTGACTGAGCGCCCGGCGCACCAGCCCCGCCAGCGCCGCGATGAACCGCGGCGAATCGTTCAACCCCGGCGCCATCCGATAGTCTTCGATCCCCAGGCCGCGCGCCTGTGCGCGGTGCTCGATGTCGATTTCATGCAGCGTCTCCACGTGATCCGACACGAACGAAATCGGCACCACCAGCATCCGTTTGCGCTTCTCCGCCCCGAGGCGCGCCACCGTCTCGTGCATCGACGGCCGCAGCCACTTGGACGCCCCCACTTTGCTCTGGTAGCACAGGTGCCGCCGCGCCTGCCATCCGCCGCGCTGCCACACCAGTTCCACCGTCCGCTCGATCTGGCGCTGGTACGGATCGCCCTGCTCGATCACCGCCAGCGGCACGCTGTGCGCGCTGAATACGAAATCGAACTCGCGGCCATCTTCGCCGGCGAGCGCCGTGCCGATCGACTCCACCACGGCGTCCAGATAGCCTTCGTCTTCGTGAAATTCCTCAATCGCCTGCACCACCGGATTCCAACCGTTGGCGTGGAACCTCCGCCGCCACTCGTTCAGGCTGCTTCCCGTGGTGGTGCGCGAGTACTGCGGATAGAGCGGCAGCAGCACGATCTGTTCCGGAGCGTGCGGTTCCAGCATTCGGATGGCCTCATCCGTGAATGGCCGCCAGTAGCGCATCGCCACCACCACGCGCGCGTCGCATTCCGCCCGCAGCACCGCTTCGAGCGCCGTGGCCTGCCGTTTAGTGTGCTCCAGTATGGGGCTGCGCCCGCCGATGGCCGCGTAGTGCTGCGCCACGTGCCGCGCCCGCGTCACCGAGATCAACTTCGCCAGCGGCTGGCGCGCAATCCGCGCGAACGGAAAGTCGATGATGTCCGGGTCGCAAAACAGGTTGTACAGGAAAGGCTCGATGCTTTCCAGCGAATCCGGCCCTCCCAGTTGAAACAGCACCACCCCTAATTTCAAAAGCGTCTCCCGGCTCTGTGAGTTTACACTAGTATTTTATGGGCTTCCGTCCGGCCTTTGGAATTCTCGCGCTGGTGTCGGTGGCGCTCCGCGCGCAGACCACGCCCGCCGCCGCTTCACCCTGCGCCTCGACGCCCTCTTACTCGACGTGCGAAATGGTTTTCTCGCTCAGCGCCGAGGATGCCGCCGCGCATCCCAATCCCTATACCTCCGTCGAACTCACCGTCACGTTCCGCTCGCCGCGCCAGCACTCCTACGCGCTGGCGGCCTATTGGGACGGCGCGAACCGCCTGGTGGTCCGCTTCTCGCCTACCGAGGTGGGCAACTGGGATTACCTGGTCACCAGCAACATCCCCACCTGGAACCAGCAGCGGGGCAGCTTCTCCACCGCGCCGTCGGATTCGCGCGGCTTCATTCACCCCGCCGCGCTGCACCATTGGGCCTATACCGAAAAGGCCAACGGGCTCGACCAGGGCCATCTCTGGATGGGCGTGAGCGAGCCGCGCTTCGCCTTCGTGGATGACGCCGCCTCCCGCACCGTGGCCGATGCGCGCGCCGCCCAAAAATTCACCCACTTGCGCGTCTCGCTGGCCGGGTCGGGCACCGATCCTTCCCTGTTTCAGGGCCCCGACGTCCCCAATGTCGCGTTCTTTCAGGCGCTCGACCAACGCATCCGCTATCTCAACCAGAAGGGCATCATCGCCGACCTGGTTTTCTCGCGCCGTCCCGCCGATCTGCTCAAAGCCCTCCCGTCGGCCGAGCGCCGCCGCCGTTTTGTCCGCTATGTGGCCGGCCGGTACGCCGCCTTCAACGTCACCTGGCAGGCCGTCGATCAATTCGAAGGCGATCCCGACGGCCGTGGCCTGCTCAACGAATTCGGCGCCGCCCTCAAGCAGGCCGACCCCTACCAGCATCCGCGCACCGCCGGCGCGCTGCTCACCTCCGCGCCGCTGCTCGACGACCACTGGATGGACTTCGTCTCCTACGGCGCCTCCGACGACAACCTCGGCGCCGTCGAGCACCAGCTCTATCCGGTGCCCTTCGTCAACGGGAATTTCGGCCGCGAAGACAGCGGGGCGGGGAAGCCCGGCCCCGACGATGTCGACGCCGCCACCTTCCGCCATCGTCTGTGGAACGCCACCATGGACGGCCAGTACGTCACCTACGCCAACACCGGCTCCGGCCCTCAATACCTCGATTCGCCCGGCGCCAAGGCCATGACCGTCTGGTTCGATATTCTTTCCTCCACGCGCCACTGGGAGATGGAGCCCTTCTTTGACATCGATAACGGCCGCGGCCTGGCGCTCGAAGATTCCGATTACCTCGTCTACATCGAAAAGCCCGGCCCCATCGAGCTGATCGTCGAGCACCACAGCTACGATATTCTCTGGATTAATCCCGCCAATGGCGAAACCGTCCGCAAGAAATGGTCGGGTGATCACTTCACTTCCGAACCGCCCGACCGCTCGCACGACTGGGTCCTGCGCGTCGTGCGTCTCTCCCGCCTGGAGAGCATGAACAAGTCCTACAAGCTGGAGTCGCGCGAAGACCACGATGGGAATTTCGCGCCGATTGCGCTCCAGGAGGTCGAGGCCAACACCGCCAAGGTGCCCTTCGCCATCGAGCAGCCTTCCGGCGACCTTCCGCTAGCCGCGCCCGTCTCTTACTCCGCCAAACTCACGCGCGAAAGCCGCGCTACCCGCCTGATGCGCTGGCTCTGGATTGGCGACGTGGCGGCCGATGGCCAGGGCTACCGCGTGCTGGCCACCAGCCAGAACGGCACTTTCCGCCTGCCGCCCGATCTTGCCAGCGAGTTTCCCGCCATCATGCACCTCCGCCTCTACGGCATGAACGCAAACGGCAAAGTCTACGAGGTGGATACCGGTTGCGGGCTGGTCAAGTGAAGCCCTGCATTCTGGCGGTGGATACCACCCACGAATTCGGCAGCCTGGCCCTGGCGCGCGGCGAAGAACTGCTGGAGGAGTTGCCGCTCCACGCCCCCACCGGCTTTGCTCATGTGCTCTACCAACACCTGGCCGCGCTCCTTCAAAACCACGGCTTCCAGGTTGCCGATATCGATTGTTTCGCCGCTGCGTCCGGCCCGGGTTCCTTCACCGGCGTGCGCATTGGTCTGGCGTGCGTCAAGGGATTGGCCGAAGCCCTCGGCAAGCCCGCCGTGGCGGTCTCGAATCTGCGGGCCCTGGCCACTTTCGGATCCGCCCCGCTCCGCGCCGTGGTGCTGGACGCCCGCCGCGGGGAAATCTATGGCGCCGTTTATGACGCCGCCGCGCGGCCGGTCTCTCCGGAGGTGGTCGCGAAGTTTCCTGAGTGGCTCTCGATGTTGCCGTCCGGCGATCTCGAATTCGTCTCCCAGGACTCGCTCGCACTCCAGCCCATGCTGGCCGGCACTTCCTTCGAGAATGCCCGTGTCACCATCGCGCCCCGCTCGCTAGCCGCCGCCATCGCTCGCCTGGCCTTCGCCGCCGCGCCCTCCGATCCTGCCGCCCTGGACGCCAATTACGTCCGCCGCTCCGACGCCGAATTGTTCTGGAAGGGGTGAGCAAGGGCTTCGCCCTTGAAATCCCTGCGGGATTTGGAAGTCAGGAGTCAGGAGTCAGGAGTCAGGAGTCAGAAGTCAGGAGTCAGGAGTCAGGAGTCAGGAGTCAGAAGTGCAACCGCGGCGGAGTCTTCACTTGGCCGGGCAGTTGAGCAGATCGATCAGCCTGCGCGCCACCGGGCAATAGCGATGCGCCTCCCATCCGAGGGCGCCCGCCATCAACAGCACCATCACGAACGGAATCCAGGTGGACCAGATCACACCGGCCATCCAATTGTGATGCTCCTCCTTCGAAATCCGCGTTAGGGAACCGGCGAGAACCACCTGGCAGGCGGCTTCCGGGAGAATGTGCGGCGCGGCATAAACCAGATAAAAGCCGCCTCCGAGGATGCATGCGACCAGCGCGGCCAATAGCACGATCACCAGCCAGCCATCGTCGTCGCCGCCGCCACCGCCGCCGCCGAGATGGAGATCGGGCCACCAATGCGAGCCGGATGGCGCGGGAGATGGCTGGGAGGCAAGAGCGGCGGCATCGCCGGCTTCCCAGGAACTGCTGGCGCCTCCGCCCCCTGAGTCACCTCCGCCGAACCCGGAAAAGCCACCGCCGGAGCCGCTTCCGCCACCGGCGCCGCCGAAACCGAATGAGCCGCTCCCGCCGCCCTCGCCGAAATTGAGATTGCCGAGTTGGAATGCCGCCAGGCTGTGGACCGTCACGTACCAGATCCACACCCGAATCAGCACGAGGAACACGAGATAGGAGGCCAGTACCGCAATCGGGTAACGGAAACGAAGAGAGACGCCGAGTTCCATCAGACACTTGCTGGCCAGAACTCCGGAGGAGATCACCGCGGCGAGGATCACGGTCATGTGGAAGCGGACAAAGTAATCGTGAGCGATGCGGCGTTCGAGTTGCGCGCCGTCCACAGTGGACGGGGTCTTGCCCGCTTGCGCCATGCTCGCCACCTCCGAGACTTGAGTTTAGCCCGCTTTTCTCGCATCTGTTGGCGACTTTGGTTGCGAAAGGCGGCTACACCTGGTATCCCGCGCGCCGGCTGAAAGCCGGCGGCAGCCAGGATTGGCTGCCCCACAATTTGTGCAGACGTTCAGTATTGGGAAAACTAAGGTTGCCAACCTGCCCCACAAACCGGCACTTTCCGTCACGGTGTTTTGCGAGTCTCAATAGGAAGCACGCGCGGTGAGGCCGGGTGAGACGTTGGGGGCTGCCTGGGGTTGGCCGGCGGAAGCGCCGGGCCCACTCGGGAAGGGACTCGGCGGGAACGCGGTGGGGGCAGCAGGCGGTTTGACGGAACGAACCCAATTTTCCGTAACCGGCGCTTTTTCTTCTTGTTGCGCGGGCGGCGAGGCGCCGGCACGCTGCTTTTGGAGGCGGCGGAGTTCGGCCAGAGACCGGAAATGCCGGCTGTCTTCCGAGGCGAGGCGGCGCTGGATCTGTTGCAGGAGGGCATTGGAGGCCGGGTCGCGAAGCAGGGCGAGCAAGTTGGGAGCGGAATTAAGGAGTTGGGTTTCCAGGCGGCCCCAACGCTGCTTGTTCCATTGGGCGAGGAGCATGGTGCGGAGCAACCATTCCTCGGTAGCGCCGAGGGGATGATACTGGTCGAGGTAAGCCCGGGTGAGGGCCTCCAGTTCAGCGGGGTCTTCACCGCGGATGAGGTAAGGACGGAGGTCGAGGCGGAGGTTTCGACCAGTGACGGGCGGCGCGGCGGCCGGTTTGGATGTGGCGACTGGATGTGTCATGCGACTCCACGGTAGCGGGCGAGGTGGATGGAGTCTGAAATTGGGAATTGTAAGTGATTGAAAGCAGGGGAAATTAAGGTGGAAGATTTTTGTGAATTGAAGGAAAATGAAATCATGAGCGGAATCCAGTTTGTCACCGATGAGAAGGGCCGCAAGGTGGGCGTTCTCATCGACCTGAAAAAACACGGGGCGGTATGGGAGGACTTCTGGGACGGTCTGGTGTCTGAATCGCGGCGCAAAGAAAAGGCCATTCCCTATGAGCGTTACCGGGCAAGCCGCCTGAAGCGTAGCCACCCGCGTGGTTAAGTACTCTCTCGAAATCAAGCAGTCGGCGCAAAGGGAATTGGATGCGCTCGACGATCCGCTGTTCACACGGATAGATCGTAAGATTCTGGCGCTCTCCGACAACCCGCGTCCCGCGGGATGCAAAAAGCTGAAAGGCCACAAAGATCAGTGGCGCCTTCGGGTAGGTGATTGGCGGGTGCTGTATATCATCGAGGACGCAACGAAGCAGGTCATGATCACAGCCATTGCACATCGTCGCGAGATCTATGAATGAATGGAATGAATGACCCCCGCCTCGACATCCCGCCCTTATTCTGGTAACATGTAATGGAATCATTGTGGTGTTTCCCCCCGATATGCCTGCTGCCGATCTGTCGGCGTTTTTTGTCTCCAGCAATCCATCCGAGGAGTAAAGCGTAGAAAATCTATGGCTTCCAATACCTATTCTCAGGGCGCTCAAGTCGAGCACCAGAAGTTCGGCTTGGGAACGGTGCTCTCCAGCAGCGAAGAGCGCATCACCATCAAGTTCGACGATCACGGAGAAAAAAAGTTCGTCACCACCCTGGTGATGGGCAGCTTGAAGAAGAGCGACCGGCAACCGCCCGCCGAAAAAAAGGGCGCCCGCAGGAAGAAGGCCGCGCCCGCCGCCGCAGTTTCATCGTAACGGCCACCCGAGGACACTTTCGTTGAACGCACTCCAAAAACGATTATTTGAAGAGGCTCGCAAGCGCAATCCGAACCTCAAAGTTCCCACCGACTCCAAGCCTGCCCAGGAGCTTACCGAGGACGATCTGGCCCTCATCAAGCAGGGCGTCGGCGACAAATCCACCCGGCCTTCGCTGTCTGCCGCGGAAGCCGGAGACGCGGGCGGCGAGTTGCCGTCCGGCGAACAGTCCGGCGCCGTGGTCACCTATTTCGAAGCTAAGGGCTTCGGCTTCCTCCGCCCCGACGATGGCGGCAGGGACATCTTCTTTCACGTCTCGCGCCTGGTCGAAGGCCTCGCCACCGACCTGCGCGCCGGCACGCGGGTGCTCTACGAACTCGGCATGGACCGCACCGGAAAGATGGCGGCGAGCAGTATCCGCATCGCTCCCCCTCCCGCGGCATAAGGCATGTTCGACAACCTATCGGAAAAACTGCAGCGGGTCTTCAAAAACCTGCGCGGCGAAGGCAAGCTCTCCGCGGAGAACATGGAGAGCGCGCTGCGCGAAATCCGCCTCGCGCTGCTGGAAGCCGACGTCAATTTCCGGGTTGTCAAACAGCTCATCGAAAACATCAAGGCCAAGGCCATGGGCGAAGAGGTGCTCACCGCGCTCTCGCCTTCGCAGCAGGTCATCAAGATTGTTCACGAGGAGCTGATCAAGATTCTCGGCAGTCACGAAGCCAAGCTGCGCTTCGCCAATGAACCGCCCAGCGTCTTCCTGATCGTGGGCCTGCAGGGCTCCGGCAAGACCACTTCCGCCGGCAAACTGGCGCGCTGGCTCTCGCGCAACGGGCACCGGCCCATGCTGGTCTCGGTGGATGTCTACCGGCCGGCCGCGCGCGAGCAGTTGAAGGTAATCGCCAAGGAAATCGGCCAGTCCATCTGGGAAGGCGCGCCGGAAGAAAAGCTGCCGCTCGATCTGGCCCGTTCGGCCCGCCGCGAATGCGCCAACATGGGCCGCGACGTGCTGCTGGTGGATACCGCCGGCCGCCTCCACATCGACGAAGACCTGATGATCGAGTTGCAGCAGTTGAAAGAGCAGCTCAATCCCGTCGAGATTCTTTTCGTCGCCGACGCCATGACCGGCCAGGACGCCGTCAAATCGGCCGACGAGTTCCACAAGCGCCTCGGCATCACCGGCGTGATCCTCACCAAGATGGATGGCGATGCCCGCGGCGGCGCGGCGCTCTCGATTCGCAACGTCACCGGACAGCCGCTCAAGTTCGTCGGCGTGGGCGAAAAGTTCGATGCCTTCGAGCCCTTCCATCCCGACCGCGCCGCCAATCGCATCCTCGGCATGGGCGACATCCTCTCCTTTATTGAAAAGGCCTCCGAGGAGATCGATCAGAAAAAAGCCGTCGAGATGCAGCGCAAGCTCATCGACAACGAATTCACCCTGGAAGATTTTCGCGACCAATTGCGCCAGATCCGCAAGCTCGGCCCGCTGAGCGGCCTGCTCGACATGATGCCCAAGGTCGGCATGCTCAAGGAACTGAAGGACGTGAAAGTCGACGAAAACGAAATCAATCATGTGGTGGCGATCATCGATTCCATGACGCCCCGCGAACGCGACAACCACATGATCATCAATGGCAGCCGCCGCCGGCGCATCGCCAGGGGCAGCGGCCGATCGGTTCAGGAAGTCAACCAGTTGTTGAAGCAGTACGCCCAGGCCCGCAAGATGATGAAATCCCTCTCGGGCGGATTTTTGGGTAGAAAATTTGGCAAGATGAAGATGCCCGCCGGTTTTCCTTTCGGAAACCTCCCCGGGCGGTAATTCAATTTCGAGTTGGAGTGCAGATGCTGATGATTCGCCTGGCGCGGTTTGGCGCCAAAAAGAAACCGTTCTATCGCGTGGTTGTGATCGAAAAGGAGCGCGCCCGCAATGGCCGCCACCTGGAGGTCATCGGTCACTATAACCCCCTCACCCATCCGGCCAAGGTGATGTTGAAGCACGACCGCCTGGAGCATTGGACCAAGAACGGCGCCCAGATGTCGGATACCGTGAAGCGGCTGGTCGAAACCAATCCGGCGGTCGTCGAGCCCGTGGCAACACAGGCTGATGAGAAGGCCTAGCCGCCGATGAACGCGGATTGAAAGCCAGAAACTCATCTGCGTTGATCTGTGTTTATCGGCGGCTCAAATTGGGTTTTCAGCATCCTGCTTAAGATCCCAATTGTGAGGAATCGGACTTTCGCCACACTTGTTACCAGTGATGGCGGGTCGTCCTCAGTGGCTGGTTCGCGTTACCATGGATTCATGGAGGCGGGGCTGTGAAACAGTTAATTGAAGATATCGCGAAGGCTCTAGTTGACATCCCCGAAGAGGTGGTTGTCAAGGAAGTACTGGGCGAGCAGGTCACCGTGTTGGAACTCAGAGTGGCCCCCAGCGACCTGGGCAAAGTGATCGGCAAACAGGGGCGCACGGCGCGTTCCATCCGCACCATCCTGGGTGCGGCGGGAATGAAGCTGAACCGCCGGTTCACGCTGGAAATTCTGGAGTGATGGAGTCCGCCGCCGGCTGGATCGCCGTGGCCTTGCTTGGCAAGACCCGTGGCAATCGCGGCGAGATCACGGCGCTTTGCCTGAGTCCCAAGCCGGAACGCTTCGAGGGGCTCAAGGAAGTTTTCCTGTTTGGAAACGGCGAGCGTGCCGAAGTGGAAGAAACGTGGTTCCACCAGGAGACGCTGGTCTTCAAGTTCCGTGGGGTCGACACCATTTCCGATGCCGAGCGCCTCTACGGCGTTGAAGTGCGCGTGCCCATGGAACAGCGCATTCCGCTCGAAGCCGGCGAGTTCTTTCAGTCCGATCTCATCGGCTGCGAGGTGATCGACCGGCGCTCCGGCCAGTCGCTCGGCCGTGTTTCCGCCTGGCAGGATGGCGGCGGCTCCGGTTTGCTGGTAGTCGGTGACGGCCTGCTGATTCCCTTCGTGCGCGCCATTTGCGTGGAGATCTCGCCGGCCGCCGGCCGCATCGCGGTAGAATTGCCCGAAGGATTAAAGGACTTGAACCCGTCGTGATTTTCCATGTGCTGACGATTTTCCCCGAGTTTTTTGAGGGGCCGTTCGCGCATGGCGTGGTGAGCCGCGCCCGCGACGCCGGCGTCCTCGATATCCGCGTCCACAATCTGCGCGACTGGACCACGGACCGTCACAAGACCGTCGACGACCGGCCTTTCGGCGGCGGCGAAGGCATGGTCCTCAAACCCGAACCGCTCTTCCTGGCCGTCGAATCCATCTGGCCGCAACGAACGGCCGCGCAGAAAGTCCTGCTGCTCTCCGCGCAGGGCCGCCTGTTCGACCAGGCCATGGCCAACGGTCTGAGCCGTACCGGCGAACTGCTGCTGATCTGCGGCCGCTATGAGGGCGTGGATGAGCGCGTGGCCGCCCACCTGGCGGATGGCGAGATCTCCATTGGGAGTTACGTGCTGAGCGGCGGCGAACTGGCCGCGGCGGTGGTTATCGATACGGTGGCCCGCCTGCTTCCCGGGGTCCTCGGTAACGAGACTTCCGCCGTGTTCGATTCCTTTCAGGATTCCGGCCACACCGAAGGTCTGCTGGATTGCCCCCACTGGACGCGTCCCGCCGATTTCCGCGGCTGGAAGGCGCCGGAAGTGTTATTAAACGGCAATCACGAAGAGATAAGGCGCTTCCGCGGCCAGGCGGCGCGGGAAAAGACGGCGCGGCTGCGGCCGGATTTGCTGGGTGGCCCACGGTAGTGTGGTCATTGTGGGGAGAGTGGGGAGATGGGCCGGTCCCTTTTGGACAGTACCATGTGGTATGCTCGTGCAAGTCAGGAGAAAAAGGCGACATGGCTACCAAAAAGAAACGGGCTGCCGCCCCTGCCCAGGCGCAGACGATGCGATTTCTGCGACCGGAAAATTATCCGGTTATCTATGCGAATAACGTCCAGATCTCCATTTCCAATTGGGATTTTCGCCTAGATTTTGGGGAAATCAATCCGCCGCTCCCTGGCACCGAGGGAGACAACACTGTCACTCAAAAAGTTGGGATCCTGATGACGCCTGGGATTGCCGAGGCGCTGGCAAAGATCCTCGAACACTACGGAAAGATTTACAAAGAACAGTTTGCGAATCAGGAATGGAAGCCACCGACTACGTGACAGGCGGTACCGGCGCTGCCCTGTTTAGAGTTCCCGACCCGTTCCAGAACATGATTGAGCTTGATCGGGAATCGTGGGAGCACATTTTGGAGGGGCATCCGGATATGCGCGGCCTTCGACGTGCTCTAGAGAATACTGTGCGTAATCCTGGCGCGGTTTATCTTAGCACAAAATCAGACGAGGCCCTGTTGTTTCACGGATATAACCTTCTAGCGCCAGATCAGAGAATAATCCGTGTCGTAATAACTTACGAGAGTATTGCCGATATCGAGGACGTGCGGCAAGGTGGTTACAGCGGAATCGTGAATACGGCTTTGCCTATGCGACCGTCCAACGAAATGTCGGGAAACATCGGCGGGGAGTTCTATCGGAGGCCACCGGCTCAAAAGAGGAAAGCTAGGCGGCGCAGATGAAGATCTCATACGACTCAAAAGCGGACGTGCTCTATGTGATGCTCGAAGAGACCAGCGACGAGTGCGATTATATCGAACCGACTCCCGGAGCCGTTCTGCGTGTAAACCCCAAAACCGGCAGAATCGTTGGATGCACGGTATTGTTTTTCAAAAAACG
>JBEKQS010000111.1:0-16289 GCA_049519475.1 Bryobacteraceae bacterium | reverse complement strand
TAAAGCACATAAATTACCTGGCGGAAATAATATGTGCCGCTCAACATCCCGTTGCCGCTGGTGTCCCAGCTTTGCGCCTGGGCGGCCCTCGCCACGGCCAGCAACAAAAAGAGTCTCCGAAGGTTTCGCATTCTTTGATTGTTTAACCCCTACATCAATGTTATGGCTGCGGAGCCCGGAGAGTTTCAAAAATTTGCAGCGGTCGGGTCGCCAAGAGTACCCTGAATCATGCTCAAGCCTGTTGCGATTTCGCTCATCGCGGCCTCTGTCCTGCTGGCCCAGGAGGGTTCCATTTCCGCCGAACGTATCCGGGAGCACGATCGCTTCCTGTCGCTCGATTTGCTGGAAGGCCGCGGCGTGGGAGCGCGCGGCGGCGATCTGGCCACCGAATACATCGCCACCCAGTTCGCGCTGGCGGGCGCCAAACCGGCCGGCGACAACGGTACATATTTTCAAAAAGTGCCGCTGGTGGGCATCGAAACCCAGCCCGACGCCACGCTCAACGCGTCCGTCTGGGGCAAGCTGGTGGAATTCAAGTGGCTGGACGATTTCGTGGGAGTCAGCCAGACCCAGCAGCCCAATACGCGCTTTGAAGGCGAGGCCGTGTTCGTGGGCCACGGCATCACCGCACCGGAATACAAGTGGGACGATTTCAAGGGCGTCGACGTCACCGGCAAAGTGGTGATCCTCTTTACGAATGAGCCCACATCCAACGATCCCAAGTTCTTCGACGGGCGCGCGCTGACGTACTACGGCCGGTGGGTTTACAAATTTGAAGAGGCCCAGCGCCGCGGCGCGCGGGGAGTGATCATCATTCATACCACCCCCACGGCGGGCTACGGCTGGGACGTGGTGCGCAGTTCCTGGGGCCGCGAGATGCCTTACGTGAAGCTGGCGCAGGGGCAGAGAGCGCTTTCGATGGCCGCGTGGATCAGCCGCGAGGCTGGTGAAAAGCTGCTGGGGCTGGCCGGCAAGACGGTCGACGAACTGCTGGCCGCTTCCGAGAAGGCCGATTTTCAGCCGATTCCGCTGGGTGTGCAGATCCGCGGCCATCTGCCCGCCAAGGTTCGCGAGATCGCGACGCGCAACGTGGCCGCCATGGTTCCCGGCAGCGACCCGGTATTGAAGAATGAAGTGGTGGTCTATTCCGCCCATTGGGATCATCTTGGTATCGGCACTCCGGTCAACGGGGACTCCATTTACAACGGTGCCATCGATAATGGCACCGGCTGCGCCATCCTGATGGAACTGGCGCGCGCGTGGGCTACGCAGCCGCAAAAGCCGAAGCGCTCGGCGCTTTTCCTGGCGGTCACGGCGGAAGAAGGCGGTCTCAAGGGCTCGGAATACTACGTGGGCCACCCGCTGTACGCCGCCGGCAAGACCGCCATCGACCTCAACTACGACGCGCTGTACCCTTGGGGCCGCGCCAAGGACGTGGTGATCACCGGCGCCGAACGGACCACGGTCTGGCCGCTGGCGCAGCAGATTGCCGAGCGCCTGAACTTGACCGTTTCCCCCGACGCCCAGCCCGAGCAGGGCCACTACTTCCGCTCCGACCATTTTTCGTTCGCCCACGGCGGCATTCCGGCCTTTTCCATCGGCCACGCCACCGAGTTCGCCGGGAAGCCGGAGGGCTATGGCGCCAAGATGTGGGAAGATTACAACACCAATCACTATCACCGCCCTTCCGATGAATTCCAGGCTGACTGGGATTTTACAGCCCTCCAGCAGGCCGCCGAATATGGATTCCTGCTCGGACGGGAGATCGCCAACCAGGATAAACTGCCCGATTGGCGCGCCGGCGACCAGTTCCACCGGTAAGTGGGGCAACTGGTAGCGCCGGCGGTCTTGCCGCCGGTGGGCCACTTTGCGTTACTATGCCAGGTAGGCACAGTGTGCCCTCCAGGCACGGGATTGACCCTGCCAACCGTCAGACCTAAAATGGGTTTAGGCGATTTGACCTGTCCCAAGGAAAGCAGTGACCCGTATGAGCGTGACCCGTCTTTCGATTTCCTGCCTGGCTTTATCGCTATTGGTTTGTCTGTTTGCAGCCCAGCAACAGGACGATAAAGATAAAGATCCGAAGAACGCCAAGAAAACCGCCGACCAGACCGAAACCAACGCTCGCCCCATGACCGACAAGGAGCGCAAGGCCAAGCAAAAGGCCCTGCGCAAAGAGCTTGCCACTCCTTATCGGAAATGGCTGAATGAGGACGTCACCTACATCATCACGGATGAGGAACGCTCCGCTTTCCTGCGCCTGCAGACCGACGAAGAGCGCGAGCAGTTCATCGAGCAGTTCTGGTTGCGGCGCGATCCTTCTCCGGACACTATCGAAAACGAATTCCGCGAAGAGCATTACCGCCGTATCGCTTACGCCAACGAGCATTACGCGTCGGGCATCCCCGGCTGGAAGACCGATCGCGGCCGTATCTATATTACGTACGGCCCTCCGGACGAAATCGATGACCATTCCTCCGGCGGCAGCTATGAGCGTCCTTCCGAAGAGGGTGGCGGCACCACGTCCACTTTCCCCTTCCAGCAGTGGCGCTACCGTTATATCGATGGCATCGGCAACAACATCATCATCGAATTCGTCGACCCGACCATGTCCGGGGAGTTCCACATGACCATGGACCCCTCCGAGAAGGACGCCCTGCTGTATGTGCCGAACGCCGGCCTGACCATTCTGGAGCAGATGGGCATCAGCGACAAGACTGCCCGCTTCAACAACTCCGATGGCACTCACATGGCGGCGCCCTTGGGCGGCCTGCCCGAGAGCATGAACGAGTTCAGCCGCCTCGAACAGTTCTACAAACTGCAGCGCCCGCCCTCGATCAAGTTCACCGACCTGGAATCTCAGGTCAATTCGCGGATCACCTTCAATATTTTGCCGTTCAAGGTGCGCGTCGATTTCTTCCCGGTGACGGATGCTTCCGTCATGACCTACGTCACGCTCCAGTTCGCCAATAAGGATTTGCAACTCAAGACCAAGGAGGGCGTGCAGGAAGGCGAGGTCCACATCTTCGGCGAATTCACCACCATGACGCGCCGGATCATCACGCCTTTCGAGGATACCGCCAAAATCGATCCCGGCCCCAGGCAGTACGTGGCAGAGTGGGCCAACGGTTCCCACGTGTACCAGAAAGCTGTGCCGCTGCCGCCGGGCACATACCGGCTGGTTGTGGTGGTCAAGGATATGGTGGGCGGCAATCTTAACAATTACGAACAGGCCGTTACGGTTCCGAGGCTGGACGCCGACCGGCTCTCCTCCAGTACCCTGGTGCTGGCCGACAAGATCGAAACGGTTCCCATGCGGAGCATCGGGACGGGCCAGTTCGTGATCGGAAGCACGTTCGTGCGGCCGCGCCTCGGGGACGTCTTCAAGCGCGACGAAATTCTCGGTATCTATATGAAACTGTATAACTTCGGCGCCGACGAGACCACTCATCGCCCGGTTGGTGAGGTGCATTACGAAGTGTTCCGAACGGGCACTGCCGAACCCATCATCAGCCTGACCGAGGATGCCGCCAAGATTCCGGATGCCTCCGCCAGCCAGATCACCATCGAAAAGAAGCTGCGGTTGCAACAATTCGCGCCGGGCCGCTACACCCTCCGGCTGAAAATTACCGACAAAAACCGTAACCAGACACTTACACAATCGGCGGAATTTACGGTAACCTAACTACTGGCGGGGCGGCCCGCCACTCAACGGGCGTCGATCTTGACAACGAAGACGCACAGGACGCTGACTATGCTCGCGGTGGGGATGGCCTGTCTGGCCGCTCCCTGGCTTGCGCCAGCGGCCGAACCGATGAAGTTCATGGGCGCGATTAGCGGCGTGGTGCGCAATTCCATGGGAGTGCCGCAGATGGGCGCCGTGGTCCTTCTGTATAACCGCCAGGACCGCAACGTCGACAAAATCCTCTCCGATTCCACCGGCAGATTCCAATTCTCGGACCTGGTCCCCGAGCTTTATTCGGTGAAAGTCTCGGTTGCCACGCTAGTGCCCGCGCTGAAGAAGAACATCCTGGTACAGCCCGGCATGCAGAGTGTGCTGGCGGTCAACCTCAACAGCCTGTTCAGCACCATCCGGCTTTCTTATCCGCCGCTTGAAAACGGCAGTCTGCTGACCGACGACTGGAAGTGGGCTCTGCGCACCAGTTCCGCCACACGCGCCGTGCAGCGCTTCATGGATTCGCCCCCCGTTTCGGGGACGGAGCACGCCAACGCGTTCTCCGATACGCGGGGCATCCTGCGGGTCTCGGCCGGCGAAGGGTCGGTGGCCACCGGCGCGTCCAACGAAGCCGATCTCGGCACGGCTTTTGCGTTGGCCACCTCTTTGTATGGCAGCAACAACCTGCAAGTGGCCGGCAATGTGGGATATGGTTGGCAGACCGGCGTACCCAGCGCCGCATTCCGCACCAGTTATAGCCGCGACCTCATGGGCGGCAGCCCGGAAGTATCACTCACCATGCGGCAATTGTTTTTGCCGGGGCGCCTGGCCACCGCCCTCGCCGGGCCGGAATCCTCGCTTCCCCTGCTTCGCACCATGTCAGCGAGCTTCGACGATCACACCCAGCTCAGCGACGATATCACTTTGCGCTACGGGCTCACCTTGAATAGCATCGCCTTCCTGGATCGAATGAACTATGCCAGCCCGTATGCCCGGCTGACGTGGAACCTGGGCGGCGGCTCGAAGCTCGAACTCACCTATACTGCGGGTGATGCCCGCCCCGATCTGGCGGCCGGCTCGCCTTCCGAGGACGCCGACCTGCAGCGCGGCCTCAACTCGCTCGGCCTGTTTCCGCGCATGTCCCTGCTCAACGGCAGGCCGCGGGTGCAGCGCGGCCAGGAGGACGAAATCACATATTCCCGCAAGGCCGGCTCGCGAACCTACAGCGTCACGGCGTATCACGAATCCATTTCCGACGCCGCTCTCACTCTGGTGGCTCCCGCCGGTATGTATAGCGGCTCCGATGTTCTGCCGGACGTCTTCTCCGATAGCTCCATTTTCAACGCGGGCAATTTCCAGAGCACCGGCTACACGGCCGCGCTCACCCAAGAGTTGGGTGAGCACGTGGCTGCAACTGTGATGTACGGTGGCGTCGGCGTGCTGACCGCCGGCAATCACGACCTGGTGACCAATAGCCCCGATGAATTGCGGGCCATGATCCACGCCGGCCACCGCCAGGTGGCTACCACGCGCGTCACCGCCACGGCGCCGCACATCGGCACCCGCGTGGTGGTCAGTTACCAGTGGGCCCCGGACCATCGCTGGGCCATGCCGGGCAATGTCTACAGCACCCAACCCAACCAACCCGCGCCCGGCCTCAACATTTTCATTCGCCAGCCGCTGCCGGGCTTTGCGCGGCGCGTGGAAGCCACGGCCGACCTTCGCAACATGCTGGCGCAAGGCTATCTTCCGCTCGGCATGGTGAGCGGCCAGCAAGTGATGCTGGTGGAAACCCCGCGCAGCCTGCGCGGAGGACTAGCCTTCATTTTCTAGATCTTCTTGCGCATCGATTCCCACGTCCTCTACTCACCGTCGCATCCGCCCGAGCACCTTCAGGCCATCCTGGCGCGCAACCGCTTCGATGGCGCTATCCTGGTGGGCTCGTTTCCCCATCCGGCCGCGGATCACCCGCATATCGCCGGTTTAGTGGTCCCCATCGGGCGGCTCGCCGAATACCTCCACCACCGGAAACTCCGCGGAGTCTGTTGCTCCTTGGCCGGCGGCATCCCCTCGGGCCTCGATGAACTGGCCCGCCGCGGCCTTCCGCTCGATCTGGAGTTCCAGCCCGGCCATCTTCCGCTGGTCCAGCGCATTGCCGAACAGGCGCCCACTCTGCGCATCGCCATCGACCATCTGGCCCGCCCCCCGTTCGACGCCGGCCCGACCACCGAATGGGTCCGCGGCATCGAAGCCGCCGCGCGCCTGCCGAATGTTTTCTGCAAAGTCAGCGGCCTGCTTACCGGTCAGCGCACACCATGGACAGCGGCGCCCTTGCGGCCCTTCATCGAGCATCTGCTTTCGGTGTTTGACCCCAGCCGCCTGATGTTCGGCAGTGAATGGCCCGCATGCCTGCCCGCGGCTACGTGGAAGGAAACGCTGGCCGCGTTTACGCAATCCATCGGCGCGCGGAGCATCGAAGTGCGCGAGCAACTGCTCGGCGGAACGGCTGCGAGTTTTTACGGTTTGGCCTGAGACTCAGCCCGGTGGTGGCGTGGGTGCTGGCGATTGTGGGGACGCTCGTCATCTTGAAAATCTGCGATATGGCGGCGGGGCTGCGAGTGAGCCGGGATCAGGAAGTGGAGGGGCTGGACTTGAGCCTGCACGGCGAGGAAGGGTATATTCTCGAAGGATAGAGCGCCATGAAGAAAATCGAAGCGATCATACAACCCTTCAAGCTGGAGGAAGTGAAGGCAGCGCTGCAGGCCATCGGCATCGACGGCATGACCATTAGCGAAGTGCGCGGACACGGCCGCCAGAAGGGCCATCGTGAAGTGTACCGGGGTCAGGAGTACAACGTGGATCTGCTGCCGAAGGTGAAAGTGGAGATGGTAGTGCCGTCGGGCCGGGCGGACGAAGTGGTGCTCGCGCTGGCCGCGGCGGCGCGCACGGGCAAGATCGGCGACGGCAAGATCTTCGTGTACGAAGTGGCCGAAGCCATTCGCATCCGCAACGACGATCGCGGAGAATCGGCCCTCTAGCCGGTGCGTACCGTTCGGCCGCCGTACTCCTGACTCCTGACTTCCAAGTCCCGCAGGGACTTCCAGGGCGAAGCCCTGGCTCAGTACTTTGGCACGCGCGGATCGACTTTGTCGCTCCACGCCAGGATGCCGCCCACCACGTTGCGCACGTGCTGGAAGCCGGCCTGGCGCAGCACGGCGCAGGCCTTCGCGCTGCGCATGCCGCTACGGCAGTGGATCACGATGTCGGCCGCGGGATCGAGCTCGCCGACGCGCTTCGGAAACTCGCCCAGCGGAATGAGCTGCGCGCCGGGGATGTTGCAAATCCTGTACTCGTGCGGCTCGCGCACGTCGATCAGCACGAAGTTGTCTCCGCGATCGATCTTTTGCTTCAGTTCCACAACGTCGATTTCGCCTTCGTTCACGTTCGTCTCCAGAGCGGGCGCCGCCGATCCCGGCTGGGGGACGCCGCAGAATTGATGATAATCGATCAGCTTGGTGATGGTCGGGTGCGTGCCGCACATCGGGCACTCCGGATTCTTGCGCAGCTTCAACTCGCGGAAACGCATGCCCAGCGCATCGTACAGCAACAGCCGGCCCACCAGCGGCTCCCCAATCCCGAGGATCAGCTTGACCGTCTCTGTGGCCTGGATGAGCCCGATGGTGCCGGGCAGGATACCCAGCACGCCGCCTTCCGCGCAACTGGGCACCAGGCCTGGCGGTGGCGGCTCCGGATAGAGGCAGCGGTAGCACGGGCCGCCCTCATAAGCGAACACCGTGGCCTGCCCTTCAAAGCGGAAAATCGATCCGTAGACATTGGGCTTGCCCAGCAGCACGCAGGCGTCGTTCACCAGGTAGCGCGTGGGGAAGTTGTCGGTGCCATCCACCACCAGGTCGTAGTCCTTCAGGATGTCGAGTGCGTTCTCGCTGGTCAGGGCCACCTCGTGCCGCACAACCTCCACGTTGGGATTGATGGCCTGCATTTTTTCCGCGGCGGAATCCAATTTCTTGCGGCCCACGTCGGCGGTGAAGTGGATCACCTGGCGCTGCAGGTTGGTGAAGTCCACCGTGTCGAAGTCCACCAGGCCGATCTTGCCGACGCCGGCGGCGGCCAGGTAGAGGGCCAGCGGCGCGCCCAGGCCGCCGGTTCCCACCAGCAGCACCTTCGCCGCTTTCAGCTTCTGCTGCCCTTCAATGCCCACTTCCGGAATGATCAGGTGGCGGCTATAGCGCAGGATCTCGTCGTTCGAAAGCGCCGCTTCGGGCGGCGCGGCCACGGTTGAGCCGCCGGCGATGGAAGGCACCAGCGAGATCGTGTCGGCGTCCTTGGCAGCGGTCGAGTCCTTGCTCAGATAGCGGATGTCTTCGTCGTTCAGATACACGTTGACGAAGCTGCGCACCTGGCCTTCGTCGTTGAAGATCTGCTTGCGGAGGTCCGGGAACTGCGCCGTGAGGGCGCTCAGCACTTCGCCCACGGTAGCGCCCGCCACCGTGACGGAATCCTGTTTGCCGGTGAACTGCCGCAAGGGCGTGGGAATCAAAACCTTGGCCATATCAGTAGATCAACTCCTCTTTCGCCGCTTCGCTCTGGTCGAAGTTGGGCAGCCAGCTATTGGCGTGGTGGAATTCGCCCTTTTGAATCGAGAGCACCACGAACGAATACCAGGGGCACGAATTCCGCAAGTCCGTCTGCGAAAAATACGCGTCGCAGTCCGGGTGCGAGTGATAGATGCCGATCAGGTCCATGCTGCGCTCGCGGGCCGCGCGGTCGGCGGCCAGCAAATCCGCGGGCCGCAGCTCGTAGCGCTCGGCCTGCGCGCCTTCAAAGGCATTTCGCAAAGGCATGGCTTCGACTACGCTCTTCGAGTCGCCGTCCGTCAAGCCCAGCATGGCGCCGACACACTCGTTGGGATACGCCTCTCTCGCGTGCGACATCATGGCTGCCCAGGGTTCGGGTTGGATGCGGATCATTACTCGTCCCAGAAGTGCTCGCTCAGGTACTTCTCGGCGCTGTCGCACAGCACCGTGACGATCATGGCCGGTTCGCCGCGCTCCGCCAGTTCGCGTGCCAGCAGCGTCGAGGCGTGCACGTTGCAACCCGAAGAAATGCCCACCAGCAGCCCTTCTTCGCGGGCCAGGCGCCGCACCATGCGGTAAGCGTCTTCCGTCTCGATCCACAAATTCCCGTCGGCCAGCTTTTCGTCGTAGATGCCCGGTACAATGGCCGTCGGCATATGCTTCAAGCCCTCCAGCCCATGGAACCCGCTGGAAGGCTGCGCCGAGATGCACTGCACGCCCGGCACGTCGCGCTTCAGGCGCCGGGAGGTTCCCATGAAGGTGCCCGAAGTGCCCATGGCTGCGACGAAATGCGTGATGCGCCCGCCGGTCTGCTTGATGATCTCCGCCCCGGTGTGCTCGAAATGCGCCTTCCAGTTCGCCGGGTTGTTGTACTGATCGGGGTAAAAATAGCGGTCGGGATCGGCCATGTAAATTTCGCGGCATAGCAGAATCGCCCCGTCGGAACTCTCCGCCGCATCGCTGAAAACCATCTCCGCGCCATACGCCTTGAGAATCCGCTTGCGCTCTTCCGAAGCATTCCCCGGCAGCACCAGCTTCACCTTGTATCCGCGGTTGGCGCCGATCATGGCGTACGCGATTCCCGTGTTCCCGCTGGTCGCGTCCAGAATGACCCGGCTATGATTCAGCTTGCCCGAGCGTTCTCCGTCCAGCACCATATTGGCTGCCGAGCGGTCTTTCACCGAGCCGCCCGGGTTGAAATATTCGGCCTTGCCGAAGATCTCGACGCCCGGAAACTCGCTCGAGATCTTGTCCAGACGCAGCAGCGGTGTGTTACCGATGGTCGCCAGCAGAGGCTCGGCCTCGGTACGCGCCAGATGTGGAATGGGGAGAATGATCGCCATGGCTACCCTTCTTTCGATTCATCCCCTGGCCGCAAAGATGCAAACACCGCATGCCTTTGACATCAAAGGGATTGTCGAAACTCTGAGCTGGATCCATTGTACCATCATCCTAAAGTCTGTCAACGAAGTAGGGAATGGGGAAAGGCTCCCCCCACACCCGGGAAGGTGGACCGCGGTATGATGGGTAATAACAAGTAATACTCATCGCTATGAGAACCACCGACATCATGACGATTTCCCTGCCGCCGGCGATGGTCAGGCAGATGGAGAAGGTGCAAAAGGAAGAACACCGTACGCGCTCCGAGCTTCTGCGCGAGGCATGGCGGCAGTATTTCGAGAGCCGCTACGCCGTCTATGCCCCCACCAAAACCGAGCTCGCCGTCATTCGAAAAGGTCGCGCGGCTTTCAGCCGCGGAGAGTTCGTCCCCTTGAGCCGACTCCACGATGAACTGGACGCTGCTCGTCACCAAACCCGCAAAAAAGGCTCTCGAAAAGCTCCCTAGCCGGGAGCAGACGCGCATCGAGCGCGTCCTGGCGCTGATGGAGCACGATCCCTTCCGGGGAGACATCAAACGCCTCGAGCCATCGGGGTGGCGCCGGCGCGTTGGCAACTATCGGATCTTCTACGATCTCTACATGAAGGAACGGCGAATCGTTGTGACGGCAATACTGCGGCGCACGTCAACGACGTACTAGATCTGCTGTCGCCGGGGCTCGCCGCCGCGCTCCACCCAACCCAAAATTTTGACTGGTGAGATAAACTCTAAAATAGGGATGCCCTGAGAGAAGAAACAACGCCATGACCACGGAAGAGCGCCTAAACCGCATCGAACACCTGACCGCCGGACTGGCCGAGGAACGCCACAAAGACCGCGAGGAATCCAAGACCCTCTGGCGCGACACACAGCGCCAACTGAACGAACTCAGCACAAAAGTTCTTCAATTCGGGGACGAATCCCGCGAAGCCGACGCGCGCCTGGAAGCCCGCATCTCGCAACTCACCGAAGAGTCACGCGCCGCCGATAAACGCCTCGAAGGGCGCATCGAATCCCTGGTATCCGCCATCGGCGAATTCATCGCCGGCAACCAGCGCCCGTAACCCCGCAGCCTGCTACCCTGCAATTTTGGCGAGCGTAGCGAAGACCCGCCCGCAAAGCTTCCGATCCCAACTGAAAACATTTCCCACCGGGTGGCGGTTTTGGTGCGCGGACCGGGAACTGCTCATGTGGATTACAATACCCTCATTATGTTTTTCCGCCGCAACTCCGTGCGCGTTTTCGCAGGCATCGCCGCCGCGCTCCTGCTGCTTCCGGCCGCGTTTGCTCAAACCGCCAAGCGGCCTCTGAACCACAAGGATTATGACGGTTGGCACACCATCATCGGCCAACACTTGTCGAATGACGGCAAGTTCCTGGCCTATGGCGTCTTTCCCCAGGAAGGCGACGGTGAGGTGATCATCCGCAATCTCATCACCGGCACGGATACCCATCTGCCCGCAGGCGCGCGGCCGCAGCCGGTCCCCTCGACGGCGGTAGAAGAAGGACCACCGCCGGAGGCGCGCGTTACCACCATCGCTTTCTCTTCCGACAGCAAGTTTGTGGTCTTCTCGACCTTCCCGGCCAAAGCCGATACCGACAAGGCCAGGAAGGAGAAGAAAACCGCCGACCAGATGCCCAAAGACGGCATGGTGATTGTCAACCTGCCCTCTGCCCAAGTCACCACCGTGGATCGGGTGCGGCGCTTCGCGATGCCGGAAAAAGCCTCGGGTTACCTGGTTTACCAGCGCGAGGCAGCCCCCGAAAAGCCCGCTGCCGCGCCGGCCGGCACAACCGGCGGGAACGGCGACGGCGATCGGCAGCAGGGTGGACGTGGCGGCCGCGGCGGCGGGGCCGGTGGCGCGGGCGGCGACGGAGCTCGCACGCAATATGGCACCGACCTGGTGCTCCGCGCGCTCGCCGATGGCGCCGAACGCACCTTCACCGACGTCGCGGAATTCCACTTCACCGAAGACGGCAAGCAGTTGATCTACGCGGTTTCGGCACACGACACCGCCAAGAACGGCGTCTTCGTGGCAAAGCCGGGAGTGGCCGACGCCGCCACGGCCTTGCTCGCCGGGAAAGGCAAGTACTCCAAGATCACCCTTGACGAGAACCAGACCCAGATGGCCTTCCTCAGCGATCGCGACGACGCGGCCGCCAAGCAGCCCAAATGGAAAGTCTATCGCTGGGACCGGCAGGCCAACGCCGCCGCGGAGCTGGTGTCGGACCAGACGCCGGGGCTGCGCTCCGGCATGGCCATCAGCGACCACGGGAACTTGAGCTTTTCGCACGATGGCTCACGCCTCTTTTTTGGCGTCGCCCCACCGGCCCCGCCCGCCAGGGATGACGCTGCCGCCGATCCCACCGAAGAAAAGGCCGTGGTGGATCTCTGGAGCTACAAAGACGAGTATCTGCAGCCGGTCCAGAAACTGCGCGCCACGCGCGATCGCGACCGCACCTTCGAAGCGGCCTACCTGATCCCCGAGCACAAGCTGGTGCAACTGGCCGATGACGCCATGGAGAGCCTGACCGCTTCGGAAAGCCCGCAGTGGGCGATGGGCAGCGACGATCGCGAATACCGCAAACTGCAGGATTACGACGAGCACTACAACGACACCTACCTGGTGGACGCCACCACCGGCCAGCGCAAGCTGCTGGTCAGGAAGAATCATGGCAACACCAGTTGGTCGCCCAACGGCCGCTACCTGCTCAACTTCGACGGCAAAGACTGGAACGCCATCTCGGTTCCCGATGGCAAGACCGTCAACCTCACTGCCTCGCTCGGCGTGAAGTTCCTCAATGAGGATACCGACACGCCCGGCATCCCCGTCGCGTACGGCTCGGCCGGCTGGACCAAAGACGGCAAGTCCGTACTGCTCTACGACCGCTACGACATCTGGAAGATCTCACCCGACGGCGCCGGCGCTAAGAACATTACCGCCAGCTACGGCCGCGGCCACGAAGTGCGTTTGCGCTACATTCGCACCGAAACCGACCCGCGCGAGCGCTGGATCGATCCAGCCCGGCCCCTGCTGCTTGCAGGCGAGAATCTCAAGACCATGGACAGCGGTTTCTTCCGCGGATCGACCGACGGCGCACAGCCCATACAGCTCATCATGGCCGCGAAATCCTTCAGCGCGCCCGTCAAGGCCAAAGACGCCGACGTCTACCTTCTCACCGCGCAGACCTTCAACGAGTTCCCGGACCTGATCTCGACCGACAGCAGTTTCAAGGAACTGCGCAAGGTATCGAACGCCAACCCGCAGAAGGCGCAGTTGCTCTGGGGCAACGCCGAACTGGTGGCCTTCCACAACTCCGATGGCGTGCCGCTCGAGGCCGCGCTCTACAAACCGGAAAACTTCGATGCGAAGAAGAAGTACCCCATGATGGTGTACATTTATGAGCGCCTCACGCAGAACGTGAACCACTTCGTCAATCCGGCGCCCGGCACTTCCATCAACATCAGCTACTACGTCAGCAACGGCTACCTGGTGCTGACGCCCGACATTGTCTACACCACCGGCTACCCCGGCCCGAGTGCGCTCAAGTGCGTGCTGCCGGCCGTCCAGGCCGTGGTGGACCGCGGCATTGTCGACGAAAAAGCCATCGGCATTCAGGGCCACAGTTGGGGCGGCTACCAGATCGCTTACATGGTCACGCAGACCAACCGTTTCCGCGCCGTGGAAGCCGGAGCCCCGGTGGTCGACATGATCGCCGCCTACGATGGCATTCGCTGGGGCACCGGCATCACGCGCCAGTTCCAGTACGAGATTTCGCAGAGCCGCATCGGCGGTTCCATCTGGCAGTATCCCACCCGCTTCATCGAGAACTCGCCGATCTTCTGGGCGGACAAAGTGAAGACGCCGGTCCTGATTCTGCAGAACGACGGCGACACCGCGGTGCCCTGGTATCAGGGCCTCGAATTCTTCCTGGCGCTGCGGCGCTTGGGCAAGGAAGTCTATCTGTTCAACTACAACGGCCAGCCGCACGGCTTGCAGGACCGCGCCGACCAGAAGGACTACGCCATCCGCATGCAGCAGTACTTCGACCACTATCTGAAAGGCGCGCCGGCCCCGGACTGGATGGAAAAAGGCGTTCCGTTCCTGCGGCGCGATCAGACGGAGCTGAACACGCTACAGGGTGGCGGCAAATGAGAGTAACTCTCAGAGTCGCAATCTGACCATGTCCTTCGCCGGCCTACGCGTGCTTGCGCTCGAAAGCCGCCGCTCCGCGGAGATCGCCGAACTGATTCGCAAACAGGGCGGCGATCCCTTCGTCGCGCCTTCCATGCGCGAGGTTCCGGTCGAGGCCGACGCCCAAGCCCAGCGTCTGCTGGCCGGTGAGTTCGACATGATGATCCTGCTCACGGGCGTCGGCACGCGCCAGTTGTACCGCCTGTGGGACGAGCGGTTCGTGGATGCCCTGCGCCGCCTCACCATTGTGGCGCGCGGCCCCAAGCCCGTCGCCGCGCTGCGTGAGATGTCGCTCGCGCCCGCCATCATCGCGCCCGAGCCCAACACCTGGCGCGAAATTCTGCGCGTCACCGAAGGCCGGCCGGAGCGCCGCATCGCCGTGCAGGAATACGGCCGCGCCAATCCGGAACTCCTCGAAGCTCTGCGCGGCCGGGGCGCCGAAGTCGCTGCCATCCGCGTCTACCGCTACGCTCTGCCGGAAGACACCGCTCCGCTGCGCGAAGCCGCCCGCTCGCTCGCCGCCGGCCGCTTCCAGGTGGCTCTCTTCACCACGGCCGTGCAGATTGCGCACCTGGCCCGCGTTGCCCGCGAAGAAGGTATCGAGGAGGCCACGCTCGCCGGACTCCGCCAATGCTTCGTGGGATCCATCGGCCCCACCACTACCGAAGCCCTCGAAGAATTCGAAGTGAGGCCCGCCTTCGAACCGTCTCATTCCAAGATGGGGATTCTCGTTCTCGAAGCCGCGCGACGCGCGGGCACGCCAGCCGGCATTGCTCCCGTCTGGCCCGATGAAGTTGGAGGCAACCAGGAGTGAGTGCCGTACCGGCCCGCCTCGTCATCCGACGCCGCTTTTCCGTTCACGATGAATGTTAGCCTCAATTTCCCCTGATTTCATTCACTTACAATTTCGAATTTCAGACTCCACCCCTCTGGCCCGCTATCGTGGAATCGCATGAGACTTCTCAGATCACAACCCGATTGGCTTTGTTCCTTTCCAGCAGCCAGGTCCCCGCGCAATTCAAAAGAAATCACCATTTACGGGAATTTGGCTTCGTTTGGTCAAACCCACGCACCCTCCAAGCCAAAAGAAAAACCACCATTTACCAATAATTGGCTTCGTTTCGTCAAACCGGGGCCGTGGGGCAGACCCCTTGGTCTGCAACCCGACCCCCGGTCGGGCTTGGCCGCGCTAGCGGCCCGCTTACCGTTCCGCCTCCCAGCCACACCCGGGAAATTGGCTTCGTTTCGTCAAACCTCCCTCAGCCGCCTTCCAGATCAAAAGAAAAGTCGAGAGTTACAGGAAATTGGCTTCGTTTGGTCAAACCGGAGCAGTGGTCCAAGCGTCGGCAAAAGTGCCGGCGCGGCACGCCCGAGTGCGTGCGCCACTGAAATGCGGGCTAGACTGGTTTTGGTGGCCAAACCCAAAAAGACAACCGCGGCGCGCTTTGCCGAGTATTCCGCGCTCGCGCTCCTGTTGCCCGTCTCCACATTCGTGGGATACGCAATCGGCTACTACCTGGACAAAGCCTTCGGCACGCGCTGGCTGCAGATTGTATTCCTGATCCTCGGAAGCGTCGCCGGCTTCGTGCAACTGATCCGCACCATCATGCGGGATTCCAACGAAGACGATGCCGGATGAACTGAGCTTTGAGCGCGCCGCCTGGCGCATCGGCCGCATCATGATGGTGATCGGCTTGCTCGGCGCCCTGGTCGCGCTGATCGCGCGCGGCTGGCAATGGGGCGCCGGCTTTCTTTTGGGATCGGCCATTTCCGGGCTCAATTTCCATTGGCTTTACAAACTGGTGGCGGCCCTGGGCACGGGCGTCCAGCCGCGCCATCGCAGCGTGGTCCTGGGCTTCCGCTATCTGATCTTGGGTATCGGCGCCTATGTTATATTGAGGCTTTCCAGAATCAGTCTGATGGCCGTGATGGCGGGGGTTTTTGTGCTGACGGCCGCAGTCTTCGTGGAAGTGGTCTTCGAGATCGTGTATGCCCGAAAGTGAACTCTTCATCACCAGGTTTTTTAACGATTATCTGGCCGCGCCCGGCAATGCCGTGCTGGCGCTGGTGGGCAGACACGCCGAAGCGCGCCCCTGGGCCGATTTCATCGTCATGCAACTCCTGGTGGTGGCGAGCCTGATGCTGCTCTTTGCCTTGCTCCGGCCCAAGCTCTCTCCAGACAAGCCGGGCAAATTCCAGCAGATTTTCGAGCTGCTCTATGAGTTCGTGCGCGACCAGGCGGAAGACCAGGTGGGCCACACCGCTCACCGCTACGTGGCCTTCTTCGGCGTGATCTTGCTGTATGTTCTGTCGAGCAACCTGATCGGCCTGATCCCCTGTTTCGAATCGCCCACCATGAACCCATCGGTCACTGCCGGATGCGCCCTCTCCACCTTCGCTTATTACAACCTGAAGGGCTTGCAAGTGAATGGCATTCGATACCT